>CAYZBB010000286.1:0-5500 GCA_964476495.1 uncultured Actinomycetes bacterium | reverse complement strand
TTCCGGTGCGCTCCACGATGGCCGTCCGGGCCGTCTCGTCGGACTCCTGCGTGAACAGCACCGCGGGCTGGAGCTGGTGCCGGACGAACTTCGCGTCCAACAGGTACTTGGTGCCGCCCCACCGCTTTGCCTGCACGTTGTACTGCGCCGCGGTGAAGTCGAGCGAGGTCGTCGGCACGGGCTCCTCCTTCGGGGTCGGGTCGCCCAGCAGGACGGCCCACGTCAGCGGCCCGTCGACGCCGTCCGCGGCCAGCCCGTGCGCGGACTGGAAGTCGGGCAGCGTGCCGTAGCCCAGCGCTCCCAGACGGGCGGCCAGATCGGCGGCCCGGTGGGTGTCCTTCGCCCGGTCGTACTCGAAGTGCCAGCGCTCCGAGGGGACGGTGCGCGACCAGCCGTAGGCGTGCGCCCGCAGCCGCTCCCCCGCCTTCGGCTTGCTGGACCCGTCGCCGCCGGCCGTCAGCCAGACGTGCGCGGCGGACGGGGAGTAGGTGCCCGACGAGGTGGTGTGCAGGTCGATCGCCCGGCCGTCGACGTGCGGGGCCGTGAGCGAGGGGCGGGCAGCGACCGGGCCGGAGCCGTGCAGGTACCGCTCGTACAGGGCGGCCTGCTCGGCCATCGTCCGGGAGAAGACGTCGACCCCGCCCGCCGGCATCCCGGCGGCCAGCATCCGCAGGTAGGAGGCGGCGGCATCGGCGCGCAGCCGGTGGCCGGCCGCGTCGACGACAGCGGTCCGGAGGGTGGTCGAGTCAGGCATGACCCCTCCATCCGGCGCGGCGGCGCCACGGGCGGTTCCAGCCCGACCCGAGAGACAGCCAGTAGGCACAAGCGCGGACGGTTGCGAGCATGGTGAAGCGACCTCCTCGGGAGGTAGAGAGCGGGTGGTCAGGAGCCGTGCTGCTGCCGCAGCGGACAGTCCCCGATGTGCGAGGCGAGGACCTGCTCGACGAGCTGCGGCACCTCGGACAGATGATCGTCGAGCGCCTTCTCCTGCTGGGCCAGCTTGCGCCGGTCATGACGGCCATCAGCCCGGATGCCCGCCACGTCCTGGCGCAGGTCCCGGGTCTCCGAATGCAGCCCGCCGACGTCGGTCCGGATCGCCGCCATGCCGTCCCGCAGGATCTCGGTCAGCTTGTCCAGGTCGTCGCGCAGGTTCGTGGTGTGCGTGTTCTCCAGCTGGTCCAGCGACCGGGAGGCGTGCTGCTTGATCTCGACCAGCTCGGCCCGCTGATCGCCAAGCTCGCGCTTGGTGTCGCGGCGGGTGATCAGTGCCACCGCGATCGAGGCCGCCGCCCCCAGCAGCGGGGTGGCGATGATCGCGACCAGCCAGACGACCCAGGAGACGCCTTCGGGGGTGGGTGGCATCAGACTCCTTCGGGGGTGGGTCAGTTGATCGAGTCCAGCAGGCCCAGCGCCAGCCGGATCAGCGCGGAGACCTCCAGGGTGAGCATCCGCACCTGAGCCACCGCCTGAGCCTGCGTCGGGCTGCCGAGCGCCAAGTAGGCCGAATTCGTGGCCAGCGCCGAGGCGGCCTGCGCCCGCAGCGTCTCCGCGTTCGCCTGCGCCCGCAGCTCCAGCAGCCGAAGCGGCGGCATCGCGGCCAGCTCCTCGGCCGTCCACGGCCGCTCCAGCCAGCCGAGCACCGGCAGCCCGTCAGCCACCCGCGGCGCCTGCTCCCACGTCGAGGCCAGCGTGTCCGGCGGACGGTCCTCCACGAGCACCGGCAGCCAGGACGGTCCGGGCGAGACGGTCGCGCGGCTCACCGCCACCACCGCCCCGCCGTCCACCTGAGCCCACATCACACCCTCCCCAGGGCGACCCACTGAAGGTCGGTCGCGGTCGTGTTCGCGCGGGTCAGCCACGCCTTGAAGCCGGTCGCGGACATCTCCGTGACCGACCAGCCGTACACGTTCCCGCCGGCCACCGTCGAGGACGGGGTGATCGTCACGACCGCCGCCGAGGTGAACGCTGCGGCGAAGGTCACCGTCGACGACTTCGGCACGTCCGCCGACGTCGGGGTGATCGTCACGACACCCGACTTCGCCACCAGCCCGCCGACGCCTGCATTCAGCAGGGTCGCCCAGGCCGGCTCACCGTCGACGAACTGCTCCGCCAGCGTCCCCCACGCCTGCCACGACACCGTGGTGGCCGTCGTGTTGGTCCGGTAGATCCACAGCGTGAAGCCGGTCGCCGTCACGTCGGAAACCGAGGTGCCCTTCACCACGGTGCCGGGGTAGATCGTGACCGGCGAGGTGGTCACCTTCGGCGCGGACGCGTAGGCCTGCGGGAAGGTGACCCGCACGCTGGTCGGGGTGGACGCCACCGGGGTGATGACGACCAGCCCGGCCTGCGGCACGATCGGCGGCAGCAGCGTGTTGAGCTGCGCCGCCGTCGCCACCGGGCCGTCGGTGAAGGTGTACGCCACTCAGATCACCGCCGCCCAGCTCAGGTCCGTCGCCGTCGTGTTCGTGCGGTTCACCCAGATCAGGAAGCCGGTCGTCGTGATCGACGTGGCCGCCCAGCCCCTCACCTCCGAGTAGACCTTGTCCGTCACCGGGGTGACCGTCACCTTCGGGGTGGAGGCGAAAGCGGTGGCGAACGTGACCGCCAGCGAGGTCGGGGTGTTCGGCGCCGACGGGGTGACCGTGGCCTGCCCGACCTGCATCGCCGAGCCCGCGTAGGCGCTGGCGTTGAGCTTGGCGGCCGTCACCTCCTCGATGCCCCACAGCGAGCCCTGTGCGCCCGTCTCCGGGCCCAGCGGCCCCGACAGGTAGCCGCCACCCACCACGCCCTGCGTCGAGTCGCCTGCGACGAAAAGCCTCTCGCGGGTGTCCGGCGAGGTCGTGAAGGTCCGGGACCACTCGGCCACGCCCAGGGTCTCCACGATCAGATCGGTAACCCCGGTCTCGGTCGTGGACGGCAGCTGCGACGGCAGGCCCGGCACCTGGAGCGCCGTGCCCACCTCGAGCAGCGCCAGACCGTCCGGGCTCGCCAGGGTCATCAGGTCGTAGGGGGCGGCCGGGAAGCGCTGCCGGCCATCGGCCGTCGCCACCATCCAGTCCGCCACCGACCGGCCCGCCGCCGAGGCGAGCGCCCCGGGGATCTCGGCCGTCCCGGAGCCGGTCGACCCGGTCGCGGTGTAGGTCGTGCCGTCCGGCCAGGTCATCGTCACCGAGCGCACATCGCCCTCAGGGTCCGCCGCCCACTCCACCGTCGGGTCGATCTCGGCCGACGGGGCGACGACAGCCGTCGGGCTGTAGTCGAAGGCCGCGATCGCCACCTGCCCGTCGCAGTCGACGAAGATCCGCGCCAGCGACCCGAGCGCGTAGCCCGTCAGCAGCTCCAGCGCGGTCGTGCCCTCGGTCTTGACCAGCTCCACCGGCCAGTCGGTGCCCAGCGCCACCACAGTCGCGGTGACGCCCGACCAGGCCAGCAGCGTCTCCACCGCCGTCGACATCGTGAAGAGGTCCGCCGGGCCGGTCAGGGTGTCGGTGTCCACACCGGAGGGCACCGAGCCGGACCACAGCGCCAGATGCTTGACCTCGCCGGAGTACATCCGGGCCCGGCCCGACTCGACCGCCAGCGCCCCGCCGACGCTCACCAGCGAGCCGAGCATCGTCTCCGACGCGTGCCGGGTGCCGGTCGTGCCGGAGCTGCCCAGCTTGATCGTGGTCGCGGTGACCGTCAGCGTCTCCATGCCGCCGGTCCACGCCGAGGTGGAGGTCGACATCACGTAGTCGATCGGGTCGCCGGAGGAGTCGAGCAGGGTCTCGATCGCCGAGAACTTGCCGGTGCTGGTGGAGTACCAGACGCCGATGCTGTAGGAGTCCGTGCCGACCTGGAAGACGTAGCCATCCTTCGCCGCCGGCGTCGGGAAGACCGATGCCGACCACGACGCCGGGAGGTCGAAGCCGGACGTCGACCGCAGGTACTTGCCCCCGTTGGTGGTCGGGGTGAAGACGATCCCGCCCGCGTTGTCGGTGGGCAGGATCACACCGGAGGCCCACGCGATCTCGCCCTCGGTCTGGTACTGCTGCACCGCCAGCCCCGGGAGTGCGTTGCCCGACTGGTCGGCCGCCTCGGTCGCCTCCGCGTCGGTCAGCGGCCAGTAGCCGAGCGGGCCGCGCGCCACCGCCGCCTCGGTCGCCACCGACCGCAGCAGCTTCCCCGCCAGGCCGAGAGCGTCCGTGCAGGTCAGGTCAACCGAGCACTCCTCGGCGCTCCCACCCCACCGCAGCGTCTCGGTGTCGACGTAGCCGGCGAAGCGACCCCGCCACGCACCGCCGATGTAGGCCGTGAGCCGGATCGGGCGGTAGCGGACCAGGTCCGGGTAGTAGGTGCCCGAAGCCTTCCGCGGGGTAAGGTTCCCGTCGTCGTTGTTCAGCGTCAGGGTGAAGCTGCCCGGCACGCACTCCCCCGACGTGCCCACGCCGCGCGTGATCTGCATCGGGGTGCCGTAGTCCTCGAACGCCATCAGCCGCGAGGTCAGGTCCACCCAGCTTCCGCCGAGGTACTGCTCCAGCTTGACGTTCGGGACTCCGGACACCGTGCCCCCCTTACCGCTTCTCCCACGAGAACTTCCCGCCCTGCGACTTCCGCAGCTTGGCGAGTTCGCCCTGCATGTACTTCGCGAACTCCAGCGGCGGGGCCGGGCGGGTCGTGAAGTTCGCCAGCACGGTCGTCCCGCCACCGCCCGAGCTGGTCCGCGCCTGGTTGACCGCCGCCCTGGACTGCGCGTTGCTCAGCACCCGCGTGCCGGTCGGGATGTGCAGCAGCTCCGGGCCGGACTCGCCGGCCCACGCCAGCCCGCCCGGCGCCGAAGCGATGCCCGAGGCGTAGGCGGAGATCTTGATGTTGCCGCGCGCGATGTCGCGGATCCGGATGCCGTTGATGCCCGTCTTGCGGACGTCGGCCCGGACCGTCACCTTCTTGTCGCGCAGCTTGTCGATCTTCTCCTGGAGCCGCTTCACTTCCTTGTCGTCGCCCTTGGCCCGGGCCTCGACGACCTTGCCCTTCAGCCCCTTGATCTCGGTGTTGAGGCCCCTCACCTGAGCCTTGGCGACCTCCGCGCCGGTGTCGACCTTCGGCTCCTTGGCCAGCGACTCCAGCCCGTTCGCCACGTCCCACAGACCCTCGCCGACGGCTCGGATCTTGTCGGCCGCGTCGTCGGGGACCAGCTCGCCCAGCGGGGAGTTGTTCGCCGCCTCGGTCAGGTCGGCGAAGCCGTTGATGACCGAGACCTGCATCTTCAGGAACCAGGCGATCGCCGGGGCGACGAACTTGCCGATGACGAACCCGATGCCCTTCAGGCCGTCACCGAACAGCCCCGCGGCCGCCGTGGCCCCCTCCATCACGGCGGGGTTCTGCTCCAGCCAGTCGAGCATGCCCTGCCCGGCGTCCACCAGCCCAAGCATCGCCGGCTGGAGCTTCTCGCCGATCGACTCCTGAAGGTCGCCGAAGCTGGCCGCGAGGATCTTCTGCTTGCGCTCCGCATCCGGCAGGG
>CAYZBB010000285.1:0-5501 GCA_964476495.1 uncultured Actinomycetes bacterium | reverse complement strand
CCGAAGTTACAGCCGTGGCATTCGCCCACAGGCCCCTCCACACCTGGGGACGACCACGGCGAAGGCGGCCGCACCCCACCCCACAACACCGCCGCCGAACGATCCCTCCTCGGCGCCTGGCTCATCTCCACCACCTCCCGCCAACACCGGCCACGCCACGACGACTGGTACCACCCCACCAGCCGCCACATCGCCGCCGTCATCGCCGCCCACAACGCCGCCACCCGCTCACGCCTCACCCGACGGGACCGCGACGCCACCGGCCGCGAGATCGCCAGGGCGAACCAGGCCAGCCTCGACGCCCGCCGGGCCCTCGAGCACGCCCGCGACCAGCTCGTCGCCGCCGCCCTCGAGCACACGGGGGTCTGAGCGCATGACCCCGCCGCCGCGCTTCCCGTGGCACGACCCGGCCGACGCCCTCGACGCACTGCGCGCCGGCACGTTCTGGGCCAGAACCCGACGCTGGGCCGACCACATGGACACATGGCTCGCCACCCCGAGGCCGCCGCTCGGGACACCCCGACACGACGACGAGAAGGCCGCATGAACGCCCTGGTTCCATCACCACTAGCGGGTACAATGGGCGTGCGTTGGGGGGCGCATACAACAGGTGTCCCCCGCGCCGTGCAACCGGCCGGGGGACTGGACGACAACCCCAGGAGGTTGCCGACATGACCAACGGTAGCGAGCAGTACCAGCTTCTGCCAGAACTCGCAGCCGACGACTTTGCCCGGCTCAAGGCCGACATGGCCGAACGCGGTGTGCTCGTCCCGATCGAGGTTGACGAGCACGGCAATGTGCTCGACGGGCACCACCGCAAGCGGATCGCCGACGAGCTCGGGATCGACTGCCCGAGCGTCACCCGCATCGGTATGGCTGAGCACGAGAAGCGCCTGCACGCCGTGGCACTCAACCTCGCCCGCCGGCACCTCACCGACGCGCAGAAGGTCGCCCTAGGCATGACCATCGAGCCGGACGTCGCCGAGGCAGCTCGTGCGCGTCAGGCGCACGGAAAGACAGCACCGGGAAGGAACGCTTCCGGTCAAATGTCCGGAAGCGAAGGCGAGACGCGCGACGAGGTTGCCCGCCAGGTCGGGCTCGGCTCCGGGCGCACCTATGAGCGGGCCAAGTCCACGCTTGCCAAGGCCGAGAAGGTCGCCCCCGTCGTAGCCGAGAAGGCCAAGGCCGGCGAGCTGACCATGCGCGAAGTCGCCAAGGAGGTCCGGGCGGCCGAGAAGGCACAGAAGGTCGCCGAGATCCGGTCGCGGCCCGTCCCCAAGCTCGACGCCGAAGGTCCCTGGCCCGTCATCTATGCCGATCCACCGTGGCGGTACGAGCACGCCGAACCGACCCGGTCGCTGGACAACCAGTACCCCACCATGACGCTCGAGGACATCTGCGCCATGAACGTGCCCGCTGCCGACGACGCCGTGCTGTTCCTGTGGGCCACGTCGCCCAAGCTCACCGAGGCGTTGCAAGTCATGGACGCATGGGGCTTCGATTACCGGACCTGCATGGTGTGGGTCAAGGACCGCATCGGCATGGGCTACTACGCCCGCCAGCGCCACGAGATCCTGCTCATCGGACGCCGGGGCAACCTGCCCGTGCCCGAGCCCGCCGACCGACCTGACTCCGTCATCGAGGCACCCCTCGGCCGACACTCCGAGAAGCCCTCGAGCGTCGCCGAGACGATCGTCCGCATGTACCCCCACCTCCCACGGGTGGAGCTGTTCGCCCGACAGGCCCGCCTCGGGTGGGACGCCTGGGGCAACGAGGCCGCGGCGTGAACGAGGTCATACACGACTTCGCCACCAGCGCCAACTACGACGCCGCGACGTGGTGGCGGGATTTCTACCGGGCCACCCTCACTCACTACGCCGGACACGAGATCGTCACCGACCGCACCTTGCAGCGGGCGGGGATCGACCACCGAGTCAAGGCCGGGGACGCAGAACTGCTGATCGACTGCAAGGTGCGGTCGCGGCGCTTCCCCGACGTGCTGCTCGAGGTCTGGCACGCCCACGACGATGGCCGACGCACCAAGGGCTGGGCGCGCCTCCCGCTGCGGTGCCACTACCTCGCGTACATCTACAAGTCGGAGGCGTGCGGGTTGCTGATCTCATTCCACCTCATGCAGCGGGCCCTCGCTTCCCACTGGGAGGAGTGGCGCGCCAACGCCACCGCACAACGTGACGGGTTCCGGTGGGTGGAGGCCAAAAACTCCACGTACACGACGGTGTCGATCGCCGTGCCGACCGACGTCCTGCTCGCCGCCATGAACGAAGAGGTCGGCTTCGCCCTCAGGGAAGCCGCATGACCCCGCCACCCCTCTTCCCGTTCCACGACCCCACCGAAGCCCTCGAAGCACTCCTGGAGGGCACCTACTGGCCCAGGCTCGCCCGATATGCCGACCACATGCGGGCATGGCTCGCCACCGAACGGCCGGCCCTCGGGGTGCGGCGCGAGAGCGAACTGGATGCCGCGTGACCATCGCAGTCCGCGATACGACCTCAATGGCTGCGATAGGATCGGCCCACGAAGAGGCCCCCGCGCAGTGGTCGCTGCCGGGGGCCATGGCACCGACCTACCAGGAGGTCAGCACGTGACCGATTCTAACGCAGCACTCGCCCTGACGTGAGCTACCAGCTCATCCGTGGGGACGCCACGGCGCTGCCCCTGGCCGACGACAGCGTGGATCTCATCTGCACGTCGCCGCCTTACTACAGCCTTCGCAGCTACACCGACGGCGGCGAGCACTACGACGGCCAGATCGGGTCCGAGGCGACCCCGCAGGCGTTCCTCGAGGCGTTGTGGGCGGTGACGGCTGAGTGCCGGCGGGTGTTGAAGCCGTCGGGCAGTCTCTTTTGTAACTTGGGCGACAAGTACAGCGGGAGCGGCACTGGCGGCGGCCCGTCCGGTCTTGATGGTGGCGCGGCACGCGACCGCCCGCGCGGCGACAAGGGGGCCAAGCGCGGCCACGCGACGCCAACGGGCGGCATTCCCGCCAAGTCACTCATGGGCCTCCCGTGGCGGTACGCCATCGGCTGCATCGACCAACTCGGCCTCATCCTTCGCGCCGAAGTGATCTGGTCGAAGCCCAACGGCCTGCCCGAGTCGGTCACCGACCGGGTGCGCCGCTCCCACGAGCAGTGGTTCCACTTCACGAAGGAGCCGCGGTACTTCTCGGCGGTGGACGAGGTGCGGGAGGAACACGCGCGCACCTCATGGTCTACGGCCTCGCGAATGAGGGGCGAATCCCAACAGGGCCCCAGACATGAGGACCGACTAGTCGCAGACCTCGGAACCGTGCGCGGGCAATGGGAGCACCCCCTAGGCAAGCTCCCCGGCTCCGTGTGGACCGTGCCCACCGAACCGCTGCGGGTGCCGGACCACCTCGGCGTCGACCACTTCGCCGCGTTCCCGTCGGAGTTCCCGCGGCGGATCATCCTCGGCTGGTCACCGTCGGGGGTGTGCGTGGCGTGCGGCGAAGGACGCCGGCCCGTGGTGGCCACCAAGTACCGCTCGGATCGGAAGTACGACTCGGCACACACCGGCCAGGCGAGCAGGACTGCGGGGCGGCACGCCAACCCGTCGTGGGGCAGTAGCGCAGACCCACCGACGGAGCACACCATCACCGGCTACGCCTGCGCCTGCCCCGACACCACCGCACCCACACGACCCGCCGTCATCCTCGACCCCTTCGCCGGGACAGGCACCGTCCCCGCGGTCGCCCACATCCTCGGCCGCCACGGCATCGGCATCGACCTCTCCGCCGACTACCTCCGCCTCGCCGAATGGCGATGCAACGACCCCGTCCTCCGCGCCAAGGTGCTCCGCGTCGACAAGCCCAAAGCCGTGCCCGACGGGCAGCTCGACATCTTCGGGGGTGCCGCATGACCCGCCCCAACCCCGCCGACTGGGACGACCACGACGCCCCACCCCACACCGACGCCGACGCCCCCTGGGACCCCTACGAGGCGCTCGACGCCAGCCTCCCGCCCCTCGCCACCTACACCGCCCCCAAGGCCAAGCCCGCCGCCAACGGCCACGACGGGGGCCAGCACACGTCATGGTGGCCCGTGGACCTCGCCGAGCTCTTCTCCGGTGACCACCAGCCCCCCGCCCCCGCCCTCTACCAGCGCGACGACGGTCAGCCCATGCTCTACGCCGGCAAGTGCCACGCCTTCAACGGGGAGTCCGAGAGCGGGAAGTCCTGGGCGGCGCTCATCGCCTGCGTGCAGACCATCCGCGCCGGCGGCCACGTGCTCTACCTCGACTTCGAGGACACCGCCGACACCGTCGTGACCCGCCTACTGGCACTCGGCGCCAAGCCCGCCCAGGTCCTCGAGCGCTTCCACTACGCCCAGCCCCACGAGCCCATCTTCACCAAGAGCGGCCGCTTCACACCCGCCAACGCCGACCTCGCCGACACTCTCGAGCGCTTCACCCCAGCCCTCGCCGTCATCGACGGGGTCACCGAGGCCATGACCATGCACGGCCTCGACCTCCTCGGCAACGCCGACTACGCCACCTTCCACGGGGCCCTCCCCCGACGGCTCGCCGCCGCCGGCGCCGCCGTCGTCCAGATCGACCACGTCACCAAGGACCGCGAGAACCGCGGCCGCTGGGCCATCGGCGCCCAGCACAAGCTCGCCGCCATGGACGGCGCCGTCTTCTCGTTCACCGTCGCCAAGCCGTTCGGGCTCGGCCGCCACGGCGTCACCAAGATGAGCGTCGAGAAGGACCGGCCCGGCGCGCTCCGCCAGCACGCCGTCGGCAAGCGCATCGCCGACCTCCACCTCGACTCCGACCCCGACACCCACGCTCTCGCCTGGACCATCGAGCTCCCCGAGACCCCCGAAGGCGACGACGGCACCGTCCGCCCCACCGTCATCATGGAACGGGTCTCACGGTTCCTCGAGGACAACCCCCAAGGCATGTCGAAGCGGTCCATCCGCACCGCCGTCGCCGGCAGCAACGACCTCATCGACCTCGCCATCGAGTTCCTCCTCGAAGCCCACATCAAGGTCGAGAAGGTCGGCACCAGCCACCTCCACGTCTCCGTGAAGCCCTACCGGGCAGCGTGATGGAAACACACCGAAAGACCGTGCCGTACCGTGCCCCGGCACACCCCCCGGCACGGTGCCCGAACGACCGTGCCCCCGTGCCGCTCCCTATAGGCACGGCACGGTCGGCACCCCCGGCGAACGCCCGGCACGGTCACCAACCCACCAACGCACCCACCGAGGAGCCCTGAGACATGCCCACCCCTGCCTCGCGCGCCGCCCACCAGCTCGCTCAACTCCTCGACCAGGACCTGACCGACCCCACCCAACAGCTCGCGGCCCGCCTCACCACCACCGCCCACCTCCTCTGGACCGCCGGCGCCCTCGCGCTCACCCGAGCCCACGAACACGCCCCCGGCATCCAAGCCGCCAACACCGACCCCCGAGGCTCAGGACTCGGCGACCCCACCAGCACCGCCGCACTCCACAACCTCG
>CAYZBB010000284.1:0-5516 GCA_964476495.1 uncultured Actinomycetes bacterium | reverse complement strand
GCATCTCGGGGTCGGTGGTGCCGTTGTCGAACAGCAGCAGATCCGAGTAGCCGCCCTGGGCGACGATGTCGCCGACAAGGTTGCGGGTCATCTCGAACTGATCCTTGACCGGGATCACCACCGTCACCGCGCTACTGGCGGGCCGTCGGAGGTCCTTGTAGTCGGCTTCGGTCAGCCACTGCTCTTTCTTGTGGCTGGTCTTGACCCCGGTGTGAACATGCACCGGGAACCCGGCCTGTCGTGCCCGGAGACAGAAACTGAAGTCCTCGCCGAACGGCCTCGGGTGGCCGTCCCTGCGTACCGGGGTGAACCAGTCCGCCTCGATCGCCTCGAGGCATCGGCGGGAGATCATCAGGAACGCCCCGCCCGTAGCCGCGACCTCCACCACCGAATCGGGCGGGTAGTCGTAGGCCGTGTCAAACGCCGCGGTCCCCAGCGTGTTCTCGCGGTACAGGGTCGGGAACACCTCGGCGTCAGGTGCCTGATACTTGCGTTGACCGACGATCTTCTGGCCGAAACACAAACCCCCGAGTACGTCAAGGTTCCCGGCTTCCATCGTCCGGGCCAGGATCTCGGGGGCGTCAGGCTCCCAACCCATGTCCGAATCGGCGAACAGCAGCAGATCCGCCCCGGGATGACCGGTGAGGAACGCCGCTACCGCGTCGTTGCGGGCCTTGTCGATCTGACCGGCACCAGCCTGAGTCGAGATGAACCCGAGCTTGTCGCCGTGGCGTAGTCGGCCGAACATCTGTGCGTCGACGGTCATCGTGTTCATCAACGACTGCTGGAACGTCGTGGAGACGTCGCCGCCGTGGAGGTGGGCGATGACCAGCCCGGAGGTCGTCCTGTTGACCTCTTGGAGCCGTTCGACCCAAGTCACTTAGGCGGCAGGCTTGGTCCGTCGGGTGGACCGCTGCTCACCGGGGGCGGCGGTCGCTGCTTCGATGTTGTCCTGGCGCACCAGACCGCGGTGCGACCATTCCTTGATGACAGCCCGGTCGTCGTCGTCGCGGTCATCCAGCGGGATCGACGGCTCGAGATGGACGTCACGCCCGAGGGCTTCGACGTAGACGGAACACTGCCTGGTGGGACGGTAAAGCATTGGCGCTGTCTCCTTGCGCTGAGCGGCCCCGGCCACCCGAAGGTGACCGGGGCCGGCGGCGGGGCTATCAGGCCCCAGGGTTGCTGGACACGATGAACGCCGAGTTGTTGACGGCGTCGGCACCGGTCCGGAAGTGGCAGTACCAGCCGCGGCGACCGTTGGGGAGGCCGTTGCCGGTGCTGAACAGGTGCGGGATGAACTCCACCGAGATGCCGACACGGTCGGCGATCACGTAGTTGGAGAAGTCGCCGTACACGAACGCCGTGTTCGTGGCCGTCGACAGGGCGGTGGACATGTCCGACGCCTGGTAGGCGGGCCGGCCCAGGATCGAGCTCGAGACGGGCTGATCGAGGGTGACGGTCTGGCCGTAGTAGTCGGTGCCCATCGCCCGGACACGGTTGTGGTAGGCGAGCGAACCGACCCACGACGCGCCGTCCTGCCAGCGCTGCGGCAGGAAGTTCTGTGCGTCGAGCAGGTCGGTTGCGGTGAACGCCGAGTTCGTGGTGTGCATCTCACGGAGCGTGGACTCGCCGTAGATGGCGGTCACGATCCCGATCGGCTGGTTGGAGCCGGTGCCCTTGATGAACGCCGAAGCCTCGAGCCGGTCCTTCGCATCCGCGATCTCGGCGGCGACCTGCGCGCCGAGCCCCTGGATGTCCTCGAACGCCTCGAGCGTGGCGGGGATGGTCCCGGACGCCTTGTAGCAGGTGATCCCGGGAGCCTCGTAGGTGGCCGCCACGTCGGTGGAGTCGCCGCCCTCAGTGCCCCACGCCAGCGTCACACCAGCCGACGTCACACCGTTCCACACGTTCGTGAGGACGGACTCGACACGGCTGATCTGCCGCATCGGGTTCCGGGTGCCGGCGTTCGTGATGATCACGGACGGGTCGAGGAACACGGGGATCATCGCGCCGCCGTTGGCGGCGGTCAGGGTCAGACCGCGGTACTCGTCGTACCGGGAAGCCTCGCGGAGCGCAGCGCCCTCAGCGTCGGTGATCTCCCAGGTGCGGCCGCCGACCAGCTTGAAGAAGCCGCGGGCGTAGTCATCCGACGAGTGACGCAGGATGTACTCGTCCATGCCGCGCAGGTGCGGGTCCGACAGACCCTTGATGACCTTGCGCTCGGCCTCGGTCTTGGCGTCGCCGTCCATGTGCCGGTTCTCGCCGATCGCACGGGTGGCGGCCTCACGGGTCCCGACCTCACGCTGGTAGCGCTCGTCGTACGGGTCCTTGTCGCCGACGATGACGTTCGGAGCGCCACGGTCCCGGATGCTGTCCCCGGACTCGAGGACGGTCAGGTCGCCCGAGTTGACGGCGTTGATGGAACGGGCGCGGGCCTCGAGGTCGATGCCCTCGGCGATCGCGGCGTCACGGACGAACACGCCGTCGTTGAAACGGGTCTGCTCGTCCTCGGTCAGCGACCGGTCGGCGGCACCCGTGTGGATGGCCTCGAGTTCGGCCTGGAGGAACGCTACGATGTCGCGCAGTTCGGTGAGTCGATCCATGTGGATCAGTCCTTTCAGGAGAGTCGGACAGCCCGCAGCGCGTATTCGCGTTGGGCTGGTGTGAGTCCTCCGAAGTGACTGGCGCTGTTGTCGGCGTCGGTGGTGGTTGGTGCGGCGCTGGCCTGCTCAGGTGCGTTAGCGGCGTGAGCGGTCAGGGTGCGGAGATCGTGGAACCGGTCCGACAGGGACCGGACACCGGAGGTGGCTTCGGCGTAGGCCGGCCAGGAGACGGGGCCGAGCTCGAACAGCTTGGCTTCGCGGACGATGCGCTCGGGCAGGCCGTCGGGGTTCGATTCGGAGCGGACGGGGTTGTCGTCCCACTCGTCGCGTACCGGCTGGAACCGGAAGCTTGCGCCGTACTGACCTTCGGCCAGACCTTCGTACAGCCATTCGGGGAGGCCGCGGAACAGGGCCGCTTCGTAGTAGCCGCCCCGCTCGTCCTCACGGATGCTGAGGGGCTTGGCGATCGGGACATCGGGGAGGATTTCGGAGCGGCCGTGGTTCCACATGATCCGGACCTTGTCGGCCCGTTCCTGAATCGACTTGGCGAACGCGCCCTTGCCGATCCGTTCGATGAACCGGCCCTCATACACCGAATCGATGACGGTGGGGGTGTCGAACACGGAGAAGTGGCCGAACAGGGTCAGGCGGCCGTCGTCGGCGGCTCTGACTTCCATCGGCGGGGTGGACCGGTAAAGGTCGCCTCCGGGTGTGTCCATCAGCTTGCTCCTTGAGAAGCCGGCGCTGACGGCGTGGTGGTGGTTCCAGGGGGTTGCAGCTGCACGGGCAGCAGACCGGTGTGTTGGCCGACGAGCAGCGACAGATCACCGGAGGTGACGGCGGCTACCGCCTCGTCGGGCTTCATGCCGCCATCGACCAGAGTCCGGATCGCCTGGGCTTGTGTGGCGATGACTTCGGCGGCGTCCTTCGCGTCTTCGCGGAGGAACGCGACGTCTGTCAGGTCGTACCAAAGTTCCGACCCGGCGGGCACTTGTACGAGCGAGGCGAGCGCCTCGCACATCTGCCGCAGACTCGGGTAGGCGTACTGTTCGCCGAACTGGCGGCGGGCCTGCCCGAAGTTGCCGGCGTTCAGCGCGGAGCCCTGCAAGCCCTCCGAGATGCCCAGGACGGCGGCGGGGACACGGGCACGGGAGGCGATCTGTGTCTCGCCCGCGCCCTGAATCGCCTTGAAGTCGAAGTCACGGAAGTTCAGCCCGATACTGACCGGATCAGCACCGCCGAACAGGTGCAGCGCTTCCCACTGGCGGGAGGTTTCGTACCGTTCGCGGTACTGTTCGACGATCGCTTTCGCCTTCTCCGCACCCTGGTCACCGCGAGTGACTTCTTCCGGGTACTTGAGCGCGAACGGTGGTACGCCGCGTTCGAGGAACTTGGCTTTGTGGGCGGTCATCTGCCGGTCGGTGTCGATCTGCGTCAACACCGACGCGACCCAGGAGACGCCACGGAACCGCATCAGCGGATCGGGTTCGGGGGCGTAGTGCGCCACATCGCTAGGCAGGTAGTACTTGGGGTCGTACTTGCCGCCGATCCCGCCGGGCCAGTAGGCGTAGGCGACGACGGTGGCGTCGGGGGCGTCGGCGATCTCGTACTCGTCGGTCATGTTCGACCCGAGGACGATGTGCATGTGGTCGGGGCGGACGTGATGCAACTGGCGGCCGATGCGGAGCCGGTAGGCGTTCCCGGAGAGCGATGCGTCCTGCTCGAACCGGGCGAGAATGTCCCCGCTTGTCGCGTTGGGGGTGGGCGTCTCTAGCGGCTTCAGCGACTCCTGGCCGTACAGCCTTCGGTCAGAGAGGGTCCGGTACTTGAACCGGGCCTCAGACACCAGACCAGCACGGGCAGCGATGCACGCCGCGACGATCCCGGAGCGTCGGTACACACCGGAAACCATCGACTCGAACGAATCCGGGGCCGACTCACTGGGGACACCGGGCGGGCCTTGCGGCGCGCCGCCCCACAACGGGTACCGGTTGCCCTGGAAACCGAACCAGTCGTCCATCGACCGTTCCTCAACCGTGACTTGAGGTTGAGGGCTGCCGGTGGCGGCTAGTAGCCGGTCACGCCACCTCACGACGCTAGGTCCAGTACGCCTTGAGCGAGACGGTTAGCGGCGATCTCGCAGTAGGCCTCGGAGATGTCGCAGCCGACGCCGCGACGGTTGAGGTCCTTCGCTGCTCGAAGCGTCGTGCCTGTCCCCATGAACGGATCGACGACGATGTCACCGGGGTCCGTGGTCGCAGCGATGCACCGGGTGGGCAGCGTCAGCGGATACGGGCATGGGTGTCCGTCGAGATCGGTGGGTGGGGACATATCCCATACCGAGAGCCACACGGCTGCTTCTTGGTTCCACTTGTGGGGGCCGTCGTCCCGGTAGAGCCAGATGATCCGCTCGTCGTTTGGGGCGAACATCCTGGCGTTGAACTGCACCGCCCCCGGACGGTGCCAGATCAGTTCCTGTCGCAACGTCCACCCGCCGAACGTGTCTGTGATGTGAATCGGGTGGATGCTGCGGCCATCTCTGGACCGCTGCTTGTGGTTGTAGAAGAACGATGCTCCGGGCACGGACGCAGAGCGAACGGCGGCCGCCACTTCGGACTGCCACGCGATGTATGCGGCCTCGTCCATGTCGTCGGCGTAGCCAGTGGCGTTCACGTTCGCCACCCATCCGCCAAGACGCTCGGAGCCGAACCCGCCGGTTGGCTTCGACGGCACACGGGACCCAAGCGTGTTGTACGGCGGCGACGTGACCGTGCACGCGACGCCGGACAGCGCCGGCAGCACATCACGGCAGTCGCCGTGGTAGATCGTGATGCCGTCGGCCTCGTAGTACGGCTTCATGTGAACTCGAAGAACACGGCACCCGCCGACTGGTCGTTGGTCGAGTGCCAG
>CAYZBB010000283.1:0-5537 GCA_964476495.1 uncultured Actinomycetes bacterium | reverse complement strand
GTCGTGGCCGCGGTGGACAGGTAGCCGGTCGTGGCCGCGGTGGACCGGTAGCCGGACGTGGCCGCGGCGGACTGGTCGCCGGAGGTGGCCGCGGCGGACTGGTCGCCGGAGGTGGCCGCGGTGGACTGGTAGCCGGAGGTGGCCGCGGCGGACTGGTTGCCGGAGGTGGCCGCGGTGGACTGGTAGCCGGACGTGGCCGCGGTGGACCGGTAGCCGGACGTGGCCGCGGCGGACTGGTCGCCGGAGGTGGCCGCGGTGGACCGGTCGCCGGTCGTGGCCGCGGTGGACTGGTAGCCGGAGGTTGCTGATTCGCGGACCTTCTCGACCCGCGCCCACACGATCCCTAGGTGCGCCCGAATCATCCCCATCACGTCCAGCCGTGCGCCGATCGTGATCCGCTTTGACGCCACCTTCGAGTCCTCATGATGGGTCGGCGCGTCGTCGTCCACCTCGACCTCGTGGATGACCGCGCCGTTCGCCGGGTGGTAGTAGGCGAGGACGTCCATAGGTTCGGTGCAGGCGTGGAAGCCGGTCACGCACACCTCGGCGCGGTCGGTCTCGTAGGTCTCGCCTTCGGCGTACTGGAAGCCGCGGCAGGTCATGTCAGCGTTGAAGCCCTTGTACGCCTTCACCGCCGGACCCCTTCGCGGCGGGCCTCGCGGGTGATGTGGGCTTCAGCCTCGGCGAGCGACGGGTGCTGGAAGCCGGGCGGGGTGGCGGGCTGCACGCGCTGGCAGAGGTGGGTCTCGTAGCTGCCGCCGACCTTGACGGCGGTTCCGGCGTAGCGTCCGTCGACGTGGGTGTCCCACATGACGGGGACGGTGGTGACCCCGAGGGGGGCCGGGATGGTGTGCATGGCTGGTCCTTTCGTGTGCCCTGCCCGGCCGCTTCCCCACGGCGCGGGCAGGGCGGTCAGTGGGTGAGGGTGGGGATGGTGAGGCGCGGCGGCTCCATGCCGTAGCGGGTGCCGTCGGCGAGCTCGACCAGCACGATGAGGTCGAGGGCGGGCTGTCCGGGGTCGATGCGGATCAAGCCCGGCTTCGTCGGCGATCTGCGCGGCGAGGGTGTTAAGGCTGGTGTCGGTCATCGTCCGACCGCCCGGATGAGGTCGGCAGCGGCGGGGGATGCGTCAGCCATGCGGCTGAGCCATCTGGACTTGTTCGGGCCGTGCACATGGTCGGTCGAGAGTTGGTAGGCAAACCCAGCGAGGTAGGCGAGCGCGTCGTCCTTCTGTTCGGGGGTGAGTCGCTTGAGCACTTCGTAGACGGTCTCGCTCACAGCACACCGCCCCGGCGGAGCAGCCATGCGAGGGTCAGCGCTGAGGCGGTCAGCCACGCGGCGGCGATGAGCGCCAGGAACGGGCCGGTCATGCTGCCTCCCCCTTGTCTGCGAGTCGGCGGACTTCGGCGGCGTCGAGGAGGTAGGCGCCGCGTAGGCCGGGGAGCTTGATCGGGGCGGTGAGGGTGCCGGCGGCGACCATGCGGTGTATGGTGCGCACCGACACGCCGAGGGTGCGGGCCGCTTCGGCGGTGGTCATGTGGCTTGTCTTGGTCACGTGACCATTCTTAGTCATTGCGACGTTGGTTAGTCAAACGACACGCGGCAATCGTCCGCATGTTGGACACAGACCCAAGGCGCGACCTATTGCCAACTGTGCTAGCGGGTGACGGCTTCGGCGATCAGTTCTAGTACCCCGTGACGTTCGGCGAAGTCGGCCAGTCGAGCAGCCGCATCCGGGTCGCCCCCAGCCAAGCAGACAGAGAACATGTCCCAGACGAATCCGCCCGTCTCGGTGTCAGGTCTAGCGATGTAGGGACGGATGCTGAGGCTTGGGTTTACATGCCCGAGTGCTTGGAAGGTTCCGCAGAGTTGGACGACATGCGCCCCTATTTCGGCCAGTTCGTCATAGCTCAGTCCGGTCATGCGCATGTACCATATTGTATGCCAAACGCCCGTATGTTGCACGCACTAGGAGTGTACAACAATTGAACGAATCCCCTAGTCAGAGCGCAGTTATCGGCTATTGTCGGGTATCCACGGACCAGCAGGGGGAGTCCGGCCTTGGCATCGAAGCGCAGATAGCCACCATTCAGCAGGAAGCCGAACGGCGCGGGTGGGGCGAGGTTCAAGTGTTCAAGGATGTCGCGTCAGGCAAGAGCACCAAGAAACGGCCCGACTTCGCGGCCGCGCTGGCGCTGCTGGAAGCGGGTCACGCCAATGTGCTCGTGGTCGCCAAACTGGACCGGCTAAGCCGGTCACTGCTGGACTTCGCCCGGCTCGTAGACCTGGCCGCTAGGCAGGGATGGGCTATCAACGCGCTGGATGTGAACGTTGACACCGGCACCACGAACGGCCGGATGCTGGCTGGGATCATCATGACGCTTGCGCAGTGGGAGCGGGAGATGATCGGCGACCGGACGCGGGCGGCACTCGGCGCGGTTAGGAGTCGCGGGACCAAGCTGGGCAGGCCTACTGTCGTCGCACGCGAGGCGGTCGCCATCATCCGGGCCATGCGCGGATCTGGCTCGTCCTATCGGCGCATCGCGGCAGCACTCAACGATGCGGGAATACCGACCGCGCAGGGTGGGCGCGAGTGGTACGCGAGCACGGTTCGGGCTATAGAGCAGCGCGGCTCGGCGGCCTGATCGGACATGCCCACCCGGAACGCACGAAAGCCCCCGCCAGCCTTGAGGCCAGCGGGGGGGGGGGGGGGGTTTCCTTAGACGACAGCCCAGACCGAGGCGAGCGGAGAACCCCACGTAGAGCGACCAGGGGGTGGAGGGTGCTGCTTAGCCGGACGAAAGTGCTACGACCCCTGGGCGATCGCGGTCTCGACCACGTCGGTCCAGATCGTGGTTCCGGCAGGGGTTGGGTGGACGTGGTCGGCGAGTAGCGTGTCGAGGTCGGCGCCGCTGGTCATGAAGGCGCGGTAGACGTTGATCGGCGTGCACCCGTTCTGCCTCGCCCACGCGAGCACCTGAGCGCATCGAATGTCGTGGTAGCGCTTGGCCGCCGCGGTGATCGCGCCCCCGACGGTCTCGGGGTTCTGCGCGATGACTGCTACGCCCGCCCCGGGAAGTCTGCCCCGGACTGCCGTGACGAACGTTGCGAGCGCCAGGGGGAACACCTGACCGATGCTCGCCGGTTCGTTGTGGGAGTCGCTGACGATGACCAACGACTGGTTGAAGTCGGGGGTCAGGTTGGCGAGGTTGGTGGTGTGCACCGACATCTTGGCCCCGGCCAGCGACCCGTTGACGATGTCGATGCGCGGCGCCCCGTAGAGGGTCGCGTTGTTGTAGAGCAGCCAGCCGTCGACGGCGCGCGGCACGCAGGTGGAGCCGCCGATGCCCGACCGGATGTCGATTTCGTGCACGTTGCCGTTGTGGCTGGAGGTGTTGGCCTGGATCTCGTACGTCGAGGCGAAGATGCTGGTTGCCCCGAACGGGGTGGGGTTGGTGCCAATCGTGGTCCACGTAATGCCGTCGCTCGACGTGTAGAACATCACCTGCCCGGTGGCGACCGCCAGGGTTGCGCGGTACCAGATGACGGTGTCGACGGGCGGGGTGGACACGACGGAGGCGACCTTGAGCTGGTCGTCCGATCCGGTGGTGGACCAGTCGAACCGCAGCGCCCCGGAGTAGTGGAACATCAGCTTCCAGCCGAGGTTGCCGGCGGCACCCCACTTGGAGACGAGGATCTGGCCGGCGTGGGAGAACCCGGCGTCGAATGTGCCGCACCAACGGACGTCGATGTCGCCGGTGATGGTGTTCAGCGCGGATGATGGCATCGCCATGTAGCTGCCGCCCACAGCACCGGAGCGCACGTATCGGGCGGCGCCCGCCGTGCCCGCCTGCAGGGTGATCGGCAGGGCGTAGTCCTTCGCAGCGTCGTCCCACACCCGGTAGCGCACGGTGTGGGCAGGGTGGTCGGCGGCGAGCCGCTGGCCGAGCTGGTATACCCATTCGATGCTGGAGTCGCCGGTGGAGTCACCGATGACCTGCATCGCGGTCGAGAGCCCGGCGTCGATCATCTCGCGGAACTGCGCGGTCGCGCCCACCGGCAGGCTGGAGATCGCTGCGTACGTGGCGAGCGCGGAAGGCTGCACGGCGCTGTCCGCCTTGCCCCCCTGTGCGACTGTGGCATAGGTGGACGAAAGGGATGCGCCGAGCGCGCTCCCGCCATCCGCCGCGAGCGCGGATACCTGCGCGTCGAGGTTGGTCACCGGGTAGCGGGTGGCGTGACCCGCGCCCACCGGGTGGAGCTCCACCGTCGTAGACGCCCCTGCGGTCAGGTCCACCGTGACGGGAGCCCCGTCATACGTGACCGTATGGCCGCCCGCCCCGTTCTGGGTGAAGGTGACCCGATGGACGATGCCAGCCGGGACGCTGACGGGCAGCGTGTAGGCGAGGGGGCCGGTGAGGGTGACCTGCTGGACGGTGGTGGCGTCCGCCAGCTCGCCCTGCGCGGCGGTGGCGTAGGCGGTCGCGTCGGTGGTGGCAGCGGTCCCTAGCCCCAGGTTGGTGCGTGCAGTGGAGGCAGACGCGAGGTCGCTGAGGTTGTTGGCCTTGGTCGGGAAGGTCGAGGCGACCCACGATTTCAGGGCGACGGTGAAGGATGTCATTACTGCCTCTCAGGAGATGGTGACTTCGAGGCCGCCGGAGCCGTCCTCGGTGAGCGTGGTGGATACCCCGGCGGTGATGGTCAGCCCGCCAGTGCCGTCCTCAGTGAAGATCAGCGACTCACCCATTGGGCCAACGATGAGCGTCGCCGATGCGGTCACTTTGCGGCCGGTCGCGTCCCAGATCAGATGCCCGGTCGATACGGCGTCCTCGGCTTCGCCTACGCCTAGCCTGACGTGCCACGGGCAGGCGGTGCGGGCGGTGAGCGGGTATGCGGTGAGGATGGCGGCCATGTCGGCGTCGTCGATCACGGCCAGGGCGCGGGATGCAGTCACCGGGTCGATGGTGGCGGCGATCTCAGGCACGACGGGGGTGATGTCGCCGTCAGTTTCAACAGGCCCGATGAGGACCCGTGGCGGGGTCGGCCAGTCGGAGCCGTCGGCGGTGTCGAGTACGAGCGTTGTGGGTACGCCGGGGACGAGGTACCAGTCGAGGCGTTGCTGCCCTCCGCTTGCCACCGTCAGCCCTTCACGGCGCCGAGCCCGATCCGGCTCAACGCGTCGTTGATTTGCGGCTGGCCCATCGCCCACGCGGCCAGACCGGACACCCCAGCGCCGACGATGACGCCGATCGCTGACACGACCTCCGGGGGGACGGTGACGTCGAGCCGGACGAGCCCGGCGACGATCGCCGACGCGGCCAGACCGGAGATGAACTGCAAGATGGTCCGCTTGGCCGCCTGGAGCGGTTCGGCGACCTGCGTGGGCACCGTCTCCACGGGCTCGGCGTCGAATGCGTGCTCAGGGGCGTAGCCGGCCGCCACTTCGGTGCCGTCCGGGCTGGTCGCGGTGTCATCCATTGGTGCCTCCTAGGCGTCGGCTTGGGCGGGTTGCTTGTCGGCGGGGAATCTGATCTTCA
>CAYZBB010000282.1:0-5558 GCA_964476495.1 uncultured Actinomycetes bacterium | reverse complement strand
TAGGTGTCGGCGCGACCGCCACGAACGCCACAGGCAACAACCTGGTCGGCGTGCGAGGTGGGATCAACTACGCGGCGTCAGGCCAGGCAATCGGTTTGGGCCTCCATACGATCGCCATGACCACGAACGGGACGTCTGGGGCTGGCGCAGTTGAGTGGTTCGTGGACGCGCGGCGGGTGGCGACAACCACGGGGGGGACGTGGAACCTGACCGGCGGGGTCGGTGCCTTGGTGATGTTCAGCCACAACTCATCGACCACCGACGCCATCGCGAACAGCACCAAGGTGCTGTTCGCGGCGGCATGGAATCGTGTGTTGTCATGGGACGAGATCGCCGCCATGCACACTGACCCGTACCAGGTAGTGCGCGCCTGATGCTTACCGTCGGCCAGGTTGCCCACTACTCAGCCACCGGGGCGTCGACCGTTTCCGGAGCCGCCGTTTCGACGTTGACCGTCTCCGGCACCGTTGCTGGTACCCGCACGGTCAACGGTTCCACCGCTGCCACGCTGACAGCCACGGGGACAGTCGCAGGCGAGCGGACCACCCCCGGCACCGCTGCCGCCACGGTCGCCGCCACCGGCATCGTCACCGGCACCCGCACCGTTCTCAGCACCGCGGTGTCCACGCTCACGGTCACTGGTACGGCTGCCGGCAGCCCGGTGAAGGTCGGGACGGCAGTCTCGACCCTGACAGCCACCGGGCTGATTGTGGGCCTGCGGCGAGTCAACGGCGCCCTGTCGTCGGTTCTGGCTGTCGTCGCTGCAGCGGCGGGCACGGTAGCCGTCCCGGCGGCAGCCACGGGAACGCTGACGGTGTCCGGGCTGGTCGCCGGCACCCGGACGGTTTCCGGCGCCGCCGCTGCAGCCATCGGCGCTACCGGGACGGCAGCCGGTAGCCGCCTGACCGCCGGTGCGGCCACCTCGTCATTGGTAACAACCGGCGCCGCGGCGGGTCTGCGCACTGTCAACGGTGCCGCAGTGTCGACACCCATGGCGGTCGGGACGGTCGCCGGGACCAAAACCGTGAACGGCGCCGCGGCATCGGCCATAGCGGTTAACGGCATCGCCGCAGGCACGGTCGAAGGGCAAGCCACGGGGCAAGCAGCGTCCGTTCTGCTTGTCGCCACCACCGTTGTCGGCACGAGGACTGTTGTCGCTGCGGTGGGCGCCTCGGTGTCCGCAACCGGGGCGGTGCAAGCGGTCGTTACGCATGTCGCCACCGCAACCGGCACGATTACCGTGACGGCGACGGCGACGGGTGGGACGACCGTGCCCGGCTCCGCCACCGCCGGGATCGTGGTGGACGGTTCGGCAACGGGAACGGTCGCCAGGCTCGGTGCCGCCGGTGCTGTACTGGCGTTGGTCGGCTCGATCGCCGCGGTGCGGACCGTGGCTGGGCAGGCGTCGGCCGGGTTGTTGGTCGTCGACACGGTGGGCGGGTCGGCATTCGGGCCGGCTTCCGTCGGTCGTCGCACGGTGGTGGTGTTGAGCCACAGGTCCACGATTCGTGCCGCCACCACGGGCCACGAACAGGTTGTGGGGTCGCTGGGAAGGCAGGGGCGGATTTTGGTGAGGATGAACAACGATGGCTGATCTAACGCACTACATGGTCCGCAACGACCTGCTCCCGAGTTTGACAGTTGCGTGCAAGTACGCCGATGGGACCGCGGTGGATCTGTCGTCGGCGACAAGCCCGAAGTTCTACATGCGCAGCGCTCACGACCCGACGGCTGCAGCTAAGGTGAACGCTACGGCCACTATCGTTGATGGGCTTGCTGGCGTGTTGTCCTATTCGTGGTCGGCGGGCGATACGGATACGGCGGGGACGTACCAGGCGGAGTTCGAGGTGCAGATCGGCGGGCGAAAGCTGACGTTCCCAAACGGAACTCAGATCATGAAGGTTGTCGTGCGGGCGGACATCGCATGACCGGCTACTACCTGCTCGACAACCCAAACCCTGCTGCGGTCTCCAACCCTGACGGCCAGTACTACGGCTATGCCGAGATGCAGGCCCAGCCGTACCTGATCGCCGTGCACACGACCGAGTCGTTCGCTGACGAGCTCGGTGACGATGCGGGCGCGGAGAACGTGGCCGCCTACTTCTCGAGGTCGACCACTCCGGCCAGCTATCACACGATTGTCGACAGCGATTCGACGGTGCGGTGTCTGCCGGCAGGGTTGGATGGGACGACGCCGCACACGGCGTTCCACTGCTACCAGCGCAACTCGGGCAACTTGGGCATCAGCTTCGCTATGCGTGCCGCCGAGTGGAAGACCGTGTCCGAGGCATGGAAGACCGCGGCGCTGTCCCGGGCGGCGGATGAGGTGGCGTTGTGGTGCCGCCGGTGGGACATCCCCGCACGTCTTGTCGATCGCGACCAGGCGGATGCTGGGGTGTCGGGGATCACGGGGCACGGGATTTTGCAGCCGGAGGACCGGACGGACCCTGGGGCGGCGACCGTGTTCGCGCCGTCGCTGTTTCCGTGGGACCGGTTTCTGGCGATGGTCAACGAACGTTTGGGTGGCGTGCCGGGTGTGCCTCCGGCGGCGGATGAGGAGTGCGAGATGCGGGCGTGCAAGATGAACGACGGGCAGATCCTGCTCGTGGACGGCATGGAGTTCCGGGTGATGCCGGGCAGCTGGGACGAGATCAACGCCACGTTGATCGAGCTCGCCAGGGCCGGGCTGATCCCGTGTTCGGCGGATGGGGTGCCGACGCTCGAGGCGATCGGCGACAACGCAGTGAACGCACTGCGAAAGGTGGGATGATGTCGAAGAAGATCCTTGCGGATGTGGCCGAGCGGGCGGCGTGGACGGCGGCGCAGGCGTTCCTGGCGGTGTTCCTGGTGACCGACGTGTCGACCGTGAAGGCGGCGCTTGTGGCCGCTGCTGGGGCGGCTCTGTCGGTGGTCAAGGGGTTCGTCGCTACGAAGGTTGGGGAACCGACCGCCGCACTCCCGGGGTGACGATGGCGACGTACCGAAAGAAGCCGGTCGAGATAGAAGCCGCGTTGTGTGATGATCTGCTGGTTGCGGCAGGTCGAAACTGGAAGGCGCTGCCGGGATGGGTTGCCGATGCCTACGAGCGCGGCGACATCATCTTCGCGTCCAACTTCATCAACGTGCGCACGCTCGAGGGCATTATGAGATGCGACCGCGGGTCGATGCTGATCCGGGGCGTGCAGGGAGAAATCTACCCGTGCAAGCCCGACATTTTCGCAGCCACGTACGACGCGGTCGCTGAGGAGTGACCGGTTATGCGCGCCCGACCCATAGGTATGCGACGGCGCGCAAACCGTCCCACGACGCGCAAACCGGTGGCGCGCATAACGGTCGCGGTCGGGGCAGCAGACCTATTCAAAGGAGAAATGATGGAGCAAGAATTCCTGTTGCAGTTCTTCGCGTACGCGCATCTGCCAGAGCGGTTGCAGGCAGTGAGCCGCCCGTTCGGCGATCTCGCGAACGCGATCGTCGAGACATTGCCCCGGAACCCTGAGCGGACCGTGGCCCTGCGCAAGCTCCTCGAAGCGAAAGACTGCGCCGTTCGGGCGCTCGTGGCGGAGAGCTGACCGGTGCGTCGCTGGTTGGTCGCGGTCGGGGCAGCAACGGCGCTGCTCTGGCCGCAACCAGCCGGCGCGCAAGACCACCGAGACCTGTTCTGGGCCACAACCGCCAGCAACTGGCACGTAGCCCACTGCGTCCAAGGCACCGTCGAAGGCTGGAACTCGAACTACGTGCTGTGCCGTGTCGTGTGGCCCGACGGCAGCTACCGGTACGTCACCGGCCTGTGGGTCGACCCGTGGTGCGAGATCACGGTCGAACCCGGCGACATGGCCGGCACACCGCTCCGGGCGAGGGTGCGGTCCAACCAGCCCACGGGGGCATGCGCGCCGGGAGCCGGCGTGTACCCGTGGTTTGATTCCTGGTACGCGACAGCCACGGAGGGCTACGTGTTTCCCCGATCCGCTGCCGACCCGTGGGCGCGCAGCACCGTCGTGGAGATCAGGTGATCCTTGCTGGCATCACGCTCGACACCACGAACCTCACCGCCATTGGCGGCATGGTCGGCAGCGTCGCCGCCTTGTACGGGGCGCGGCTGTCGTGGCGGAAACAGCTCGACGAACACGCCGACAACGTTCTCGAGTCGGTGGAACGCGAGCGTGACTACTGGAAGACGGAGGCGGAGTTGTGGCGACGTCGGTGCATGAAGTTGACCGAGCAAGAAGGGAGCTCAAAGTGGCCCGAGCTCGATTGACGATTGCCGGTGAGACTGGTGTGGCGTTGCTGCTGCTGTTCCTGATGATTGTGCTGTACCTGTGGGCGGACGGCGCCCGGCGGGACGCCATCGAGGCGCAGCGGCGGGCGGAGGCGCAGACGTTGGTGTTGCAGGATCAGCTTGGGTGCAAGGCGGATTTGCAGGCCCAGTCGGATTCGGCCCTGTTGGCGTATCTGGTGGCGTTGTCGTCGGGGGACGGGACGGAGGTCGCCAGGGTGGATGCGCAGTTGGCGACGGGTCGTTGGGTTGAGGCGCGCGAGAGGTGCAGCGGCTAGGTAGCGTCGGCTCATGCGCAGCCATTGGGAAGTGACCTACGAGCCGAACCTGTGGTGGGCGTGGAACGACGGCGTCTGCGTGATGGCTGACACCCCGCAGGAGTTGCTGGCCGAAATGGTCGCTGTCGCTGCGTTCGTGGACGACTGGGACGACGATCTCAGCTGCGCACGCGAGGCCGAAGACATGATGACCGATGGGCTGGGGTGAGTTTGGCTGCCGGGCTGGTTGTGTAGGCCCCGCCAAAGGCACGCCAAAGTGTGCATGTCGCTACACTGAGGGGTGCGAGTGCAGCTCCCCCCGGTCTGCCCGTCGGCCAACCCCTCCGGCCGACGGGCAGACACCGTCTTAGGGGGAGGATGGGCGGGAGTTCGTGCCTGTACGCAGCTAGCTGTTTCACCAGGAAATGTCTATGCCGACTTCGGATGCCAGTACAGCGGCGCTTGCCATGACCTCTTCGAGGGCGTCGGTCCAAAGATGATCAGGCACCGACTTGGCCACTGCGTCAAGTGCAATCACGGCAGCGGCCAGTGCTGCCCGCAGTTCGTCCGCTGTTTCACGAGCGGCGTCGTAAAGCAGGTCAATGTCCCCCATCGTGGTTTTCCTCTCGGGTCGGTAATCCAGCGTTGACGATGGCTGAAACCCACGTGCCGGCAACGACGGCGTTGTCGCTGTAGCTGTCCTCGCTGTCGTCGGGGGCCTTGTCGATGCTCACCTCTACGCCATCGGGGTTGTCGTGCACGCCGATGCGCCACACACCATCGGGCGCATAAACCATGTTCAGCGCCACGCGCTGCCCGTTAGCGGCGATGAGGGTGATCGTGCGCGGCACATGGCTGTCTACGGCGTCGTGCTCCTCTCGCAGATCGCCGTAGATCTCAATCATGTCGTCCGAGTATCCGCAGATCTCAACGCTCATCGGTGGTCCTCTGGGCTGCCCTGTGCATGTCGCTTCAGCTCGGCTGCTTCTTCTTCGATGGTCTTCGCTTCGTACATGCGGACAGAGAAC
>CAYZBB010000281.1:0-5560 GCA_964476495.1 uncultured Actinomycetes bacterium | reverse complement strand
AGCTTCATCGACTCGGCGAGGTCGCCGAGTCCGCCTTGGTCGAGCCACTCCTGCCACTTCTGCCACGTCGCCTTGCCGAAATCGACTAGCCACTCGGCGGCGGGGGACTCCGCGATTGCGGTCGCCGCGTTGGAGATCGTCTCGGTGATCGTGTCCCAGAGGTCTCCCATCCCGCCGCCCTCGATCCAGTCGGCGGCGGTGTTGAACGCTTCGGTGAAGAAGTCACGGATGACGTTGACGGATGGGGCAAGGGCGGCGAGCAGGTCCTCACCGATGGTCTGCATCCGATCGAAGAAGGCAGGGAAGTCGCCGTCCATGAGCAGACCGAGCGCCTCGCGTGTCCCAGTGAAGAACTCCATGAAGGCGTCGCGCAGATCGTTGACGACCTCAGTCACCGCGGGAACGTGGCGGTACAGCATCGTCATGGCGACGACCAGGCCGGTGAACACGACAACGGCAGGGTTCTGCGCGATGGCGATGAGTGCCAGCTTGATCCCGTCGAGCATGAGCACGACGCCCTGGTAGGCGAGCATCGATCCGAGCGCGATCGCCAACCCCAGGAGCGCCGAGCGGACGATCCTGAACACACCGCCGGCGTTGAACAGGTTGTCGAGGAACGTGGTGAGCATCCCGATGGCGTTCGACATCGATCCGACGAACGGCTCCATCGCCTTCACGAGGAGAATCTGGATTGTGTCCTTGAGGGTGGACAGCCGGCCGGTCAGGGTGCGGGACTGGCGCTCCATGGCCCCGGCGGCCCCGGGCATCTCGCGCATCCCTTCGAGGATCGCCTGGATGGCAAGGTCGGCGGGGACGGCCCCCGCCTTCATCTGGTCGAAGGCTTCGGCGACGGTGATGCCCATGGAGTCAGCGACGGCCCCGATCGCAGAGAAGCCCGGAAGCTGCTCGCTGATCTGGTTCATCTCCTCGGCGGACGCCTTGCCCTTGCCCTTCATCTGGCCGAGGGCCCGGATCACACCCGAGATGGCTTCCTCGCCGAGACCGAGACCGGCGGCGGTGTCGCCGAGCGTGGTCATCATGGGGATGACGTCCTCGGCGGCGTATCCGACGGCGAGGAGTTGCTTGGCGGAGTCAGCGATCCCAGCGAAGGTGAACGGGGTCACCTTCGCGAAGTTCTGCAACTGCTGGAGCATCGCCTCGGCGGCGGTGGACGACTGCAAGATGCCCTCGAAGGCGATCTTGGTCTGCTGGTAGTCCATGATCGGCCCGAAGATGGCCCGGGCCGAGATGAACGCCCCGGCCCCGAGCAGCATGTTGCGGACCGACATGAGCGCGCCGATCGGCCCGCCGCCGGCGCCCCCCTGAGTGACGGCGGCGTTGCGGGCCTGGAAGCCCTGCACGACGCCCTGCTGGCGGACCATCGCTCGGCGGGTGATCGCCTCCTGCTCGGCGAACGACGAGCGGAGCGCCCCTTCCTGCTGGTTGCCCTCCCGCTTGTAGATCCCGGTGATGCGCGACAGGCCGATACCGACGGCGCTGCCCATCGACCGGAGCGCCGACTGGGTGACCGACGACAGGAACCGGGACCCCGTCTCGGTCGTGGTGCGCAAGATGCTCCACATCGCCTTGTGCGCGTTGACCGAGCGGGCCGCCGCCGCCTGCTGGTCGATGATCTGCCGGCGGTACGCAGCCTTCTGCGCGGCGAGCCGTTCGGAGTCGGCCGACTTCTGCTCCTGCCACTTCCGACGATCCGCAGCCTTCTGCGCGGCGAGATCATCGAACTGCTGCGCACGTTCCCGGGCGCGCCGGCGCTTGAGGTAGTCGTCGAGCAAGGCGTACCAGACCTTGAACGACCGGGCCTGTTGCTGCTGGGAACGCTGGTTCGCCTTCTGCTGCCCCTGCCGCTGGTCGCGGTTCGCCTTGTCCTGTGCCTGCTGCTGGTCCTGCTGGGCCTTGCGGTAGGCGCCCTTCATGCGGAAGTACGACCGCTTGATCGTCTCCTCCCACGCGGCCATCCCCTTGCGCTGGTGCGCGACGAGGGCGGAGCTCGCCTTCCGCTGCACCTCGAGCTCTTGGGTAGCCGCCTGGCGGCGAACGGCCACGACCTCGCGGCTCGTGGCCTTGACGATCTCCCCCTCCCGCTTCCCGGCGTTGAGCGCCAGCCGCTCCTGCTCTTTGGCCGACTCGCGCCGCAGCGCGTTCATGCGGCGGGTGTGCGCCCGGAAGGCGTCGGACGCTCGCTTCGACGCTGCGTCAGCGATCCGTTGTGCGGTCGCGTTTGCCTTGCGGAGGGCGTCCTGAGTGGCCTGGTCTGCGCTCTCGAAAGCGCGCTGGGACAGGTTGACGTCGTACCGGGCGATGAGGTCCTGTACGAGAGGAGGGAGCTCCTCGGATGCGCCGGCCACGGCAGCAGGCTAGTGGAGGAGGGTGAGGCTCGTTTCCGACCACCGATTGTTGTGATACGTTCGGGGCATGAGCACGTACGGGTCCTTCGAGTCGACGTGCTACCGGACCGACTGCAACGGGAAGGTCTGCCTAACCCCGCCGCAGCACCGCGAGGCGTGGGCCTCGCTCATCTATGGGAGTGGGCGCTCTAGTCCGCTACGTCGCGGACTCCGCCTGAGCGGTCCTCTGCTGGCCGCGCTTCGACCTGCCTCCCAACTTGGCACGGAACTCGTCCACGTCGCTCTGCGGGTCTGCGGGGCGACCCTGCAAGCCAACGATCTGCTCCCGCAGCTTGTCGGCGTTCTCGAAGTTGACCGCCGTGAACTCCGACGACGCCCGAGCCGCCTCATCGAGGTCCGCCCACATGAGGCAGAACACGTCGTACAGGTCCAGACGCCGGGCCCCGTTCGGGTTCCCCGCCGCGAGCAGCCGACCGTGGTGCAGATGCCGGCGCTCAGGCCACAGGGCGAGCAGCGACGACACCGCCCGGTACGACAGGCCGTCGTAGGTGGCCCGCATGAGCGGGTCGAGCAGCTCGAACAGGTCGTCGATGGTGAGCGACGGGACCTCGCGCATCACCCGGCGCAACTCGTCGGGCTTCGTGACGTGAGCGCAGAGGAAGTCGACGATGAACCCGATGTCGACACGGGGGGTGGTGGGGACCACCCGGTAGAACATCGAGGCTTTCGGGCAGACCGTCGTCCACGTCTCCCCGAACGCCTCGAAGGTTGTCACCCCGCGGCGTCACCCAGGTCGGCGAACACGGCCTCGGTCATCTCCTCGAGCATCGCTTCGAGGCGGACGAGGTCGAGGCTCGGGTCCTCCATGGCGGCGTCGAAGAACGGCTTGCGGTCATCGGGGTGCAGGTGCGACGCCAGGTAGCCGTTGAGCTTCGAGATGTCGACGGACTCCTCGTCGCCCGCACCCATGATCTCGTTCATGATGATCTGGTTGGGACGGATCAGCCGCCAGTCGTCGCGGCCGAACGCCTCGTAGGTCGCGCGGACGACCACGTTGCCGGTCTTGGCCTTGACGTGCGGCAGCTTCTTCTTGGCGGCGGACTTGCGGGGGGCGGCCTTCTTTGCGGTTGCCATGGCGCGCAGCGTATCACGCGTTCCGCTACGTCGCGGAAGGGCGGCCCGCACGGGCCTGCTCGCGGTAGCGGCGGCGGGCGCGCTCCACGATCTTGAACGCCGGGGAACCCGGGTGCATGACCTGCGCCTCGCCGAAGAAGTCGGTCGAGACGGCCTCGTCGCCGCTCCACTCGAGGCCCTCCCCGAAGTTCACCGGCCAGTTGCCCTTGGGGCCGCCGCGCTTCGATCGGGTAGCCCCCGGCTGGAACGGGAACGCCAGGTACGTCTTGCCGCCACGCGGGATGGGGTGCTCGCGCAGCACTCCGTTCTCGATGAGTCGGGCGGCGTGGTGGGTGCACTCGATCCCGCCGACGAGGCGACCGATGTTGTCGAGCCGGTTCGGCACGACACGCCACGCATCCCGGTACCGGGGACCCTCGGTGCGGCGTCGTTCCTGCGGGCGGTCCTCTTTCAGTTCGGCGTCAGCGATCTTCTGGATGATCTCGATGAGGTCCCGGCTGCCCTGGTTGATGTAGCGGCCGGCCGTGGCGCGAGTGTTGGGGAGTCGGTTCAGGTTGAGGATGCGGTCGGCACGCAGCTTCGGAGCGTCGATCTTGATCGTGGTCCCGAAGGTGGGGGCGAGCACGTCACATCTCCGCGGTGACGTCGAACGTCCATCCGACGACGACGCCGGTCGGGGCGATCGGGGTCATGTTCGAGAACGTGAGCCGTGGGCACGCCGCGCTCGGGTACAGGGTGCCGGTCAGGTAGGCGGACAGAACCCCGTGAAACACGGCGGCGCCGTGGGCGTAGATGTGGCGGTGCACCTCGTGGAGCTGATCGAGCGGCATCGGGCGCGGCTGGTCGATGCCCTGATCGAGCGGGTAGCACGCCTCGCGGAACTCGAAGCGCCACGTGGCGGTGTAGACGAGCGGCACCCGTCCCGATGCCGACGAGTCCATGGTGGCCTTCGCCGACGGGGAGATCCCGTAGCTGACGAGCCACGGCGAGATGAGCGCCCCGCAGGCGATGTCCTCCATGGCGACGCGTGGGTCGGCCATCGACACGTACCCGCGGATCGACTCGCCGCAGTCGTCGTCGACCACGAACGGCTCGAGGGCCTCCATGCCGGCGAGCATGAGGTACTCCCCAAGGAGAAAGAGGCTTTCGCACTGGCCCGGATCGGGCGGATCATCACAGTTCAGTGCCGGAATCAGGCCCATGCCCCCACCCTACTCTCGGAGCCGTCTCTGTCGCTCCCGCTCGTACTGCCGGTGGCAGGTGCGACACGCCCGGCTGCCAGCAGCGGACCGGTACGTGTTCTCCTCGGTGTACTCGTGACCGTGCTTGCAGTGGGTCTGCTGGGCGAACTTTCCGCGCCGCATGTTCTCGGCGTGAGTCACCGGTTCAAGGTGGGCAGGGTTGCAGCACGGCGGGTTCCGGCAGAGGTGGTCAAGTTCCAGCCCGTCGGGGACTGGGCCTACGAGGAGTTCGTAGAGAGCGACGTAGGGAGACTTGGTGACTTTCCCGACCTTGATCTGCCCGCGCCCGTTAGTCCCAAGCGGACCCGTGAACTCAATACAGCCGGTCGGCATCGACTTCGGCGGCATGAACCGGAGTCGCATGATGAGACTCTCAGGGAACGCCCTGTGAACCACCCGAGGCCCCAGTGGCCCGGGGTATCCGGTCCGTTTGACCCGGCCGTAGTGCAATCGGCACCAGCCGAGCGAGTAGTTCTGGGACTCGCACCCATCAACAGAGCATGTACGCTTCGTCATTGTTGGACCTCCTCAACAGGTCTGACATCGGAGGCCACGGTTACCGCCGTGGCCTCCCACCATTCTAACGCGACACGGCCCCCACACGTCACCGCTGGCGTGTGGGGGCCGGAAGGACCCCAAGCGGGGTGGGCCTGGATCAGGACCCGGCGGGCACCGTGATGTAGCCGCAGCCGTCGGTGTCCGGGATGTCGTCGTCCCAGAACTCCACCCACGACTCCGACGCGAGGCTGTCGTCCTCGAAGCCCACCTCGGCCTGCCAGTCGCCCCACGGGCCCTGACCCCACTGCGGGTTCGGGCTCG
>CAYZBB010000280.1:0-5576 GCA_964476495.1 uncultured Actinomycetes bacterium | reverse complement strand
CCGAGAAAGCCGGTGGTGCCGTGACCGCCGCCACGGGCCGCCCCGTCGGACGCCCTCGCGGACCTCGCTGCTACCGGCGAATCCGCATGAGCGACTTCGAGTACGCCATGTGCGCCGAGGCTGCCCGCCTCTGCGACATGCCGCTCCAGGACTGGCTCCGTCGCGTCATCTACCTCGAAGCCGTCCGCCAGCGCCTCGCGGCGTCCAACATCCCGCAGGGGCTCCACCCCAAGGTCAAGGTCTACCGCGTCACCGACGCCCCCGCCCAGGGCGCGTGGACCTTCCGCGAGCACTTCGAGTCCTACGGCGTCGAGCGCGTCTACGTCACGCAGATCCTCGAGGACGCGCCGAAGGAGATCGCGCGGGACGGTCGCGCGTGCGTCATCGACGTCATCGTGGGGCCCACCAAGGGCAAGAACCTGCTCGTCGCCTTCGACGGGGTGCGGTGGATCGGCAGCTCGCCGCTCACCGCGCACCTGTGGGCCGAGGAGAGCAAGAAGGAGGAGGAACGTGAACGAAGCCAAGCGTGAGTGTTGCCACAACTGGAAGCACGACGGCATGTCGTGCGAGGAGTACGAGGATCGGGTCCAGAGCGGAGCGTCGCCGGCCCACGACCCTTACGAGGTCCGCCTCATCGCGCGCCTCGACGTGAAGCCGGGGGACGTCGTGGTGCTGACGTGCCCGCACCGGATCGCGGATACGCAGAAGACCGCCATCGAGACTCGATTCCGCGCGGTCATGCCCGACACGGTGCGGGTAGTCCTCCTCGATCAGGGCATGGGGCTGGCCGTCATCTCGCCGCAGATCGCCAAGACGGGACTGTTCCCGTGACCACCCCGCTGCCCACCTGCTCCACCTGCCGCCACTTCCACGCGACGGGACACTCGCGCTGGCTGGCCGACGTCGGGACGTGCGACCTCGGCGGGCCCAAGCCCGAGGAGGGAAGTTCGGACGTAGGCGAGGACGAGGCGTGCGAGAAGCACGAGAGGAAGGAGACGACGTGAGCGATTCCAGCGAAAAGCCCCGCAAGGGCATCACCTGCCCGCATTGCTCCAAGGACTTCGACGCGGTTCTCGTCGCCAAGTTCATGGACGACTACCGCATCGCCCTCAAAATCAGCCCGCCCAAGGGTTCGTACGCCGAGGTGGGCGCCATCGCCAAGTCGATGACCGCGATGAGCGGGATGCTCAAGGCCGTGGCGGGCGAGATGGGCCAGCGCGTCGTCGTTCAGGTAGAGCGCCTGGTCACGACCGAGGCGGGAGAGATCGAGGTCCACATGCTCGTTTCGGCCATCCCGGCGAAGTCGCACAACGTCGGTCCAGGCCCGGTGAAGGCTACGATGGATGGCCTGCGCGAACTCAACGAGTCCGCCACCAGAACTGGCGCGGAAGGAAAGGACTGACATGCCCATCTCCCACGTCGGGCTACCCGACGATCCCGAACTGCGGCGCGCGCACTTGCTCGGCCTGAATGCCGGCACGCAAGGGCTCGACGAGGAGGACGTCGAGCGGCGGCGCCCCGCCGTCGAGCCCTATCGCACCGAGTTCGACAAGGGACGCGCCGTCGGGATCGCCATCGCCGCACGCAACGGCCCGCGGCGCAAGGCGCTGCAAGAGAGCAAGAGCGGCATCGAGCACCGCGTCGAGGTGAAGAAGCAGGAGAAGGAGGCGAAGAAGTTGCCGGAGCTGCCGTGAGCTACGACGAGCCGAAGTGATCCTCGGCCACCTGCGCCATCCGGTTCAGCCCGGTAGCGATGCCCTGGAGCGCAAGGGCGATCTCCCCAATGAACCCGATGTCGCCCTTGTCGCGCCCGGACGCCTCACGAATGGCGCTTCCCACTTCGTAGATGACGTCGCATAGCCGTTCGATGTTTGCCGGCTCGTACGTCGCCACGGCGCGGGCGATCAACTGGAGCGCCTGAGAAGAACTCAGCTTCGGGTCGGTGCCTTCGGTCTTCACGGTAGAACCTCTGGGGGCGGCGCACGACACACCAACCCCCGAGGACCGCGGTCGCAAGCCGCGTTGGTGAGGTCGTGACTCACCGACGCAGCCGCAGGAAGCCTACCACGAATGTTCCCCGAGGATCATTTGGACTTTTCGGCGTGACCCTGCTAGGTTCTGCGGCATCTGCCTTTCGGCAGAGACTCCGCCCGTGCGCCGCTACCGCACGGATGGGGTGTCGCGCCTCGTCCCGCCCGGTGTGCCCTTGTAGCGAGGGCCCCGGGCGGACTTACTTTCATGCCCCCGAAGATCGCGCGGCCCTATCAGCAGGCCGCAATCGAGGAAACCCTCCTCGCACTCCGCGAACAGCCCGTGCTCGTCGCGCCGACTGGCGCCGGCAAGACCTTCATGGGCGTCGAGATCGTCAAGCGCACAGGCGCTCGATGTCTATGGGTAGCGCACAGACGCGAGTTGGTGGTACAGGCAGCACAAGCCGTAGTGGATGCGGGGAGTCGCTGCGGGATGATCCTGGCTGGGGAGGCCGAGGATCGCGCAGCCCCGATTCAGGTGGCGTCCGTCCAGACGCTCGCGCACCGATCGATCCCGGACGCGGACCTGCTTGTGATCGACGAGGCGCACCACGCGCCCGCAAACGGCTACAAGCGGCTCATCGACCGCTTCCCGGTCAGACTCGGGCTCACGGCGACCCCCTTCCGGTTGGATGGCAAGGGGCTGCGGTCGGCGGGCTTCAATCGCATCGTGGTAGCCGCCTACACCGACGACCTCTGCGCCGAGCAGACCCTCCACGAGCCCACGGTCTTCGCGGCGCCGTCGATCGACCTGTCCGGGGTCAAGAAGACGGCAGGCGACTACAACCTAAAGGCGCTGTCCGCCGCGGTCGGCGGCGCGAAGCTCAACGGCCGGATCGTCGACACCTGGCAGAAGAAGGCCGCCGGCAAGCGCACCGTGGCGTTCGCGGTCGACGTGGCCCATGCCGAGACGATCGTCGCCGCGTTCCTCGAGGCCGGCGTGCCCGCAGAACTCGTCAGCGGAGAGACGCCGAAGGCGGAGCGGGACGGCGTGCTGGCCAGGCTCGCAGCCGGCATCACGCTCGTCGTCGTGAACTGCCAGGTGCTCACCGAGGGATGGGACCTCCCGTCGTGTGAGGTGGCGATCATCGCGCGCCCCACGGCGTCGCTCTGCCTCCACATCCAGCAGATCGGGCGCGTCATGCGCGCGTGCGAGGGCAAGGACGGCGCGATCGTGCTGGACCACGCCGGCAACTACAGTCGGCACGGGCTCGTCACCGACCGTCTCAAGTACGACCTCGACGGGAAGGTCAAGAAGGCCGGCGGAGAAGCACCTCGGAAGACCTGCCCCGAGTGCGCGAAGGTGGTCCCGGCAGGGGTCCACGTCTGCCCGGAGTGCGGGCACGAGTTCCCGCGCGAGGACAAGACGACCGAGAGCGACGCCGAGTTGCTTCCCGTCGGGCACAAGGACTCGCAGATGGAGCGGCAGCGTCGATGGGGCCGGATGCTGGCCGACGGGCTGCGGATCGTGCGCTTCCAGTCCGGAGCGTTCGCCTGGGACGAGCACAACACGGCCAAGGCGGCAGCGATCGCGGCCGGGAAGTACAAGGCCCGCTACGGGGAGTGGCCGCTGTCGATCCAGGGCGTGCTCGTCGACCCGGCGAAGGCGACGCCTGGGGACTGGGAGCAGTTGCGGGCGGGGTGGCGCAAGATCGGCGCGAGCAAGGGATGGGACACCCGCAAGACGGAGTGGTGGGTGATCCAGAACGAGAAGGAAGCGCGCAAGCGCATCAACCGCTCGGGGGCAGCATGAGCACGTCCAAAGAGTTCGCGCAGCCTCCGCCTCACAACGCCGAGGCCGAGATGGCGCTCCTCGGATCCCTGCTCGTCTACCCCCAATCCATGCCGAAGGTCGCCGCGATCGTCCGCCCCGACGACTTCTACATCACGTCAAACCGCGTCACCTACCGCGCCATGTTCGGCCTCCACCTGAGCGGACACCTTCCCGACCCGATCCTCGTTCTGTCGGAACTCACGCGCCTCGGGCAACTCGAGGAGATGGGCGGGAAGGAGCGCCTGGCCCTCTACGCGAACTCCGCCTTCGACGGATCCGTGGCCGAGGAGTACGCGAAGCTCATCCGGGAGTGCGCCGCCAAGAGGATGCTCGACGGGCTGGCCGACGAGCTCAAGCACGCCGCCCGCAACGGGATCGCCTCCGCCGAAGCCTCCACCAAGTTCGCCCGCGACATCGCAGAGGTGCGCGACCTGTTCGCGGACTCCTCCACCGACGACCCCTTCGAGCCGATCACCATGACCGACACCGACCAGACCCCGTGGCTCGTCCGCGGCTACCTCGCGCGACGCGGGGTCACGCTGCTTTCCGCCCTGCCCAAGTGCGGCAAGTCGACGATGGCCTACGCGATCGTCGCCGCCCTCCAGCGGGGCGACCCGGAGTGGTGCGGGCTCGCGCTGCCTGAGTCGTGCGACACCCTGGTTCTGACCGAGGAGGACGACTCGGTGCTGGCCGAGACGTTCCGGGCGCTCAAGGTCGACCCCCTGCGCGCGCCGGCCATCACCAGGCGCAAGGCGTTTCCGCGCCGCCCCCTCGCCGTCGACGTCGACAAGGCCATCAAGGCGATCGGGAAGAACCCCCGCATCGGGCTCGTCATCATCGACACCTGGACGTTCTGGGCGAACCTCCCCGAGAAGGGCGGCAACGACCGCGACACCGTGAACCGGGCCTACCAGGAGATCAGCCGGCTCGCCGCGACCGGAGTGGCCGTGCTCATCCTCCACCACAGCCGCAAGTCCGACGGCGAGCACGGCACCGCGGCCTCTGGAAGCAACGCCCTCGTGGGGGCCGTCGACGTCTCGCTCGAGATGCGGCGCTTCGGGAAGGGCGAGGACAACAACACCCGGGCCATCAAGGCGTACGGGCGCTTCCAGCGCATCCCCGACGAGACGGTGGTCGAGCTCCACGACGGCGCCTACAGGGGCCTCGGGGATGCCCAGCAGAGCCGCCAGAAGCTCAAGGAGGACCGGCTCGGGCAGGTGCTCCTCAACTGCGCCCGCTGGCTCACCGCCGACGAGGTGGCGGACGCCGCCGGCATGAAGGCCGCCGACGTCATCAAGGCCCTCAACTCGATGTACGCCGGGGGGTTCATTCAGCGTGTCGGCACGGGGGTCAAGGGCTCCCCCCGGTTGTACGCGGCCAAAAACGTCCCGCTCCATGCCCAGAAGACCGCAGAGTAGCCCGTCGAATAGCGTTCTGTTCCCTTTCTGTTCCCTTTCTGTTCCGCTAGGCTTTTGTTGTTCCGGTAGTCGCGGTCCGTACCACCAGATTCCGTTCCCCTACTCTCTCTCTCTCTAAGAGAGAGAGGGGGGGGAACAGAATCGGGTGAGGACCCTGGGTGGATGGGAGGAGATTCCATTCCGTTCCCCAGAAGTGCGGGGCGATTTTTTTTAAAGTGGCCAGGGTTGAAGGGGCATGTCGCGGGAGGGGGGACCCGTCTACCTCCCGATCCCGAGGACTCCTCCGATTGGGTGGTACTCCCCCGGTCGGAGGGGCCCCCGCCGGCCGACGCGGGCCGCTCCTGCCACCTCGAG
>CAYZBB010000279.1:0-5594 GCA_964476495.1 uncultured Actinomycetes bacterium | reverse complement strand
CCAGGCGAGGTGAACGTCAGGTTGACCCGGCAGTCCAATTCCGATGTGTCCCGCGGGACCGAAACGCGTCGCGGCACGGGTGGGCCCGAGATGTGGCGGGGTGGCCTGTTGCGGTCCGCGGAGCGGCTGCTGGTCCTGTTGGCCTGTGAACGGGAAGAGGCCGACCGGCTGCAGCAGGCATGGCTGGGTCAGGCGATCGACGTGCTGTGGTGCGCGGATCTGGCGGTTGCGTTGGTCCGAGTGGGTCAGTCGCCGCCGGACATGGTGGTGGTCGGGCGGCCCGGTGGGGTGCTCGGGCCGGTCGATTTCCTGGTGGCGTTGCGGCAGGTCGACAACGACACCCCGGTGATCGTGGGCCTGGACGAGGACCGGTCGGATCTCGGGGGGCGGGCGTTGGGGGCCGGGGCGACCGCGGTCGTCCGGCGGCCGTTCTCACCGGAGGCGGTGCTGCGGCTGATGGATTCCAGTACGACCGGCGAGAGTAACTTCCGGATCCGGCCGATGCCGATCGACCTGGGCCGGGTGCGGGTGGACGGGTCGGTGACCCGGATCTGGGTGGACGGCGTGGAGACGCTGATCCCGGCGATGGAGTTCGTGCTGCTGCGGTATTTGGCGGAGCGGCACGGTGAGATCGTGACGCGCAACGAGCTGGTCTACGCCGGCTGGGGGGACCGGGCCAGCGTGCCCAGCAACAGCCTGAACGTGCACCTGGGCAGGATCCGGCGGCGGTTCCCGAACGAGCCCGGTCATGACTGGCTGCGGCCGGTCCGGGGCATCGGCTACCAACTCCTGGTGCCGCCGGTGATGGCCGAGCCCGCGCTGGCGGGGTCATGACATTCGGGCCCGGGCGGTCGACACCGCGTTCACCCTCCGTTTACCGGTTGGGGGGACGCCGTCCATTGACCCGCTCTACGGTCCAGCGTGGTCGACCGCGATGGTGGTCGCCATTCCCCCGAACAGGGGAAGACAGCCCAGTTGATGTACGGAGCCTCCGGAGGATCGGCGTGAAGATCACACGAATGAGCGGCCTGATGGCCTTGGTGGCCCTGGGAGCGCTGACCCTGGGTGCCTGTGGGAGTGACAACAACACCGCCGGTACGACCGCGGCTGCGCCGGCCGCCAGCGCCTCGGCGTCGGCCGCCGCCGGCGGTGGCGCTGCGTCCGGGTCTGCCGCGGCCGGTGGGGATGCACCGACCTTCGAGGGGTCGGGCTTCAGCTGCGCGACCGGGAGTCTGCGTTCGTCCGGGTCCACCGCGCAGGGCATCGTGATGGAGCAGTGGATCTCGGACTACAACACCAAGTGCGACGCGACGCTGCTGCCCTACGGCGGCGGCGGTTCCGGCAAGGGTGTGCAGGACTTCCTGGCCAACCAGGTCGATTTCGCCGGGTCCGACTCGGCGTTGAGCACCGAACAGATGGCCAAGGCCAAGACGGACCGCTGCGCCGGCAACGACGCGTTGAACCTGCCGATGGTCACCGGCCCGTTGGCCGTGGCCTACAACGTGCCCGGGGTGACGGATCTGACGCTCACGCCGAGCGTGACCGCGCAGATCTTCAACGGCAAGATCACCAACTGGAACGACCCGGCGATCGCCGCGCTCAACCCCGGGGTGACCCTGCCGGCGCTGGCCATCCAGAGCGTGCACCGCTCGGACGATTCCGGGACCACGGACAACTTCGTGAAGTGGCTCAAGGCCGCCGCGCCGGCCGACTGGCCCTACGAGACCGGTAAGACCTGGGTTGCGCCGGGCGGGGTCGCCGGACAGGGCAACGACGGTGTCGGCAAGGAGGTCAAGAACACCTCCGGGGCCGTGGGCTACGTGGAGTGGGGCTTTGCCCTGGACCAGGGCCTGTCCATCGCGAAGATCGACAACGGGGCCGGCGCGGTCGAACTGACCGGGGAGGCCGCTTCCAAGACCGTGGAGGCCGCGCAGGTCGTGGGCACCGGCAAGGATCTGACCATCAAGATCGACTACGCGACGAAGGCGCCCGGTGCGTACCCGATCGTGCTGGTCACCTACGAGCTGGTGTGCTCGGCCGGGAACAAGGACCTGGGTCCGCTGCTGCAGTCCTTCCTCGGGTACACCTCCACCGACGGGCAGACCACCCTGGCCGACCTGGGTGCGGCGCCGCTGCCCGCGGCACTGCAGACCAAGGTCATCGCATCGGTGAAGACCATCAGTAGTTGAGCCCGCTCGACGGGCGGGGTCGCCGGGCGGGGCGGTGGGGGCACCCGCCGCTGAACCGACCGGCACCCCGCCCGCCCGGCCACCCATCAGCACAGTGAGAAACCCCTTCCGCAGATGTGGACACGGACATGGCCGAGATGACCGAACACGACCCGACCAGGGATGACCGGTTCGAGGTCGCCGCGATGGGTGTGCCCGGCGCACTGCCCATCGGGAACGTCGAACCCGACGCCGAGGACGCCCCGGCCCGGGGCGGCCTGACCCCCGACGGGCGGCCCGCCGCCGGGGGAATCTCCGGGGCGGCCGTCCGCCGCGGCGACCAGATCTTCAAGGCCCTCGCGGCCGGGTCCGGCGGCCTGCTGCTGGTGGTGATGGCCGCGATCGCGGTGTTCCTGATCTGGAAGGCGATCCCGGCGTTCACCCAGAACACCGGCAACCTGTTCACCACCCAGACCTGGACCCCGCAGGCCGATCCGCCGTTCTTCGGGATGGCGGCGGTGTTCTTCGGCACCGTCGTCGCCGCGTTCATCGCGATGATCGTCGGGGTGCCGATCGCGGTCGGCATCGCCATGTTCATCGCGCACTACGCCCGCCGCCGGGCGGCCACCGTGCTGGGCGGCCTGGTCGACCTGCTGGCCGCGGTGCCGTCGCTGGTGTTCGGCATGTGGGGCCTGTACTTCCTGATCCCGCAGACGCAGGGCCTGCAGATGTGGCTGTCCACCTACCTGGGCTGGATCCCGCTGTTCAAGAACCAGACCGCGACCACCGCCGGTCAGTACGGCAAGGACTTGCTGATCGCCGGGGTGATCCTGGCCATCATGATCATCCCGATCGTGTCCGCGGTGACCCGCGAGGTGTTCCTGCAGGTCCCCCGGGAAACCATGGACGCCGCCTGGGCGTTGGGCGCCACCCGCTGGGAGATGATCCGCACCGCGGTCATCCCGTTCGGCCGGGCCGGCATCATCTCCGCGTCCATGCTCGGCCTGGGCCGCGCGCTGGGGGAGACCATCGCCGTGGCGCTGGTGTTGAACTCCGGCTACACCGTCAACTGGCATCTGACCGAACCCGGCGGCGACACCTTCGCCGCCACCATCGCCCTGAAGTTCGGTGAGGCTGGCGGCAACCCGGTCGCCATCGCCGCGCTGATCGCCGCCGGCCTGTTCCTGTTCGTGATCACCCTGGTGGTCAACTCGGCGGCCCGCATCATCATCGCCCGCAAGAAGGAGTTCTCGGCATGAGCGACACCGGGCACCGGGTGACCCCCACGGTCCAGGCGCCGACCCCGCAGACCGGGCAACCCGCGACGGGGGTGTCCACGCTGGTCGGCGCGCGGCTGCCCCGGTGGGCGCCCTACGCCGCCGCCGTGGCCGCCGTGGTCGCGGCGGTCGGGCTCAAGCTGCTGTTCGAGTGGGAGGGCTGGTACACCACGGCGACCACCGCGGCGGTGCTGTTCGTCGTCGGCTTCACCGTCTGGTCGTTCGTGATCGAGGGGCGCCGCCGGGCCAAGGACCGGTTCGCGACCACCCTGATCTACGGCAGCTTCGTGGCCGCGATCGTGCCGCTGGTGCTGATCCTGGTCTACATCGGGGTCAAGGGCTTCAGCGTGTTCAGCGTCGACTTCTTCCTCCGGTCGATGAGCGGGGTGACCAGCCGGCAGGAGGGTGGCGGCCTGTACCACGCGCTGATCGGCACCCTGGAGATCGTCGCCATCGCCACGGTGATCGCCCTGCCGATCGGCATCTTCACCGCGATCTACCTGGTCGAGTACGGGCGGGGCAAGTTCGCCCGGACGGTGACGTTCTTCGTCGACGTGATGACCGGCGTGCCGTCCATCGTGGCCGGCCTGTTCGTCTACACCTTCCTGCTGCTGGGTTTCGGTCTGCGCCCGTTCGGCCTCGCCGGGTCGTTGGCGCTGGCCATCCTGATGATCCCGGTCCTGGTCCGCTCCTCCGAGGAGATGCTCAAGCTGGTCCCCCGGGACCTGCGGGAGGCCTCCTACGCGCTGGGCGTGCCCAAGTGGCGGACCATCCTGAAGGTCGTGCTGCCCACCGCGATGTCCGGGCTGATCACCTCCTCGCTGCTGGCCATCGCCCGGGTCACCGGCGAGACCGCCCCGCTGATCCTGCTCGTCGGCTACAGCTCCCGGATCAGCTACGACCCGCTGTCCGGTGACATGGCCACCCTGCCGATGATGATCTGGGACCAGCTCGGCAAACGCGCCGGCACCACCTCCAGCGACCTGACCGAGGCCCGCGCCTGGGGAGCCGCGCTCACCCTGGTGCTGCTGGTGCTGATCCTCAACGTCGGTGCCCGGCTGCTGGCCCGACTGTTCCAACCCAAGGCCCGCTGACCCCGTGACCACCCCACCATCGAAAGAGCAGAGCTGACATGGCCAAACGCATCGACGTCGAGGACGTCAACGTGTTCTACGGGGACTTCATGGCCGTTGAGGGCGCCTCCATCAACATCGCCCCGCTGTCGGTGACCGCGTTCATCGGCCCGTCCGGGTGCGGCAAGTCCACCTTCCTGCGGGTGCTCAACCGGATGCACGAGGTCATCCCCGGCGGCCACGTATCGGGCCAGGTGCTCCTGGACGGCGAGGACCTGTACGGGCCCGGGGTGGACCCGGTGAACGTGCGCCGCACCGTGGGCATGGTGTTCCAGAAGCCGAACCCGTTCCCGACGATGTCGATCTACGACAACGTGATCGCCGGGTACAAGATCGCCGGCACCAAGAAGAACAAGAGCCAGATGGACGACGTCGTCGAACGCTCGCTCAAGGGCGCGAACCTCTGGGAAGAGGTCAAGCAGCGGCTGAACCGGCCCGGCGCCGGTCTGTCCGGCGGTCAGCAGCAGCGGCTGTGCATCGCCCGGGCCATCGCCGTCGAGCCGTCGGTGCTGCTGATGGACGAGCCCTGCTCGGCGCTGGACCCGATCTCCACGCTGGCCATCGAGGACCTGATCGGCGAGCTGAAGTCCAGCTACACGATCGTCATCGTCACCCACAACATGCAGCAGGCGGCCCGGGTGTCGGACCGGACCGCGTTCTTCAACCTGGCCGGCGTCGGCCAGCCGGGCCGGCTCATCGAGTACGACGACACCGGCAAGATCTTCTCCAACCCCGGCGAGAAGGCCACCGAGGACTACATCTCCGGCCGCTTCGGATAACGACCGGGCCGCGAATCAGCGGTTGCGGCGGGCCCCGCCACGACCGTGGTCAGCGGGGTTCGGGCACCGGGAGCAGTTCGCCGATCAGGTCCTGCACCCGGGCCCGGATGGCATCGCGGATGGGGCGGACGGCGGCCAGGCCCTGCCCGGCCGGGTCGTCGAGCTTCCAGTCCTCGTACCGTTTGCCGGGGAACACGGGGCAGGCGTCGCCGCAGCCCATGGTGATGACCACGTCGG
>CAYZBB010000278.1:0-5608 GCA_964476495.1 uncultured Actinomycetes bacterium | reverse complement strand
CGGCGGCCGGAATCCTGCGGAGGGCATCGCGCCGCGGCAGATCTTTGCCCGACGCACTGCTGCGGGCGCTGCGGGCGGTTTCATCCCGCGGGTAGCCAAGACGCTATGCGCAAACTCGTCGCAGTCGCTCGACTCCGACCTTGAGGACTTCGTGGTCGGCGTCACGGGCACCCGCTCGCACGCGCTGACCGCCGAGGGCTCCGACGCATCCGAGGACGGCACGGGGCGGGGAACGCCGATCGTGGCCTACGTCGCCGACACCGTGAACGCTCTCGACACCGCGCAAGGCGGGCCGGACGACAACAGCGCGCAGGCGGGCCACCTCGTCGCGTTCACCAAGACGCAGCGATCCGGCGCCCGTGACGCAGACGGCAACCTGCCCGCCGAGGTGTGGAAGCAGCGAGACGTGTCCGCCACCCTCGCGCCGGCAGACCTCACCAGCGAGCACCGTACCGTCGAGCTCCTGACCGATGGCGACACCATCGTCCGCCGCCTCACCCCGCTCGAAACGTGCCGACTCCAGGGCTACCCGGACGGCCACACCGCCACCAGCAACGGCCAGCCGCAAGCAGACGGGCCGCAGTACAAGCAGCACGGCAACGGCATCGCGGTGCCCATGTTCGCGTGGGTCGCGAAGAGGATCGCGGCCGTCGACCGAGAGGCCGCAGCATGACGCCCTGTATCCCGAGCCCGGACGCCTGCCTCATCGGCAGGCACGGGCACTACTGCGACGAGCCGATCGGCCACACAACGCCGCTCCACGTCTGCGCGTGCGGCGGCTCGTGGCCGGTCGACCTGGTCGCCGAGGTGGCCGCCGAGGCCTACCTGGAGTACTACACGGTGCCCTACCTCGACGCCCCCGAGTTCCCGCCGGCCAACGCGATCGCCGCGGCCGTCGCGCCCGACGACTCGCCCTGGCGGCGGGTCGCGGTCGCCATGATCCGCAGATTGAGAGGTGAGTAGTGAGCTACTACCCGTCGTTCATCGCCAGCCTCGAAGCGGGCGACCCGGACAGCGCCCGGAAGTTCCTGCGGAGCAAGACGCTCACCGACGCCGAGCGGGCCAAGGCCGAGCGGCTGTTGAAGGCGGCAGTGCAGGTCGAGATCGGGAGGGGGACGCTGTGAGCCACAACTGCCCCACACACCAGCCCGGGAGGGCCTGCTACAGCCGCTGTGGCTGCCGCTGCGACACGTGCCGCGTCGCGGCCAGCAACTACCAGCAGCGGGTGCTCTCCGGCACCACGGCGCGCGTCCCCGGGCCGGTCGTCCTGGCTCACGTCGGCCGGCTCATCAAGCGCGGCATGACGCCAGAGGCGGTGGCGGCGGCGGCATCCGTGCCCGACGCCACCTTGGGCAACCTGCTCGCCGGACGGACGCACAACGTGAACCGCAAGACAGCAGCGGCCATCCTCGCCGTGACGATCAGCACGCCGCACCGCGGGCTGCTCGACACCGCTGGAACCTCGCGCAGGCTTCAGGCGCTGGCCGCCATCGGGTGGGACTCCGGGATGCTCGGACGGCGAGCAGGCGTCAATCCACGACGCATCGAGGACCTTCGCAGCAACAGCAGGCCGCGAGTCCACGCCTCCGTCGCCGAGTGGGTAGCCAAGCTGTACGACGAACTCAGCATGACGCCGGCGATCGGCTGGCGAGCAGACAGGGCACGCCGGACGGCCGCCGCGAGGGGGTGGGTGCCACCGCTCTCCTGGGACGACGGCACCGGCCCGCACGGCATCGACAACCCCGCCGCCACGCCCGTCGTTGCTACGGGCCGCCGCGTCGCCCTCGAAGATATCGAGGACCTGGTCGAGCAGGGCGCCGGTCTGCGCGAACTGATAGCGCACCTCGACGTCGGCAGGGACGCCATCTACAACGCCTGCAGGCGCGCCAAGCGCGATGATCTGTGGCAACGAATCACGAGGAAGGCTGCCTGATGGCCGTAACCAAGCGAACCCGCTTCGAAGTGCTCCGACGCGACAACTACACGTGCCGATACTGCAGGAACACCGAGAACCCGCTCACCATCGACCACGTGATCCCGGTTTCCCTCGGAGGCGCAGACGACCCCGCGAACCTCGTCGCCTGCTGCATCGACTGCAACGCCGGAAAGGCGTCGAGTGCGCCTGACTCATCCCTCGTCGCCCAGGTAGATGCCGACGCGCTGAGGTGGGCCGCCGCCATGAAAAGGGCCAGTGAGTATGCCGCGGCCAACCGAAAGGCCATCGCAACGACGATGGAGCATTTTCGCGAGCATGTATGGAACTCGTGGAAATACGACAGCGGGAAGACGGTTCCATTGCCGGATGACTGGCAGGAGGCGATCCGGCGCAACATCGAGTCCGGCCTCACGATGGACGACCTAGCCGAGGCTGTCCGGCTGACGATGACGAAGCCCTGGGTGCGCAGCGATGAGTTCAGGTACTTCATGGGAGTCACCAAGAACATGATCGCCGACAGGATCGCGGAAGCGCGCGCCCTGCTCTCAGAGGAAGGCGACCATGGCTAGAGAGTACGCGCGCTACCTCACCAAGACGCATCGGGACGGCGACTGGCGAAAGCTCAGCACCGCCCACCACGACGCCTACATGGCCCTGCTGTCGAGCGACGACATCACCTGGGCCGGCGTAGCTCCGTACATGCCCGCACGCTACGCGGAGCTTGCCTCCGACCTGACCGAGAAGAAGGTGCTCAAACTGTGGGCCGATCTTGAGGCAGTGAAGATGCTTGTCATTGACCCATCCACGGGCGAGGTGCTGGCTCGGACGTTCTTGCGCCATGACAACGTGCTGGCGAAGCCGAACCTCACCAAGGCCTTCATCGCCGCCTTCTCCAAGATCAGATCCACGAAGATCAAGCGCGCGCTCCGGGGCGAACTCGGGAGGCTCTTCGGAGAGCATCCCGAACTCGCGGGCTGGAAACAGTTGGAGGAACTGTTGCCGGAACTGTTCGGGGAACTGTTCCGGGAGTGTGGGCGGTAACCGTTACCGAGACGGTTCCGGGAACGGATCCGGGACCATCTTTCCAACTCACCAACTCTCCACTCTCCAACCCTCAACGAGCGCTACGCGCTCAGGCTGACGCGGACGCTTCGCGTCCTTGTCTTCGACACCCGTTCCCCAGCTAAGTCAGTGGCACAGAACCAACTCAAGTAAGCAACTCAACTTCAGACCGCGCGAGAAATCGGCGCGGTCTCAGCCATGCCCCAAGGAGGAGCAAATGACCGATCGCAGAACGAAGCGCCGCTACGCGCACGAGCTGTACCCGCACGGCCGGGAGGACGAGGTCCGCGATCTGGCCGTCGAGGTGCCCTACCTCTACGCCCAGGCGCAGGGCCGTGAGGTTGACGGCACCAGCTGGTTCGACATGCTGCACCGCGACCAGCCCGACGACACCCGCCGGCTCGCCGCGGAGCGCACCAACCATGTCGTGCTCACCGCACAACTCGCCCTTCTCGCCGACGCGCTGCTGCAGGGCCTCACCGGCCAGGAGGCGTGGGAATGGGCTGAGGCACGCAGCGGCGGCGACGTGATCGGCGAGTGGGTCTGGGAGCGCGGCACCCACTACGGGGTCGATCTCGCCCGGATCAAGCCGTACCCCTGCGGCCCCGAGCCGAAGTACCACGACCACATGGCCTCGACAGGAGACTCGATGGGGCACGGGATCATCACCCGCATCGACTGCGCCGAGTCTGAGTGTCCCGACTGCACCGAGCCCGTTCCGGAGGCCGACGCATGAGCAGACCGAACACGCCCCCACGGAAGGGCGACGACGGAATCACCCACTTCACCGTCCACCGCCACTGCAACGGATGCGGACGCGACCTCGGGGACGCGACCAACTTCGAGCTCGACCTGGCCGTACTGGGCGCGGCGCTGCCCGACGTCCGCGAGGAGTGCGGGTGTCAGGCGGACGCACTGAACGGAGACACCCATGCCTGACCCGATCATCGACCGCGACGCCATCATCGAGAAGGCGGCGAGCAGCATGGACGACCAGTACAACCCAGACCGGTTCCCGATCTTGGCCGCGATGTTCTCGGACTACGCCGCAGCGGCCCTCCCGTCCATCGCGGACGACCTGCTCGCGCCCATCGAGGCGCTGCACTACCCGGCGTACAACGACACCCACCGAACCCAGTTGTGCGATCAGTGCCACGGCAAGGCGGGCGTCCACGAGTGCGGGTGCTGGGCCGACGCCGACGTGCAGCCGGTCTGTGGAACGTGCTGGCAGGGCTACAAGTTCGTGCCGGTGGAGTGGCCCTGCCCGACCGCGCAGGCCGTCGCCGCGATCCGTGAGGCGGTGCGGGCATGAGCACCGATGAGCACGGGATCGGAACCTATCCGGTCGGCATCCTTGCCGCGCTGCTGCGCCACGACCGCAAGCAGGCGCTGCGTCATGAGTGGCGCTACATGCGCGAGCAGGCCAAGCGCGGCAACTGGCGAGCGGTCCGCAACTGCTGGAACGGCTACCTCGCCGAGTGGCACTACCCACCTGAGGGATTCATCCATGGTCGGTGCGGCACCGGATGGACACGCAAGGCCGCGCTCCGGTCGCTCGGCCGACACATCGTCGCACAGAACCTCTCCGAGCAGGAGGCCGCACGATGAGCACCGACCTGGCTGTGATCGAGGCCGCACTCAAGGCGGCAACACCGGGGCCGTGGGAGACGTGGCCGCACACCCATCTTGAGGATGGGTGCCGGTGCCTGTCGTGCCACTTCGTGACCGTCTGGCAGACGCGGAACGGGATCGACTGCGAGGACATTGCTCGGAAGCCGGGTGAGTCTGAGCGGTGCGACGCTGCGGGGTACTCGTGGGAGGACGCCAACCTGATCGCCAACGCACCCGCATGGCTCGCCGAACTCGTCGAGCGCGTGAAGGTGGCCGAGGCTGCCATCGAGCGCGTGCGGCGGTTCGCGAACGATGCCAAGCGCGACTACGCCCACATCTCGGGCTGTGGGGGCGATCCCGAATGCCCCGCTTGCTGGGCTCACGACATCCTCCGCGCGCTGGACGGTGACGCGAAGCGCTGCACCTCAGACATCACGCTGCGCGACGAGGAGCACCGCCTTTGCCGATGCACCCTCACTGAGGGTCACGCGGGCGTTCACGATGACGGTGCGGGGACGACGTGGACTGGTGGTGACGCATGAGCACCCCGATGCGCTGCCTGAAGGACGTCCTCGCCGAGGCCCGCCCCTGCCCCGACTGCTGGACACTCCCACCGGTGCGCATGGTCGGTGACCTCACGGCGCGCCACCTGGGCCGCACGATCAGCATCCCGAACCTGCACCAGCCGGGCGCCGACTGGGACGCCCCGAAGGTCACCGTGACCGGCAAGCTCGACAAACTCACCTCGGTGCCCTTCGGACGCGGAGAGGTGTGGGTGGGGCTCTCGCCGAAGACGGTCCAGCTTGACCGGCCGCTGCCGCTCACGTGGCCTTGTGAGGTGCAGCTATGAAGCCCATCCGGCTCGCCTCCATCCGCTGCGACCGCCACCCCGAAGCGCTGGCCGTCAAGTACGTCCGGGCGACCAAGCAGCACCTGTGCGCCGCGTGCGCCGCCGAACAGACCCCGAGGAAGGCAGCATGACCAAGCATCACCGCACCG
>CAYZBB010000277.1:0-5626 GCA_964476495.1 uncultured Actinomycetes bacterium | reverse complement strand
CTGCGCCTCAAGGCGACCACGGCCGACGTCATCTCGGCGGCGAACGCGGGCGCGGGCAGCGTGGCGGACGGCGCCTACAAGTACACCTGTACGTTCGTGAACGCGGCCGGGGAGTCCGTCGAGCAGACTCCTACCTCGCACACGGTCACGGGTGGCCCTCGGGCCGTGTCGCTCTCGACCATCCCGATTGGTCCGACGGGCACGACGGCGCGCAAGGTCTACCGCACGAAGGCTGGCGGCTCGACGTACTACTTGCTCACGACGATCTCGGACAACACGACGACGACCTACTCGGACACGACGGTCGACGCTTCGCTCTCGTCCACCACGCTCCCGACCACGATGTACATGACGGGTGGTGCGGCTGCGGCTGGAGCGAAGTCGGTGCTGATCGGCGCGACGTGGGCGGATACGTTGGCGAATCTCGTCAAGGCGATCAACGCGAGCGGGACGCCTGGGACCGAGTACAGCGCGGACATCACGACGGCGAACGCGACGGCCTCGGCGCTGGCGAGCGGCAGCGACCTCGCGCTCACGTCGAAGTACGCCGGGTCGGCGGGCAACGGGAAGACGGCGACCTCGACGACGACGGTCCTTCCCGCCACGGCGTTCTCGGGCGGCGTAGACGGCGCGACGGCCGACCAAGTGCTGATCGGCGCGACCGCGCAGGCATCGTTCCAGAACCTTGCGGACGCGCTCAACCTGACCGGGACGCCGGGGCTCCAGTACGGCGACCCGACGACGATCAACCTCCATGTTGCGGCCACGGTGCTTACGGGATCGCTCATCCTCCGCAGCCTGGAGTCGGGCGCGACCGGGACCGGGCGCACGCTCGCCACCACGGCGTCGGGTGTCGCGTTCAAGGACGAATTCGGAGACAAGACGCTGACCGCGCTCTACGGCGGGCGGGAGGCTCCGCCGTTCACCGTACCGAGTGGGGCGCGACCGGACAATGCCGACTTGCGGTGCGTTGTGGGAGGATGGCCGACGTGACCGCCCCCACCAACACCGCAGGTGTCCTCTACGGCGTAGCCTCCGATGCGGCGCTCGCCAACGTGGCGCTGACCGACGCGCAACTCAACGAGTTCGCCTACAGCCCGCCGCCCGTCTCGACGACGGACACGGGCTGGTATCGCGCGGCGAGCAAGGTGTCGGTGGCGGTCAAGAGCAACCGGCAGACGGACTTCCCGGTGCCCCGCGCGCTGGCGACGGGCGCGGCCGGTCAACGCCTCCCCGTCATGGTCGCGGGGCACCGCTTCTCGGTCCACCTCGAGAGCGTCGAGGCTGGCCGCCCGTGGGCGCTCGACCGCCTGCGATTCGACGGCGAGGTGGCGGACGGGTTGGAGGCAGGACGCAAGTTCATGGTCGATCTGCCCGGCCTCAAGGGAGGCATGGACCAGAGCAAGCCGCCTACGAAGATCGACTTGATGAAGGCGAGCGACCTCAAGAACGTCACCTACCAGGGCGGCGTCGCGCGCTCCAGGCGAGGCTACCGGGTCATCAACAACGAATCGACCACGGTGGAGCAGCAGCCCTCGGCGTACTTCGACGCCACGAACGCGGCGGGGGACACCTACCACCTCGTCATCATCGCTGGCACGCTCTACACGATCGACAACGGCGAACTGATCGAGGTCGATACGGGCTGGCCGCTCGACGAACTGCCCACGGTTGCGACGGTCGGGCTCAAGACGTTCATCGCCACGAAGTCCCGCGTGCGGGTGTTCATGGAGGGGACGGTCTACACCCCGGGCATCTCCGCCCCGACGACCGGGCCCGTGTTCGTCACGTCCACCCCGAACGTCACGAACGGGGTCATCGCGCTCACGCCCGGGTACGAGTACGCCTACACGTTCTACGACGGCACGCGACTGACCGAGAGCGGGCCGTCGGACGCGACGCTGGTGCTGCTCCCGCCCGGCACCGGCCCGTCGTCGATCACGCTCAACGTCGCCGTCTCGGCGGCGAGCGGGGTGTCGGATCGCTACGTCTACCGCCGCAAGGTGGGGACGGACACCTGGTTCAAGGTCGGCGCCGTGGGCGACAACAGCACCACGTCGTTCACGGACAGTGCCGAGGTCCCGCCCGACCTGACGGCGACGCTCGAGTCCCCCGCGGGCGAGTTCGTCACGGCGGACTTCCCGCCCGGGTCGTCGGTCGGCGTCGTCGAGGATCGGCTGCTGATCTGGGGTGACTCGGACGACCGGCGGGTTGTCCGCATCTCGGAGACGGGCGACGGCGAGCGGTGGCACTCGCTCAACGAGATCACGACGGGCGGCGACATGCGCGCGGCCATCTCGCACGAGGGGCGTCTGCTCCTAGGAACCGACCGCACGATCGAGGTCATCGAGGGCGACTGGGTGCGCGGCAGCGCGGGGTCGCTCGGGATCATGCGGCGCGTGCTCGACACGTCGAAGGGTGTCTTCGGACCCTACGCCATGTGCTCTGCGCGAGGGCGGGCGTTCGCGGCTGGGCCGGACGGCATCCATGTCCTCGGGGCGGGGTTCGTCCAGAAGGACGTGACCGACACCATCTCGGATGAGGTCCAGCGGATCGTGGCGTCGGCGGTGGACACGGCCGGGTCGAGCGTCGTGATGGAGTTCGACTACATCTCCCAGGAGTTGTGGATCTGCCTGTCGCAAGCGACCCAGGACTCGGCCGACCCCAAGAACCGGATCGTGCTCACGATCAACCTGGAGAGCGGGGCGTGGTCCAAGCACGACCACGCGCTCTCGTTCGTGCGGAAGGTGACGGACGGGCTGGTGGGCCCTCGCCTGTTCGGGTGCGACTACTACGGCAACGTCCTCGAGCTCGACGTCTACAACGGCGACGGCATCCAGGGCAACGAGGCGTGGATCCCTGCGACGAACACGATCACGTCGCTGTCGGCCACGGCGAAGACGATCACGAAGACCGGGGCGTCCTTCCCGTCCACCATGCGCGGGGTGGCGCTCGTGCTCAAGGATCTGTCCTCGGGTGAGGTGTTCCGCCGCACGATCCTGTCGGTGAGCGGCGACACGATGACGCTTGATGACGTGCCTTCGGTGCTGGCGGCGAACGACCACTTCTACGTCGGCGGGATTCACTCGGTTGCCGAAACCAAGGAGTTCGACGCGGGGCGTCCGAGCGAGAAGATGCTCAAGACGCTGGAACTCTCGCTGGCTGACTGTACGACCGGGGCCTACTGATGCCGGACCCCGCGAGCGGCGATTTCGTCGGGACGGGGCGCTTCGGGTTCAACAACCAGGCGGCGACCCGGCGCGAGATGGTCAACGGCGGGGATCTCCTCAAGGACCGGAGCGTCCCGCCCAAGAAGTTGTCGCGCGACGCTTTCCCTCCCGACATCCGGCCGGGCCCGACGGACGGCGCCCCGGCGTGGCACGACGAGCCCGACAAGACGGCCCACGAGAAGGGCGTCCCGCAGTCGGTCGACAACCCGTCGCGGTTCGACCGGGTGGCGCGCGCCGACCACAACCACGACTTCACCTACCCGTCGCTCGGGATGACGCAGACGAAGGGGGCGGCGCCGGCCGACTACGTTGCGCCCTACTTCGACGCCGGGGAGGGTCCGCACCCCGCGGCGACGCCCGCCGAGCCCCACAAGCGGATTGCGAACTGGACGCCGAAGCCGGACTACGCCGACCGGATCGTGGGCGGGCCGATCGAGGTCTGGACCGAGACGTCGGTGGACGGCGGGACGACGTGGCGGGAGCCGGTCCTGCGCGCCGTGGTGCCCCCCGGGTCGATCTCGGCCGAGTACGAGGTGCGGGACGTGGACTTCGACCCGGCGTCCTACGTCGTCGCGCCCCAGGTTCGGGTCTACGTCCGCCCGGTGAACCACGACAAGGACCCGGCGCTGAAACTCGTCCGGACTGGGGTGGACGGGAAGATCGACGAGGACTTCCTGCCCACGGCGGCCCTCACGCCCCCGCTGCCTCCCGGCTCGCTCATCATGTTCGGCGGGGACCCGGCGCAGCTCGATGGGGTCACTTGGCTCCTGTGCAACGGGCAGGCTGTCTCGAGGACGACCTACGCCGCGCTGTTCCTGGCGGTCGGAACCGGGTACGGGGTGGGAGACGGATCGACGACGTTCAACGTCCCCGACCTACAGAACGCCTTTCCACGCGGCGCCGCCACCCCGACTGCCCCTGCCGGAACGGGGGGCTCTGACACTCACGACCACGGGGGCGCGACGGCCTCCGCGGTCGGCACGCGGTCCGATTCGGGCGCAGGGCTGACGGCCACCGCGGCGCACTCGCACACCATCTCCTCGGCCAGCAACGTGCCGGCCTGGGTCGGGGTCAACTTCCTCATCAAGACGTAGCACCCCTGGGCACCCCGGGGTAGATTCTTGCCAGGAGCAACCATCATGTTCCCGTTCCTCGAGACAGCAGGGCTGGCCGCGAACGTCGTGGGCGGGATCTTCCAGGCCAAGGCCGCGAAAAAGCGGTTCAACGCCATGAAGGAGGCCGCGCAGCGCCTCCAGGCGAAGCAGGACAACGACTACAACACCGCGCTCCTCGGGATCCGCGGCGCGCAGTCGGCGTGGGAGACGGATCCCGCGCAGGCGACGCTCCGGTCCATGTGGGAGAAGCGCCTCGCCAACCCCGACGTCGTGACGCCCGAGGCGTTGTCGTCCTACAAGCAGCAGGCGCTCTCCTCGGCCGGGTCGGAGACGGCCGGGGCGATCACGGCGGCCCGCGAGGGGGCGCAGCGGCGTGGGCTCGGGACGTCGCGGGCGGGCATGGCAGGGGAGCGGGCGATCCGCGCCGGGGCCTTCGGCAAGGCGGCGGGGATCTCCACCGGGCTCGACCTCGAGGCGGACAAGGCCAACCGTCTCGCGCAGGACCAGGTGCGCCAGGGCTACGCGGAGTACGCGGGCGGGCAGAATGCGACCCGGATGAACTTCGCGCAGGCGATTGCCAACCTGATCGGCAGCCGGACGTACGGCGAATCAGCGTTGCTCGCCAACATGGGCTAGGAGTCGCCTCATGGCGTTCCAATCGGGCGTCTCGCTTCCCGGGCAGGTCTGGGACGACTATCGGACCGGCACATCCCTCGCGGGCGACATCGCGCGCCTCGTGGGCGGCGGGCTCGTGGGCCTCGGCGGCATCAAGCGCCAGATGGACAAGGAGGAGGCCGACCGCGCCGAGCGGGCCGCCGAACACGCGCGTATGGCCTCCCAGTTCGACCGCACGCTGGCGCAGAACGACGCGCACTTCAACCTCGGACGCGAGGACAAGTACCGCCTGGAGGCGTTCAAGGCGGCGCAGAAGCAGGCTGGTGGCGGGTGGGATCTCGACGAGAACGGCGATCCGGTCTACCTCGGTCCGACCGGCCCTGCGCCGACGCTTGAGATGCCGAAGATGAGCGTGCCCGAGGCGAAGGCGGCTGGGGCGACCTATCAGCAGAAGTACGGCGCCGACCCGATGGACCTGGATAGCCCCGTCACGCCCCAGGAACGGGCCGCCCTTGCGTCGGGAGGCTTCGACCTACCCACGGCAGCCCCCATCGCCCCTACCCGTCTCGCTGGCACCGCGCCCGTGGCGCCCCCGCTGGCCGTGCTCAAGGCGAGCCGGGCCGAGAAGGGGCGCATGAAGGACGATGCTCGGGCCGACGAGCACCT
>CAYZBB010000276.1:0-5704 GCA_964476495.1 uncultured Actinomycetes bacterium | reverse complement strand
CTCCAGTTGACGACCGGCGTGGCCCAGCAGGTGATCCAGTTGCAGACCCTCGCCATCCAGTCGGCGGGGACCCCGATTGCCCAGACGGCCATCCTCGCCGCCAACGGCATCATCGAACTCACCAAGCGGCTCATGGAGCAGTACGATGTTCGGAACATTGAAGACATTATCCCTCCGGCTACGGCGGTCGCCGCCCCCGGCCCCGCCCTCGTGCCCCCGCCCGCTGGGGGTGACGGATCAGGAGGTGGAGCACCTGCTGGCGCTCCGGCAGAGTCCGGCATGGGGAACATGGGAGGCGCTGCTGGGCCGGGTATGGGAGCGGGAGGCGGAGCGCCTGCTGGCGGGCCTCCCCCACGATGACTACCTCAAGCAGGCGGGCGTCGTCCACGCGCTCCGTCTGACCGCAGGCTTGGTGGACACGATCCTCAACCACGAGCAGGTGACGCATGACCGCGCCAACGAGTCCGAACGCGCCCGATCCGAGCGCGAACGCGACCCCCGTTACGCCGTCCTCTACTCCGGATACCTCCGGGGCAGCGACGGGCGGTAACGACCTCGACCGGATTGTCCCGGCGGGACCCGATGTGCCCGAGTGGGCCGCCAACCGCACCGTGCGGGACGTGCTCAGTATCGGGAAGCAGCTTGAGAGCGTTGTCCGGACCTTCAACCAGCAGGGGCAGATCCCGGCACCCACCCAGCGCCCGGAGCCGCAGGTCCCGGCGAGTCCGTCCTTCGGGGACGACGACTATCTGACCGGGCGGCAGGTGAAGGAGTTCGCGAACTCGTGGGCGGCCCAGAGCCTCGCCCCGCAGATCGAGCAGGTCCAGCGCCTCGCGGCGCAGGGGACCTACGCGATGGCCCGGGAACGGCACCGGGAGGTGTTCGAGAAGTACGGTCCCGAGGTGGATGCGGCACTGGCCAACATCCCCGCGAACCAGTGGACCTTGCAGACGCTGGACAGGGTGGTTAAATTCGTGCAGTCGGAACATTTGCCCGAGCTGGTGGAAACCAAAGCGCGTGAACGCGCCCAGCAGCTTATGGCAGAGATGGGTTCATCCGGGTTGCGCTCAAGTGGAGCGCCGGGCGGTGGACTCCTTCCCAACCAACAGACGCAGGCCCAGCACACGCTGGCCGATCCCACCGTGCCGACCGCATGGCGGGAAGCCGCCGAGAAGGCGGGCGTCACGGAGCAGATGATTGACGGGTACTGCCGGGCGACCGGCACATCCCGGCAGGATTTCTTCAAGCAGTTCGCCGCCGGGACGATTCGGTCGGATGGGGGGCGCTGACATGGCAACCAATCAGCAGCCTACGGGCAAGGCCAAGGAACGGCCCCTCATCGCGACCGGATTCCTCTCCGACTACGGCGAGGCCAGGGTCTACGCCGATGACGGCCCGACCGAGATCGGGGTGGACCCGACCTATGTGCCGGGCTTCTCCGACCTCAAGTTCCAGCGGGACCGGGAACTGAACGAGGCGCGGCAGGGCAAGCGGCCTCCGCACAAGGTCACCACCCTCCCGGTCAACTGCCGGTGGGCGCAGCGGACGGACGTGAAGGGTGCCCCCACGGGCCGGAAGATCACGAAGCACAAGAAGAACGGCTATCGCTTCGCAACCGAGGCGGACAAGGGTTCGGACTGGCTCAAGGAATTGCCCGATGGGGCCTTCGTCAATGCGGCGGGGGAGATCCAGATGGGCGAAATGGTGCTGATGGTCTGTCCGTCCGAGCGGGCGGCAGCCAACCAGTACCGGCAGCAGAAGTTGACCATGGACCGATGCGGGGCCTCACTCCAGAAGGCCGCAGACATGGGCATGGCGCTGGAACAGACCAAGGTGGCTCCGGTCGCCCTTGGCAGCGCGGTGGACGTTTCCACCTAAGCATACCCGTAGCAGCAGGAGGCTCGCATGGCACTCGGGATCATCCCCTCGCGAGATCATGGCCACTGGCAGTATCAGACGTTCAATCTGAACAGTTCGGCCAGTTTCGAGCGGGGCTCACTCGTCAAGCTGGACACCGCCCGGAACGTGGCGGAATATACCTCGGTGGACTCGCAGTATCTCGGCGTGGCGGCTCATGCCAGCCGGGATTCGCTGCCCACCGGCAAGGTCGTCGTGGCCGTGCCCTCGGATGGCGCCCGCGCCACCGTGGACGTGCCGACCGGCCTCGGCTCGTCTGTCCTCTCCTACGGCTTCGCCTACGGGATCACCCGTGGCCCATCGCCGGACGGGGCGCCGTGCTCGATGCTCACCACGCTGGCCACCTCCGTCTGGTCCCGGACGGTCACTATTACCGGCGACATTGACAACCGTTCCGGCTCCAGCCGGATCGAAGTGGCCTTCACCCGCATCGGCGCGACCTTCGGGTCCGTGTCGTCCACCAGCCTCGCGTAAGGGGGACTGACCCATGACCATGACTCGCGCACAGTTCCTGATCCTGCTGGAGCCGAAGCTCTCGCAGATTTACTTCGATGACCAGTCGAAGCGTCCGACCGAGTTCACCCGGTATTTCAATCGGCGTACCGCCAACAAGGCGACCATCACCGACCAGAACATGACCGGGTTCGGCTCCCCGTCCCTCAAGGGCGAGGGGCAGGTGTCGGCGGCGGACGACCCAATCAATGGCAACACCAAGACCTACCAGCCCGTCCGGTTCGCGCTCAAGTATGGCGTGACCGACGAGATGGCCTCCCACGAACTCTATGGGCAGGTGCAGAAGCTGGAGAGCGCACTGGTGGAGGCGTTCAACGACCACCAGGAGGTGCTGGGGGCGCTCTGGATGAACAACGCCTTCGTCACCACCAACGCCGACGGCTTCTCGGCCACCGGGTTCGATTCGCTCGCCCTCTGCTCCACCGCGCACACGCGGCTGGACGGCGGAGCCACCCAGCGGAACCGGCCCTCGACCGACGTGGACCTCGGCATCACCGCCCTCCAGGCCGCCTTGACCGACATCCAGAACTGGAAGTCGCACCGGGGTCGTCCGGTCATGTTCGACCCGCAGACGCTCATTATCAGCCCCGAGGACGAGTTCACCGCCGAGGAACTGCTCAAGAGCGAGTACAAGCCGGGTGTCGCCAACAACGACGTGAACGCGCTCCGGAAGTACGGCCTGAGCTACTTCATCTCGCACTACAAGACCGACACCGATGCGTGGTTCATCCAGTGCAGCAAGCACGACCTGAACTGGCTGGACGAGAAGACCTTCGGCGTGGATCAGTGGGATGCGAAGGACGAGATGGTGACCTACCGGCGCGGCCTGTACGGCGCGGTGAACGGTCACGGCGAGTGGTATGGAGTTTGGGGAACTACAGGTGTATAAGTAGCAACGACTTAGCGATTTTTCGCTGAGTATGCGTTGCGAAAATATGGGTAATGCGATAGATTGGTTTCATGGCCAATCTCCCAAGATGCAAGCGGTGCGGGAAGGATATCGCCCCTGTCCCGCATAGTACCAACAGGCGGTTCTGTTCTCGCGATTGCTACGACACATGGTGGTCCGATTTTCGGACTACCGGTGCAACGGTTGGCGATGTAGTAGCGAAGCGGGATGGACCAGCAGTAAGAATGCGGTTGACTGCCGTGCAGTCTTCATGGTTGGCCGCACTGATTGACGGAGAAGGAACAATCGGGATCTATAGGATTGTTTCATCTTCAAGAAAAGGTGGCTTTGTCTACCGGGCCTGTGTTCAGGTCGCGAACACCAATCAGGACCTGCTTCTGCGAATGCAGGAACTTGTCCCGAGTGGGATACACCTAGGTGATCGTAGGGTCAGCGAGCGGCACAAAACGATCTATCGGGCTACTGTAAAGTCTCGCTGGATCAAGCCACTCCTTGAAGCGATTCGCCTGCACTTAGTCGCCAAGGGGCGACAAGCCGACAACGTGATTGCTTTCTGCAACGCGAAGGCCGGTGCTCCTGTCAGAAGCTCGTTGGATAATGAAATCTTCGAGCGACTATACCAAGAGAACAAGGCCTTGAATCGCAGAGGAGGTAGCACATGGCAGGCAATATCTACGGAGTGACGGGCTTCGGGGGCGTGTCCCACGCGGCAGACAGCACGTTCAGCGGGTCCATCACCGTGGCCGATTCCGGCTATACCGGCACGGAAATGAAGGCGTTCAGCTTCACCACGGTCGTCGTGCCCGCCCATGTCGTGCAGGGGTCGGCCTCCAGCTTCACCGTATTTGTCTGGCCTGCCGTGCGGGTCGGAGATGCGATCATTCCGACCCTGATGGGCAATGCCGGTGTGTCGAGCCTCAGTTCCGGGCTGGTGATGCACAGTCATTGCACGGTGGCGGGTCAGTGTGAACTGCGGTACTCGAATGTCTCGACGCTGGTGCAGAATCAGTCGGCCCAGACATGGGGGCTCTACCGCTTCTCGGCGTCCTGAGCCTAGTCGGTCCACAACGTAGCGAATCCCTTGGGGGCGGGCGGTCGCCCGTCCCCTTGGTGTTTCTGAGGAGGTTCCATGAGTCGCGGCTGGTCCAAGCACATTCTGGTCTTCAACAGTGCGAACAGTTCGACCTACACCAGCCCGGCCTATCTGGTGCAGGAGGCGGCCACCATCTCGGTCAGCGCCCAGACCGTCGTGGCCACGGCCAGCACCCTGACCATTCAGGGGTCCAACGATCACGGCCTCGACAATTCCACCGCCACGGTGGCGGCATGGAGCGTTGTGACGGCCCTGACCGCCTTCCCGGCTCTCGTGACGATTGATCCGGGCCTTCGGTGGCTCCGGTTCCTGCGCGGCAGTCAGGAGTCCCTGTCCACGACCCAGATGGCGACGTGGAACACCTAGATGGGGCTTGACCGCCAGTATCTGGTCGAGATTCTGGATGCCCAAGGCCAGCAAGTCGCTCGGCTGACGGCCTCCAACATCAACGTCGTGGACTCCAAGATCACGGGGACCACGCCAGGCACCGCCGCGTCCATCGTCACCTATGCGGGAAACGGCCAGAGCGGGACGGCGGGCGCCAACATCGCCATCCCGCCCGCTGTCCGGGTCCTCGATGCCAACGGCCTCCCGGTCGCCGGGAGTTCGGTGACATGGTTCCACGGAGGCGGGTCGGGCACGACCTCCACCGGGACGGTCACCACCACCAACAGCAACGGCGTGTCGCAGGTCGGTAGCTGGTCCCTGGGGACCACGGCGGGTTCGACCTACACGCTCTTTGCGTATAGCGGGAACCTCACCAACAGCCCGATCCGGTTCTCCTGCACGCCCACAGCGGGGAGCGCGTTCTCAATCAGCGCCAGCCGTGGCACCAGCCAGACCTCGACGCCGCTCGGGACGATGCCGAGCAGCCTCTCGGCCTGCGTCCACGACCAGTACGGGAACCCGGTCAATGGGGGATCGGTCACGGTCACCTCAACCGATGCGACCGGCACTATTGGGTCGGCGGCCCTGACGACCGGCAGTAATGGTCACGCAGGCACGACTTATGTGGCGGGCGAGATCGCCTCGGTGCAGTCCATCCTGTTCGCTATCTCCTCGGCCACCTCCGCCCGATTCGTGATGACGACCGTTCCGGGCGATCCGACGCCGATTTCGATTCTCGCTGGCGACAACCAGATTGCGGAAGTGAGCCAGATTCTCGCCCTCCCGGTAACGGTGCTGGTGGATGACGCCTTCGGCAACGTGATTTCTTCCGGCGAGACGTTGCAGTTTGTGGTCGTGCAGGGATCGGGGTCAGTTTCCCGCGC
>CAYZBB010000275.1:3521-5742 GCA_964476495.1 uncultured Actinomycetes bacterium | reverse complement strand
GCCTTCGGCGGGTTTGCGCCCGCCGGGGGTGCGGCTCCGCAACAAGTCGAACGACATCATCCGCGCTGCGGTGGTGGTGCCTGCCGGGTCTGAGCTCGAGGCCGACGAGTACGTCGCCGGTCAGTTGCAGGCCCAGTCGGCGGCGTTCGAGGTCGTCCCCGATGGGCGGTCGGGTGACGAGGCGGGGTCCGATGCTGGCATTCCGCCTGTCGGCTCGGACCCCGTCGTCGAAGAGGCCGGAGGCGGTTCGGCCCGTCGTCGTGGCGGGCGTAGGGGCTGACCGTGGCGGCGACCGATCTGCTTTCGTTGGACGACGCCAAGAGCGCTGTCCGGGTTAGCGCTAGCCACACGCTGCACGCCGATCGTCTCGAGGCGTACGTGTCGGCGGTGTCTAACGCGATTGATGAGCTGGTCGGTCCGGTGGTGCAGCGGACGATCACCGGGGAACGGCACGAGGGCGGGACGTCCGAGATCCGTCTTCGCCGTTCCCCGGTGTCGTCCATCACCACGGTCAAGGTGTGGCAGCGTGGCGTGTCGACAACGTTGACCGCCGAGTCCCTGTCGGTGGCGGGCGGCTATCTGGCTGAACCCGATGAGGACGACCCGACCTTGTTGTGCGGCGAGCTCTACCGGCGGTCTGACTGGTGGTCGATCCCGTGGGAGTGCGGCACGGTTGAGGTCACCTACGTGGCCGGCCGGTATGCGAACACGGCGGCGGTGGCGGGATCCAGGTTCCATACGGCGGCGGTGCTGGCGTTGCAGAACCTGTGGCAGGGCATGGCGGACTCGGTGGCGGTGGTCAACGAGTACGAGGGGCCGACGACGGCGTTTCCGTCTGTGGTGCTGCCGAAGGCGTCTCGTGATCTGCTGTGGGACCAGATCCAGTACCGGGGTTTGGCCTGATGGCCGCCACGTCGCTGTTCCTGGTCCGTGAGGCGTTGCACGACCTGTACGGCGCTGCGCTTGCCAACGTCGGTGTCGAGTTGCTGCCGGCTGTCCCGACCGAGGCGGAGGATGTTTCGGAGCGGGTGTTGGCGTGGTGGTCGAACGAGGTCGACGTGACCGCCCAGCCGTACACGATGCCGAACGGGCTGGTGGAGAACTACCAGCAGCTGTTGGTGATCAAGGTGTTGCCGGCGGACAGTGATGTGACGGCGACCGACGCTCAGGCGGAGGCGACGCAGTTGCTGGACCTGGTGTACGACACGGCCAGGGCGAACCGTAGGCCGTTGACGGCGCAGGACTGGGATGCGGTGGTGGAGTGGGGCGGGTTCGTTCATCTCGCCGCCCGGCTCGAGCAGCCTGCCGGGTTCGCTGCCGGGTTCGAAGTGAGGTTGAACGTGGAGGCGACGCGGTGCAGCTGAGGTATGTGGGTGGCCTGTCCGAGGTGTCGCTTCCCGGTGTGCCGGGTGTGGTGGGGCCGGGCGGGACGCTTGAGGTTGAGGACGAGGACCGGGCCGCTTCGGCGGTGGAAACAGGCGAGTGGGTGCAGGTCGGCAAGGGGCCGGCGCCGAAGCGGCGGGATCCGGTAGAGCCGGCTCCGCAGAAGGGTTGATGACATGGCTGTCACTGGGGTCGGGTCCGGCCTTTCAATCGGCAAAGAGGTCCGCACGGTAAGCGGGGCGACGTGGTCGACCGGTGTGGCGACGTACACGACGTCGGCGGCGCACGGGCTCGGTGTGGGCGCGCGGGTGCGGATCACTGGTATCAACCCGTCGGGGTACAACGTGATCGGCACGACCGTGACCGGCACGACCGGTTCCACGGTGAAGGTGGCGATCACCTCCGACCCTGGGTCGTTCGTGTCCGGCGGGTTCCTGTGGTCGATCGGCATGACGACCACGCCGACTCGTGTGCTCAAGCTGCTGTCCGAGTCGATCGACCAGGACATCGCGAAGATCGAGACGCCGACGCTGTCGGGGGCGTCGCTGTTCCAGCAGGCCGCCGCTGTCCGTCAGGGCCGCACCCTCGTGTCCGGTGACACGCAGCTGCTGTTGTGGACGAAGGGCGAGGCGCTGCTGTTCGAAGCGATGCTCGGCACGATCGCCACGACCGGTTCGGGTCCGTACACGCACACGGCGTCCCCGTCGAAGTACCTGCCGTCGTACACGATGCAGGTCACCGAGGGCGGCACGTCGGCGGTGTTCCGCAAGCAGATGGTCGGCATGATGGTCGACTCGTGGGAGATCGGCCTGTCGATCAACGAGAACGCCACGCTCGG
>CAYZBB010000275.1:0-3421 GCA_964476495.1 uncultured Actinomycetes bacterium | reverse complement strand
CATGACGATGCAGTGGCAGACCGGGATCACCCCGAAGGTCGGCGGGGTCGACAAGATCACGGTGACCGGGCCGTACAAGGCGTACGTCACCAGCGGCAACACCGACGCTCAGACGTTCTCCATCGTCGCGGTCAACGCCGACTCGACTCCCTGACGTCTGATGGCTCGCCGGATTGTTGGCGGGCTTTCGGTGACCGGGCTCGAGGAGACGATCGCCGCAGCGTCCGCCGCCGAGAAAGACGTGAAGCAGGCGGTGGTGCGGGAGATCCGCAAGGAGTTGCGGCCGCTGGCGAACGACATCCGCCAGCGGTTCCGCGATCTCGGCGGGACCGGTCCTCGGGTAGCGACAACGGTGCGAGTGTCTACAGGCGGCCAGTCGGCGAAGGTGTCGATGGGTTCCGCCAAGCATCCGTACTCACTGGGCCGTGAGTTCGGTGCGAAACGGAACGTCACCCGCCCGTTCTTCCGCAGGGTGCAGTCCGGGTCGTTCGCCACCCGCCGGGTCGGTGGCGGTGAGCGGCGTGTGACACGGGCGCGTATCCCGTATGCGAAGGACACGATCTTCGGGTCGTGGACCGGTAACCAGTTCCAGTTGGGCGAGTCCGGTGACCGGCTGGTGATCGAACAGGAGTCCGGCCGGGCGTTCTATCCGGGGATCGGGTCGGGCGCGCAGAACGTGTTCGAACGGCTCAAGAAGGTGGCCGACAAGTACGCCGACAGTTTCCCCGCCGCCACAGGCGCAGGTGCGCCAGCGGGGCCGTCGTCGCTTGAACGGCTCGAGGCATACCTGAAAGGCGGAGGCATCGGTGGCTAAGGCACCTGACCCGAAGAAGGTCGCGGCGGCGCTTGCCGCTGAGGAGGCCGCCCGTGTGGCTGCTGAGGTTCGGCAGGCGCGCGAGCGGATGGTGATGTGGGTGTTCATCGACGGGGAACGCAGAGTGCTCCGCCAGGTTGACACCACCGCCCGGCAGGTGCGGCAGCTGCGCGACGAGTGCGGCATGTCGATGAACGAGCTGTGGGTGCCGCTGCTCGGCATGTCCGACTGTCCTCTGGATGTGATCGTCGCCGCCTGGTGGCTCGCCGGCCTGCAGGCCGGGGTCGAGGGCGAAACGTACGACGGGCTGCTGGACCGGTCGTTCGCTGACGCCCCGTGGCTGCACTACCCAACCGAGGAAGAGGTGGCGACTGATGGGGTGGGTGATGACAGCCCCCCGGACTGAGGCGGCAGCTGCGCGACTGGTTGCCGCTGATCTACACGAAGACGGCGCTGCGGTGGGACGACATCGAGACGATGCCGCACGGCGAGCTCGACGCGCTGCTCGAGCATCTGAGGCGGTGACCTGATGGCCCGTGCGGTCGGTATCGATTTCAAGTTCACCGGGGACCCGACCAAGGCGGTGGCGGCGTTCCGGCAGATCGCCCAGGCGGCGAAGGGTGCCGGCGGCGAGATCGGGTCTGCGGGCCGTCAGATCGAGACGGCGTTGGCGAAGGCGGAGAAGCAGGCGCAGGAGGCGCAGAAGTCGTTGCGTGGCGCCCTGGCCGGCGGGTCGCAGTCGAAGGCCGGTGCGTTTCTCGGTGGGCTGGCTGATTCGTTGGGGTTGGGTGAGTTCGCCGACCAGTTCGGCGGCGTTGAGGAGATCCTTGGCGGGGTGTCCACCAAGGCGGCGGTGGCAGCGACCGGTGTGGCGGCGCTCGGGGCGGTGACGATCAAGTTCGGGAAGGACTCGCTCGACACGTTCAAGCGTGTCGTCGAGCAGGTCGACGCCATCTCTGACGTGTCCGGGGCAAGCGCCGAAGAGGCGTCGAAGCTGCTCGGCGTGTTCAAGGGCTTGGGGGTGGATGCCGGGACCGGGGCGAACGCCATGGCGAAACTCGCCAAGGCGGTCGGAACGAACGAGGGCGCGCTGCTCCGCTACGGCATCGTTGTCGCCAAGAACGCGGACGGTTCCACCGATCTGAACGGCACCCTGCTCAACGTGGCGTCGGCCTACCAGGCGACAGAGGACCCGGCCAAGCGGGCGGCGATCGCGTCGGCGGCGTTCGGGAAGTCGTGGGCGGACATGGTCGACGTGCTCGACAAGTCCCGGTCCAAGATCGCCGAGCTCCAGAACCTTTCGCCCGGTGTCAGCGAGGACGACATCCGCCGGCTCGAGGACTACAAGCAGGCAACCGCCGGGCTGTCCCAGTCGTGGGACGACACCAAGCTTTCCACCGGCCGGCAGGTGATCAAGCTGCTCACCGCCGATATCGAGCGGGCCACGGGCGTGGTGAGGGTGGCCGGTAACGCGCTGACGGGTGACTTCGGTACGGCGTGGGATGTGCTCACCGGCAAGGCTGCGAAGGCCAGGTCGGGCTTTGCTCTGATGTCCGACGATCTGCGGGGCCGGCTGGTGGCGTCGGCGTTGCAGGCGGCGTTCGCTATGGACGAGCTCGGGAACCGGGCGGAGCTGGCGTCGGTGCGTGCCGCCAACGCCGCCCGTGCGTTCTCCGGGCTGTTCGACACGCAGACAACGGCGATCAGCGCGCAGGTGCGGTTCAAGGATGCCATCTCGAACCTGGCGGCGTTCCAGCAGCAGGCCGCCGGGCAGGCATCGAAGTACGCGGACGCCCAGGACAACGTGGCCGCGGCGATCGGGGACCAGGCCCGTGCTGCGTCCGATGGGGCGAGGCGGATCGCTGACGCCGAACGAGAGTCGGCCGAGTCGATCGTCGATGCGCAGGAACGGGTCGCTGACGCCCGTGAACGGGCCGCTCGTTCGGCCATGGATGCCGCTGACCGGGTGGCTGACGCCGAGCGGGCGTTGCGTGACGCCGGGGCTACCGGGGCGGGGGAGAACCCGTTGGAGCAGCGCCGCCGGATCGAAGAAGCGCAGATCCAGCTCGAGCGGGCGAAACGTGACCAGGTCGAGACCGCCCAGGACGGCAACAAGGACATCGCCCGTTCCGAGGCCGATTTGGTGAAGGCGCAGGAGGACGGTCAGCGCCGCATCGAGGACGCCCGTCGTGAGGCCGCTGAGGCGCAGGCCGATGCGTTGGCGAGGGTGTCGGAGGCGCAGGGCCGTGCCACCGCTGCGATCGATGTGGGGGCGGTGTCGGTCGGGAACATGACGTCGAAGGTCGATGACCTGGTGACTTCCACGTTCGATGCCGCCTACCAAACAGCGGCGATGGGCGGATCGCAGGCCGATGTCAAGCGGAAGGTGGACGAGTCGAAGCAGGCGTTGGAGGAGTTCGGCCCGCAGATCGGGCTCACCGCCGAGCAGATCGACTACTACAAACGGAAGCTTGATCTGATCCCGGCGACGGTGCGGACCAGGATCGTGCTCGAGGTCGGCGGGTCCGGGTTCACCAGCGGGGCGGTGGCAAGGGCGACGGCGGGTGTGATCGCTGCTGCGGCGTCGCAGTTGTCGATCCCGCAGTT
>CAYZBB010000274.1:0-5769 GCA_964476495.1 uncultured Actinomycetes bacterium | reverse complement strand
CGGCAGATCCTGCGTTTTGATCTGCCCCGACAGGATGTCTTCGACGACGAACCGGGCGGCCTCGACCATCGCTCAGACCTGCTGGCCGAGGTTCCGCATGTAGAAGAAGGCAGGCGCGTTGGACGACACACCGAACCCGCGACTCGACGCGTTGGCCCCGACGCGCGGCTTGCACGTGAACGTGCCACCCGACAGGTCGCCGGATTCGACGACCCGGTACGCGGTCAACGACGACGGCACCCCGTAGGTCGAGCCGCCCGTGACGTTCGCCCCGCCGAGGCCGTAGGTGGTGCCCGTCGTCGTGTTCGACGACCAGTACTTGCCGCTGACCGTGTTGTAGATGTCGAGGAACCCGAACACCGTCGCGTTGTTCGTCCACGAGCCGTGATACGACCACTCGATGAGGTCCCCGGCAACCGCGGAGAGGGACAGGTTCGCGGCGCTCGACGTGAACGCGTCGGTGGTGCATGGCGTCGTCGTCGCGCTGTTCGCGCCCGAGGTGAGCTTCACGGTGGTGAACGTCGGCGTGAGCAGCCGCCAGTTCGTGCCGTCGTACGTGTAGCGGCGATCTGTGTCCGTCTCGTAGATCGTCAGACCCTCGAACGGCGAAGACGGGTGGGTCGACGAGGTGCAGATGATGACGCCACCGGTCGCGGCGGCCCGCTTACGCCGGTCGGTGATCATCGCGTTGGTGACCGCGCTGGTCGAGCCGGGCAGGGTGACGAGGGCGAGCTCCTCGTAGTTGTCGCCGGTGATCGTCGGTTCCGCGGGCGACGCGGAAGCGGTGCCCTGCACGATCTCCAACGCGGGCACCCCGGAAGTCACCCGCAAGATGAGACGATCCTTGCGGCCGTTCGTCGAAGTCGGCGCGAACGAACCCGAGTTGATCGACGCATCGTTCCACACGTGATAGTCGCCGTAGAGGCCCGAGCCGGTCGCCGCGACGATCAACGCCCCGGCCGCCACAGCCACCGTCGCGTTCGGTGAGCCTTGCGCCGCGACGAGGAAGTCTCCCGAGCCGACCACGCCGGTCTGACCGCCGAACACGGCAGCCGTGTGGAGGCGCATGTCCTTCCCGGCGTACGTCCCGCCATCGTGGCCCCATGCTGTCGCCTGCAACGTCATCGTTCGTTCTCCTCTACGAGTGGTAGGCGTCGTACGCCGAGACGGTCAACGTCCCTGTGCCGGTGTCTGCGGTGAGCTCGAAGCTGTTGTCGCCGGGCTCGAGGTCCCACCATTGCGAATCGACGGTGAGCACCGTTCTGCGATCGGCGGTCCCGTTGAGGAGCACCGAACGGGCGTCCGAGTCGAGGGTGACGTACTCGCCGGTCGCGAGTGCCAGTTCCCCGTTCGCGGTGAACGACAGGTCGAGACGGCGGCCCGATTCGACGTGCGAGACGGTGATGCCGGTGAGCGGCCCGTCGAGGCGTGCGGTCCACGGCGCGGCGATGTTGCCCGAGTTGGTGATCGTGCAGACACCGAGCGTCGAATCGCCGAGCGTGAACGGCACGTCGACGGGGGCTTCGAACCCCGAGCCGGGCAGTACCGGTTGGGTGGAGGCTTCGTTGAGCGTGTCGCCGTAGGTGCGCCCGTCGAACGCTTCGAATTGACAGGCCGCGTTCGCGACATGGCCGCCGACGGTCACTTTCCCGCGCGGGATGATCTCCGAACGGCGGAACCTTCCGACACGATGGCGGGTACGGCCGAGCAGGTTGACTCGGACGGTGACGAGCGAATCGGCGCTGTGCGCGGTCGCCGCTTTCCATGCGTCGATCAGGTCGCCGAGGTCGGAGGCGGTGTCGCCGAGGAGTTGCACGACGAGCGGTGTGGTGTGCTTCCCGGTCAGGTCACGTGCTGGCGTGTACCCGTTCGCTCCGGTGCGCGCCATGTCGTTCGTGCGGATCTCTGTCGCCGACCACCAGGACACCCAATCGGCGGTGAATCGGTACTGGGTGCCGGGGCCGATGACGAGCGCATCCGCGTCGCCTGCCCTGAGTTCGATCTGGCCGTCCGCGAGCACTGTCATCACACGCCCGCCATTCGGGTCTGCGCCCAGTAGTCGAGATCGGCGACCACCGCAGAGTCGCGCACGACAAGGTCGCCCTGGACGATGAGCCCGCCGGCGGGCGCGGGTGCGGCGTCGGGCAGCGGGGAGGCGCCCGGCATCCTGCTCAACGGGATGACCGCCTCCGGGCCTGCCTCGCCGATCACGGAGAGTGTGGGACGGGTGACGATCGCGCCGGTCGCGCCGTAGCCGAGCTGCTTCAGGATGGCACGTTGCGCAGGTGGGACATCGTTGATGTTGCCCGACGAGCCGGTCACGAAGGACTTCACGTCGTTCCACAAGCCGGCGACGGTCTGGAGTGTGCCGATCAGCGTGTCGAAAATCGGCTTGCCGACCGAGTTCCACGCGTCGCGCACCCCGTCGAAGAAGCCGTCCCAGATCCCCTTCACGACACCGGCCGCCGCGTCGATCAGGCCGAGGGCCGAGACGACCGCGTCGAAGATCGGCTTGATGAACCCCCAGGCGACATGGACGGCGCCCTTCACCCAGGCCCACACGTCATCCCAGTTCTTCGCCAGCCACACGGCACCGAGCACGATCGGCAACAGGCCGCCGGTGACGATCGAGCCGAGCACGAGGATGAGCACCGCGTAGCCGGGGTGGTCCTTCATCCATCCCCAGATCTCGTCCCAGTGGGTCCACAGCAGGATGATCGCGGCGACGAGCGCGCCGATCGCCACAGCCACCGCGATGACCGGCCATGTCGCCGCGATCGTCGCGAAAGCGGCGGCCGTAGCAGAAGCAGCCCACGCGATGAACGCCGCGACCAGGGCCCCGCCGATCACCCCGGCGATGGCGAGGAGGACCCCCTGGTGCTCGGAGAGGTAATCCATCAGCGGCGTGACGATGTCGGCGAGCTTCGAGATCACCGGGATCAGGAGCTTGCCGATCGACTCCTGGAGGTTCTTCCAGGCGACGTTCGCCTTGTCGGCCGCGGTGGCCTGCGCGGCGGCCGAACCGCCGAACTCCTTGGTCACCTCCGCAAGGATCACCTTCTGGGCTTCGCGGAGCTTCCCTTGGGCGACAAGATCCTTGACCGTCTGCTGGTCCTGCGCGGAGAGCTGCACGCCGACGCGGCGCAGCGCGGTCATGCCCTGGAGTGGGTCGTTCAGCGCCTTGCCGAGCAGGATCGACGCGCCCTTCAGGTCGACGACGCCGCCCGTCTGGCCCTTCATGGCGACGGCGAGATCCAGGCTCGCTTTCGTCGCCTGGTTGAAGATGTCGTTCCCCTTGCCCGTCTCGTTGCGAATACCGCGGAACGTGAGGAGCATGTTCTCCCCGGCCTGGATCACCTCGTCGTCGATCCCCGCCTTCTTCGACAGAGAGTTCGCCAGGTCGCCCACATCACCCGAGGTCACATGCGCAGCCCGACCCGTCGACTTGATGACCGCCTCGGTCTGCTTGCCGACCTTGATCGACTCTTGCGCCTCGGAGAATGACGACTTGAGTACGTCGGTGACTTTCGACGCGACGAAGAAACCGCCGACGGCCGCGCCGATCTTCGTGAGCGCACCCTTCACGCCCGATTCCGTCTCCGCGGTGAACCCCTTCGTGTCGGGCCGGATCGCGACGAACGCTTCGCCGATCACGTCGGTCATCAGGCCACCTCCACGCCGAGGGCTGCGAGTTGCGCGCGCCGCTGCTCCCGCTCGAACGCCGGGTCAGGAGGTGCCAGCATCTCGGCGACCTTCTCTTCCCCGTGCGTTTCGAGCAGCATCGAATGCACGATGTTGAGCAGCAGGCGGGCACTCATGCCGAACGGGCTCCCTTGGCCGGCGAGAGCGAGACGACTCTCGACGGCGACCCACCCTCCGACGATGCCGGCTCCGAGGGTGAGGCATTGGGCAAAGGGCGCCCGGTGGCCTCCTCGATGATCCACGAAAGCAGATCGAGCATCGTCATCATGTCGACGGTGCGAACCGCCGCCGCGAACCGGTCGGTGTCCTCGGGACGGACGATCCCCTTGAACAGTTCGGCGGTGAGGCCCATCGCGGCGAACTGGTCGCCTGACGCCATCGCCTCGGCGAGCTCGAGGATCACGCCGCCCGGCAGGGTGCCGTCCACCGCGAACTCTTCGCCGCCGACCTTGAACTCGATCTGTTCCCCGGCACGTTCGGCGCGTGCCGCGTCGAAGTCACGGTATCGACCCATGACGGCCGCCTCAGTGCGGGTCGTCGTAGTCGAGCGAGTCGGCGACCCACACCTTGAACGGCTTGGAGCCGTCGTCGGGGATCTCGCACTTGAACTCGCACGGGATCGTCGCCTTGTCCGGCGCCTTCTTCCGGGCCATCGTGACCGAGCCGACCTGGAGGCACTTGCGGAACAACCACTGTTCCTGGGCATCGTCGGCCTGCCAGACAAGGGCGAGTCGTTCCTCTTCGCCGAGGTCCGGCGGGTCGAAGGTCACGAAGCCGCCCGACGGCGACGAGATCGTGCCGCCGTTGAACGCGACGGACAGGTTCCGGGCGGTCATCTGCGCCAGGTTGAACTTCACCGACGACATGCGCTTCGTTGCGACGTTGCGCAGCTCGTCGAGTTCTTCGGCGACTTCGACGGCCTCGAAGGTCGTCTCGGCGGTGATCTCCGAACCGTCTTCGGTGTAGCCGAGCGCGATCCAGGCGGACGGCAGTGCGCCCGAACCGGTGAGCGGGTCGGCGGTTCCGACCGGGGCCACGTACAGCAGGCCCGGTCCGAGCTTCACGGCGGCGGGGGTGCCCATGATGTGCCTTGCCTTTCTGGCCCCAGCGGGCCTTCTATGCGCTCACCCGGACGGTGAGAGCCGCATCGAGCAGGTAGCGGGGTGTGCCGTCCGGGTCGAACCGGGGGACGGGCCCCACGAGCACACGCGCACCGAGGAGCGTCAGTCCGCCCGTCAGATCCGCATGTGTCGTCGACTGGAGCAGCGACGCGAGCGCCCACGCGACCGCTGCGACCGTGGTGCGCTGCGAGACATCTCCCGCCCACACCGAGAACGAGAACAGGACATCGGCGATCGGCGCTTCGCCGGGCTGCACGCCACCATCGACAAGAGCGACTTCGAGCGCAGGGAACGTCGCATCGTTGGGGAGGCCGACATACACGCGGTCGGATACGCCGCTGAGAGCCTGGTCGCGCAGCCAGTCGCGTACCGGCTTCTCGACATCGGCGAACAGCGTCGTGGAGCTCACAGCGCGGCCCTCAACGCGGGACGGAGGAACGGCTGGGCACGGGTGTAACGGGTGCCGAACTCGACGTAGCGCGCGTATTCCACGTTCGTGCCGACGAACGCGACGAGGCCACGGGAGTCCCGTTCGAGACTGTGCGTGAGCGAGGAGCGCAGGCGGCCGGTGTCGACCGGGCAACCGCGCTTCGCCGAACTTTCGACCTGCACGGCCTTGCGGAGCAGGGTGCGACCCACCGGGCCCGCTTCGCTGTCGGTGAGACGCGCGATCGCGGCGGCGTCGAGCTTCAGGCGCGTGATGCCACTCATGCTGCGGTCCGATCGACGACCACCAGCAGGTCGGCGGTGGTGTGGTCGATGCCGAACCCGAGCCTGCGCGCGGTGGTCGTCACCTCGTAGGTGATGGCGGTCGACTCGTCGTAGACCCGGTCGCCGTGACGAAGGTCGGTCGGGTCGCAGTTGAGGCGCACCGTGCGCTCCTCCGACGACCCGCCGGCGACCGTCTCGGCGCCCGCCGGTGAACCGATCACGGCCCGCACCCCTG
>CAYZBB010000273.1:0-5801 GCA_964476495.1 uncultured Actinomycetes bacterium | reverse complement strand
GATGGTGGCCAGGCAGTACACCCCGGGGCCGGGTTTGGCCCCGACGACGTAGTCGACGACCCCGCCCAGTTCGAGCAGGCTGGCAACGTCGTAGGCCCCGGTCAGCTCGTCCACATGGCCGGTGTGGTCGGCCCCGCGCATGCCGCGGCGCTCGACGGTCATTCCGGTCGCGTTGGCCACGATCGCCTGCTCGAAGGAGACCTTGGTGCCGTCGGCGAAGCTGGTCACCATGTGCGGGTCCTGGCCCCATTGAGCCGCGAAACCGGCCTGCGTGGTGGGGTTGCGGAAGCGGTCCTGCAGCCCCTTGATGTTGCCCAGCACCAGCGGGGTGAGCCCGCGGCCGGCGACGAACCGGAACAGGTTGATCTCCACGCCCGGCTGGTCGCCGTCGACCCCGCTGAACACCAGGCCGGCGGCGGCCGCGCGGTGGGCCAGCAACGGGCCCACGGTCCCGTCCAGCTCGGCGTTCATGGTCACCACCGGCTTGCCGGCCTCGAACGCGGCCAGCGTGACGGCCGCCCCGAACTCGACCGCACCGGTCACGTCGCAGATCACGTCGATGCCATCGGCCGCGCAGACGGCCATCGGATCCTCGGTCACCACCGGCCGGCCGGCCGCGACCGCGGCGCCGACCCCGGCCGCGGAATCGGCCACCTCGACGTCCTCGATGCCGGCCTCCTGGTAGGCCCGCTGGGCCCCGGCCAGGTTGCGGTTGGACACGGCGGCCAGCGTCATTCCCGGCGTGTACCGGATGATCTGCCGGGCGACACCGCGACCCATGAAGCCGGCGCCGATCATTCCGACGCGGATCGGTTCACCGCGCTCCTGGCGCCGGGCCAGCGCCGCGTCGACCAGGATCATGCCGACGCTCCGGCCGGCTCGAGCAACGGCCAGGAGGCGTCCTTCTCACTGATTGCCGTCACCGGCAACGGCCAGGTCAGGCCAAGCGCCGGGTCGTCGTAACGAAGACCGCGTTCCTGACCCGGCGTATACCGTTCACTGACCTGGTAGAGCACCTCGGTGTTATCCACCAGCGTTTGGAATCCGTGCGCGAACATCGGCGGCACATAGAAGGAACGGCGATTCGCGGCGCTCAATTCCACCGCCACGTGCTGCCGGTAGGTGGGCGAACCCGGACGCAGGTCGACGATGATGTCGACGATCGCCCCGGAGATGCAGCGCACCAGTTTGGCCTCGGTCGCCGGCTCCAGCTGAAAGTGCATGCCGCGCAGCGTGCCGGCCCGGTGGTTGTAGGACAGATTGCACTGCACCACATCCGGCAGCAGCCCGTGGGCGGCGAACTCGTCCTGGCAGAAGCTGCGGGCGAAGAAACCGCGATCGTCCCGGCGCTCCTCGAGCTCGAGGATGGCCACTCCGTCGATCGCCGTGTCGATGAACTTCATCGGGCCGCCGTCCAGAACAGCTCGGCATCAACCTGTTTGGTCCGCAGGAGGTATTCGAGTTGCTTGAGCCTGGTGTGGCCGCGGCCGGTGAACGTTTCGGCATCGAGGTCGATCGAGGAGAAGATCCGCGCCAGTTGTTCGGCCCCTCGGGAAGCGTTCCAGTCGCACTCGAACCCGGGCAGCTGGGCGTGAATCTTGTCGAAGTTGACCCGGTAGCTACGATTGTCCGGTCCGGGCGGGCCGAATTCGGTCACGCAGCCCGGGAACGCGGCCGCCACCTGCTCGGCGATGTCCCGCACCTGGTAGTTCTGATCGTTGCTGCCGACATTGAAGACCTCGTTGTGCACCGCCTCCCGCGGCGCCTCCAGCGCGCAGCGGATCGCCTTGCCGATGTCCATGGCGTGCACTAGGGGACGCCACGGGGTTCCGTCCGAGGTCATGGAGATGCGGCCGGTGGTGTGGGCCAGACCGGCCAGGTTGTTCAGCACGATGTCGAAGCGCATTCTCGCCGATGCGCCGAATGCGGTCGCGTTGCGCATGAAAGTGGGCGAAAAGGAGTCATCCGCCAGTGCAGAGACGTCTCGTTCCACCAATGCCTTGCAGTCGGCATAGGCCGTCTGGGGGTTGACCGGCGAGCTCTCGTCGACCACCCCGTCGGCCACCCCGTAGACGCTGCACGAGGACATGTGGATGAACCGCTGCACCCCGGCCGATTTCGCCAACGTCGCCAGCCCGAGCGTGCCCTTGTGATTGACCTCGTAGGTCAGATCGCCCAGCAAGTCGCCGAGCGGATCGTTCGACAATTCCGCCATATGCACAATGGCGTCGTAACCGGCCAGATCCTCAGCCGTCATCTTCCGGACATCTTTGTCCAGGGTCGCGACGGTTCGGTCCGTGCCCCGGTACAGCCATCCGTTCTTGAAGAAACCGCTGTCGAGTCCGGTTACGTCGTGGCCCCGCTTGGCCAGTTCCGGAGCCAGCAGGCAACCGAGATAGCCCTCGGTTCCCGTCACCAAGATGCGCATGATCCTCCCCTTAGACAGCCGCAAGCGTTGCAGCACAAGCATTGTCGACACATCGAGCACCATGTGTCCTCGCGGTGGCCGCAATGCCGACCGCCGGCGAATCGCATCCTCGCGACGCCGCTGGGGCCTGAGCATACGGTGAGAAAACGATGGGCGCCACCCATTCAGCGCAACTTGACCGAACCATGCTGACCAAGTGTTAGCTTTACGGGACTCGTCGTCGACCCGATCCGGACATGTCAGGCTTTTGAGTTCAATCGGGATGACTGAGTGCCACCACCAGCTAAGCCGAGGGGGAAACCGGCATTGTCCGATGAACGGGTCAAATGGGACGATTTTGCCACCGTCAACCTCCGTGTGAGATCGGCTGGCGAAGCGAAACCCTTTACTGGGCAGCCACTCCCACCGGCAGCACTGCCTGAGCATGCGGCTCGACTGGCGCACCGGCGACTGTCGGTGCCGGCCATCGTGCACAGTCAGGGCAGCTGGCCGCTGGTCTTAGCCGCCGACGTGATCTCGCTGTTCAGCGCAAAAGCCTTGCTGGGGCAGCTTTCTCCGCGCTCACTGGTGACCTTCGCCATCTGTGTGGGTATTTTCGCGTTGGCCGGCCTGTACCGCTCACGCCTGACGCTCTCGGCTCTGGACGATCTGCCCCGGGTCGCACTGGCCATGCTCGGCACCGTAGGACTGTCGACAATCGCGTTGAGTTTGCTCGACCGCCCGGCCGATCAAGCGCACCAGGAATCTCAGCTGCTCTTCGCAGTGCTCGCTGTGGCAATTGTCACCATTCTGCGCTCGTTAGCCTACCTGATCATCCGCTACCTGCGGCGTCACGGGCTCGCTCACCGCACCGTGGTTGTCGGCGCCGGCCTGATCGGCCAGTCGGTCGCTCGCACCCTGCGCGAGCATCCGGAATACGGATTGGCTCCAGTGGGATTCGTCGATTCCGACCCGCTGAGCCAGCTGGGTGATTACGAGCTCCCGATCCTCGGTCACACCGACACGCTGCCGAAAGTGCTGCAGCTGACCGGGGTCCGCACGGTGATCATCGCCTTCTCGACCGCACCCGAGGAGCAGATGATCGACGTGATCCGGCAGTGCGACCGGCTCAACTGCGAGATCTTCGTCCTGCCAAGACTCTTCGAAGTGCATCACGTCAGTACCGACATGGACTACATCTGGGGCGTTCCCCTCACCCGTTTGCGTCGGGGCGCGTACCGGGCTAGCTCCTGGCCGATCAAACGGCTGATGGATGTCACCGCCTCCGGGCTGGCGCTCGCCCTGCTGTCCCCGGTGATGGCGCTCATCGCTCTGGCGGTGCGGATCGAGGGCGGTCCCGGCGTGCTGTTCAAGCAGATCCGGGTAGGGGTGGACGGGCGGCATTTCGAGCTGCTCAAGTTCCGCTCGCTACGCCCGGTCGACGAGACCGAGTCGGCGACCAATTGGAACATCTCGCACGACAACCGGCTCGGACCGGTGGGCCGCATCCTGCGCAAGTCGAGCCTGGACGAGTTGCCCCAGTTGCTCAACATCCTGCGCGGCGACATGAGCATCGTCGGGCCGCGCCCGGAACGCCCGCACTTCGTCGACCAGTTCCGGCAGACCTACCCCCGGTACTGGGCCCGGCACCGGGTGCCGTGCGGCCTGACCGGGTGGGCCCAGATCCATGGCCTGCGCGGCGACACCTCGATCGCCGACCGGGCCCGGTACGACAACTACTACATCGAGAACTGGTCGCTGTGGCTGGACATCAAGATCATCATCCGGACCGTCGGGGCGGTCTTCACCCGGGCCGGGTCCTGACCGGTCAGGTCCCGGCGAGCACCTCGAGCGCATGCGCCAGGTCCGCCGGGTACGGGCTGGTGAACTCGACCCACCGCCCGTCGTCCGGGTGGGCGAACCCGAGGGTGCGGGCATGCAGCCACTGCCGCTGCAGCCCCAGCCGGTCGGCCAGCGTCGGGTCGGCCCCGTAGGTCCGATCCCCCACACAGGGGTGCCGGACCGCGGCGAAGTGCACCCGGATCTGATGCGTACGTCCGGTCTCCAGGTGCACCTGCAGCAGGCTGGCCGCCCGGTACGCCTCGAGCGTCTCGTAGTGCGTGACACTGTCCTTGCCGCCGGCGACCACCGCGAACTTCCAGTCCGAGGACGGGTGCCGGCCGATGGGCGCGTCGATCGTGCCGGCGCTGGGATCCGGGTGGCCCTGCACGAGCGCGTGGTAGATCTTGTCGACCGTGCGCTCCTTGAACGCGGCCTTGAGCGTGGTGTAGGCCCGTTCGGACAGGGCCACCACCATGACCCCGGTCGTGCCCACGTCCAGGCGGTGTACGATGCCCTGCCGTTCGGCGGCCCCGGACGTGCTCACCGCGATGCCCAGGCCGGCCAGGGCGCCCAGCACCGTCGGGCCGGTCCAGCCCGGACTGGGATGGGCGGCCACCCCGACCGGCTTGTCGACCACCACGATGTCGGCGTCCCGGTAGAGCACGGTCAGCCCGTCCACCACCTGCGCCTGGACGGCCGGCGGCCGGTCCGGTTCGGGCAGGGTGATCTCCAGCCAGGTGTCGACCGCCATCCGGCTCGACCGGGGTACCGCTGCGCCGTCCACCAGCACGTCGCCGGCGTCGATCATGTCCGCCACCGTGGTCCGGCTGAGCCCGAGCAGCCGGGCCACCCCGGCGTCGAGCCGCATCCCGGCCAGCCCGTCCGGCACCGGCAGCCGGCGCACGTCAGGCACGGTCGTCCTTGCGCGACCGGGTCCGGGTGCCGTCGAAGTCGATGCCCAGCAGCGCGGTGATCACCAGGCTGATCCCGCCGATGGTGATGGCCGAGTCGGCCACGTTGAACACCGGGAAGTACTCCGCGTTCGGCCCGAACACCGAGACGAAGTCCACCACGTGACCCTGCAGGAAGCCGGGAGCCCGGAAGATCCGGTCGATCAGGTTGCCGATCGCCCCGCCCAGGACCAGGCCGAGCGAGATCGCCCAGGGGGTGGAGCGCAACCGCGGGGCCATCCGGATGATGACGACGACCACGCCGATGGCGATCAGCGCCAGCAGCCAGGTCATCCCGGTGGCCATGGAGAAGGCCGCGCCCGGGTTGCGGATCAGCGACAGGTAGACGAGGCCGCCGAGCACGCGGACGGGTTGGTTCGGCTGGATCGTGGCGACCACGACCACCTTGCTGATCACGTCCAGGACGATGACCGCCCCGGCGATGGCGGCGAGCAGGCCGACCTTGCGGGGCTTGAGCGGGGCCGGATCCGTCGGATCCACCGGAGCCGACTCGGCCGGGTTCGGATCCGCGGGAGTCTGGTCCGTGTCCGGCGGGGCGTCCTCGGGCTGGTCCGTCACGCCCACCATTGTCCCAGAGCCGG
>CAYZBB010000272.1:1345-5804 GCA_964476495.1 uncultured Actinomycetes bacterium | reverse complement strand
GCTGCTCGCTGCGTCATGGCCTCCAGTGTGCCTCAGGTCGACGCTCGGTCTTCGCTCATACGAGATCACACGTATGAGGCTCGCGACGTGCGAAGATGAACCCATGAGCAACTTCTTCGCGTTCCTCGGAAGGTCACGCAAGGCCATCGCCGCTCTCGTCGGCGCGGTCCTCGTCTGGTGCCAGGCGATCGCCGCTCAACCGGGCGGCTTCCAGAAGATCACCGCCGTCGAATGGGTGGCGCTTGCCGTCGCCCTCGCCACGGCCCTCGGCGTCTACGCCGCGTCGAACGACCCGACCACCCCGAAGTTCACCACGACGACCGCACCCGAGCCGACCCACACGGCTGCCGAACTGCCGCCCGCGATCGACGCGGTGCCTCCCGCCGTCTGAACATGGGATGGATGCCGGGATGCCCGGCCGACCCTGGCGTCTACCACGGTGCCTTGTCGCCTGTAGCGGTCGTTCTGCACCGCACCTACGGCGCGTGGGGCGGCGACTACTCGGTGGGGAAGCAAGGGATCTTCCAGTTCCTCATCGGCAAGGACGACGGCAACTGGGTGCAGTTCGCTCCGACCGAGGTGGTGCAGTGGCATTGCAACGGCGCGAACTTCAAGGCGGTCGGGATCGAGCTCGAGGGCACGAACGAAGACCCGTTGACCGCATGGCAGGCCGCCCGCCTCGGTGACGTGTTGCGGTACTGCTCGCAGACGCATGGCATCCCGTTGAACTATCTGGCCCCGGATGCGGTGCCGTACGCGTCGGTGTGGGTGAACGGCGGCGGCTTCTCGGGGGTCATCTCGCACTGTTCTGTCGCGACTGACGACGGATCGCAGCAACATACGGATCGGATCGAAGTCGCGGATTGGGTCCGCGCAGTCTCAGGAGTTGACGTGGCACTCGACGACACCGACATCCAGAAGATCGCAGCGGCGATCGGCGGGCAACAGTCCGCCTACTGGGGCAAGTTCACGAACATCGGTGACTTGTGGAACCACGTCGACAAGGTCGCCGCTGCGCTCGGCGCGAAGATCGACAAGGTGACCGTCTCCGGTGGCGGCACCGGGGGAGTGACGGCCGATCAGGTCCGCGCGATCTTCCGTGAAGAGCTGAACAAGACGACCCTCGGCGGTTGACCGATGTCGCTGCGGGGCGGCTGGCACTCCTGCCCGACGAACCTCGAGCTTGCCGCCGGGTTCACCGGGGCGCTGATCGCGGGGGTCATGCTCGGCGTGCTCGCGATGGTGGTGAGACGCCGGTGATCGTCGGTGCCCAGATCCCTGACGGCTATCTCGTCGCGTTCCTCTCCGCAGGACTTCCCGCGGTGTTGCTCCTCATGGCGTGGATCGTGCGGGAACTGAACCGTACGAGCGCCCGGCTCGATGTGATGGATCTACGCGAGAAGCAGTGCGCTTCGGATGTGGAAGACCACGAGGCGCGTCTCCGGCATCTTGAAGGGATCGCATGATGGCCACCCGTTACCGGATCGCCTACGTCGTGATCGGCCTCACGTTCCTGCTGGTTGTCGCGGCGGCTGGGTTGTTCATCGAGCGACTCGACCGGATCGACGCTTCTGCGCAACGGTCCGCATGTTCGGATCGTCTCACCGCCGACATCCTTGCCGCCGCCGGGCGTGCCCTCGCCGCGCCGCCTGCGCCGAACGCTGCTCGTGACGCCGCGGTGCGCGACATCATCGTCACCGCACGTCGGCTCACCCATTCGTCGGCCATCTGCGAGAAGGGCACCCCTGCGCCGTATGCGCCTTCCTCGTAGTCCCCGATACGCGTTGATGCACATGCGATACTGGGGCTGAGCCGGGGGGCTTACCGCCAGGAGTGGCGTAGTGGCCGACAGCAGGATCTCGGAGCTCACCGCGCTGGCGGGCGCGTCGATCGCCGCCGACGACGAGTTCGTGGTTGTCGACGTGTCCGACTCGACGATGGCCGCGTCAGGGACCGACAAGAAGACGACGACGACCGACATTGCGACCGCCGTCTCCACCTTCCTGTCGCTCGCGTCGACCTACCAGCCGCTCGATTCGGACCTCACCGCCATCGCGGCGTTGACGACGACTTCGTTCGGGCGTGGCCTGCTCGCGTTGGCGGATGCGGCGGCGTTGCGTACCTCGGCGGGCGTCGTGATCGGTACGGACGTGGAGGCCCACGACGCGGACCTCACGGCGATCGCCGGCCTCACGCCGACGAACGATGACGTGTTGCAGCGCAAGGCGGGCGCCTGGACGAACCGCACGATCGCGCAGCTCGCCTCCGACCTCGGCCTGTCATCCACCTACCAGCCGCTCGACAGTGACCTGACCGCCATCGCCGCGCTGACGACCACGTCGTTCGGTCGGGCGTTCCTCGCCCTCGCGGATGCTGCTGCGGCCCGTACCGCGATCGGTGTCGTGATCGGTACGGATGTCCAGGCGTACGACGCGGACCTTGCCGCGCTGGCGGGGCTCACCTCCGCGGCGGACACGCTCCCGTACTTCACCGGGTCGGGGACCGCAGCGACCACGTCGTTCACGTCGGCGGGCCGGGCCCTGGTCGACGATGCGGACGCCGCGGCGCAACGCACCACGCTCGGCCTCGGGACGATGGCGACGCAAGCCTCCTCCAGCTATCTGCCGCTCGCGGCGGGAGGCGCATCGGTCGAGAACTTGGGTGCGGTCGAATCGAACGTGAACACGGTCGCGACGACGGGCGCGACGGAGACGCTCGACACGTCGTTGTATGCGGTGCATGACTGCACGATGGATCAGGCGTGCACGTTCACGTTCTCGAATCCTGCGCCGAGCGGGAAAAACACGACGTTCATGTTGATCTTGCGGGGCGCGTTCACTCCGACGTTCCCCGCGTCGGTGGACTGGCCCGATGGCGCAGCACCGACGTACACGACTCCGACCGCGTACGTGTTCACGACCGTGGACGCGGGGACGACCTGGCTCGGCCAGAGCATCGGCAAGGCGTTCGCCTGATGCCTGCTCCTGCCCTGCTCAACATGTTCGCCGCGCACACAGCCGCAGGGGGCGGCGGCGGCCTGTCTGCCGGAGCCGAGTTCAACATCGACTTCTCCGACACCGGCTCGCTTACCGTGTCGGGCGGGAAGATCAGCGCCGCGGCCGATCAGACCGGTAACGGGTGGACGTTCTCCCAGGCCACGTCGGGGAACCAACCCACGACGGGTTCCGTCACGATCGGCGGGTTGAACGCGGCCGGGTTCTCCGGGTCGCAATGGTTGGATTCGTCGCCGATCGGCACGGGCGGCTATCAGGCCCAAACGATCTACCTCGTGATCCAATCGACGGACACGCGCGACAAGCGCATCCTCGGAACGACCGGCTACTTCTTCGGTGCGCTCATCAACTCAGCGGCGACACCCGGATACTGGACGATGTTCGGCGGGTCGGAACTTGCATCCACGGTGCAGGCTGACACGTCGGCGCATGTGCTCGTGTTCACGTACAACAACACCTCCTCGATCATCACGGTCGACACGACGGACACGACGGGCAGCGATGGCGGTAGCCGCGGCCCGATGCGTGAATCGGAAGGGTTCGAGCTTGGCGCTGCGGCGGGCGGCACGGGTGGAGTCACCGCCGCGGTCGGTCAACTCGTCGGCTATTTCGGCGCGCATGACAGCACAACCCGCGCCGCGAACGTCTCCTATCTCAAATCGAAGTGGAGCACCGTCTGATGTACGCACAGGTGACCGACAATGCGGTGACCTCGGTGGGGGGTCTCCCCAACTCGGCCCGCCGGCTCGATACGCAAGAGTGGGTGATGGGCCTCGCGACCGCGCCCACCGATCTGCAACACGCGTGCGGCTGGTACGAGATTGTGGACGTAACCCGCCCCGCCGAGGATGCGACCACCACCTACGACCGCAGTGTGACTTGGGACGGCACGAACGCGACGGTCACCTGGACGGCCCGCCCGAAGACGCAGGCCGAACTCGACGCCGACACGCAGACCACCAACCGCACGACGATCCAGACACAAGCGAAGACGGCCCTCGCGAACAACCGCACCTACCTGGCGATCGCGACGCCGACGACCGCGCAGATGCGCGCACAGATCGACGCGCTCACCCGCCAACACCAGGGCATGATCCGTCTCCTCCTCGGCCAGCTCGACGGCACCAACTGACATGGCGTTCGCGCTCCTCCTGGAGGACGGCGACAACCTGCTCCTCGAGGACGGGACGCTGCTCCTCATCGAAAAGGCGGACGCCAGCTCGGGCGCCATCCTCCAGGAGTCCGGGTTCTCGATCCTTCTGGAGAGCGGCGACCGGCTCCTCCTGGAAGGCGTAGCCTCCGAACCGGAGCCGCCGGCCGTGGTCCGGACGGTTCTCGTGTTCAACCTGCCGCCAGGGCCCCGCGACCTGTACGCCGCGGCACGGGGCGCGGCGAGGGGCTACTGATCCACCCTCCATCCACCCACCGACCTCGGGACGGGTGCT
>CAYZBB010000272.1:0-1245 GCA_964476495.1 uncultured Actinomycetes bacterium | reverse complement strand
TTCGGCAAACGGAATCACACGCATGGAACTCCCGCCGCCCCTTGAAACGTCATACGTGTTGACACGAGATCATGCGTATGCGAGACTGTCGACATGGCGACACTGGCAGCGGTCAAGTTGGAGAACGTGTGGGGCGAGCGAGTCGCCGCCCGTCGCTCTGCCCTCGGGTTCTCACAGCGCCAGCTCGCCGAACTCGCCGGGACCACCCAGGCGACCGTCTGGAAGGTCGAGCACGGCAAGATCACCCCGCGCGACTCGCTGAAGATCGCGATCGGGCGCGCGCTCGGCGACGACCCGGCCCGCCTCTTCTCGCTGGGGGTGGCGCAGTGATCCGCCTCGGCTTGAAGCCCGCAGAAGCGGCCCGCCTCCTCGGCGTGTCCGAAGCGACCATCTACCGGGCAATCAAGCGTGACGAGATCGCCACCGAGACGATCTCGGGCCGCATCGTCATCCCGGCCGCGCCGCTCATCGCCCGGTTCGGTGAGCCGGTCGACGTACCCGAGGAGGCCGCGTGATCCCGCTGTGGATCGTGCCGATCGTGTGGGGCGCCGTCGTGCTCCTCATCCTCGGCGTGCTCGACCACGGCGACCAGCCGACACCGAAACCGGACGGCGAGAAGAAGTAACAGCAGCGCCCCCGCACCGCCTGGCCCTGGAAAGCACAGCGGAACGGGGGCACCGATCAAGGAGAGAGTGTATGGCACGGAGCTACTTCGTCGGACGTTCCACCGAGATCACCGTGGACGAGTCCGGCGCGGCGATGACGCTCTCGGACGGCTGGGGCGGGGATCTCGTCCTCGTGTTCACGTCGCCCCAGGCGCTCGACCGATTCGCCGCCGAGGCCCGAACCGCGCTGCGGGCACTGGAAGACAACGTCGCCGAGGCGTACGCGAAGGAAGCCCGGCGCCTCCTCGAGCTCGCCGCCGAACCGCGTGTCGAGGACGAGACGGTCCGCGACGACTACGAGTGGCCGGAGGCGGTCCGATGAGGGTCACGCTGGTCGATGTCCGCACCGAGGCCGGCTGGTTCTCCGTGTCGCTCCTGCCCGACGAAGGCCAGGTGCGCGTCGAGTGGCCCGGCTCCCCGAAGGTCACGTACCTGTCGGAAGAAGAAGCCCGCGAGGTCGCCGCCGCGTTGACGGAGGTGACCCGATGACCGAGCTCGCACGTGACGTGATGATGCTCGACGCGCTCACCGACGACATCGCGAAGGCGATCGACGCCGAAGATGTCGGCGCCGATCTCGG
>CAYZBB010000271.1:0-5841 GCA_964476495.1 uncultured Actinomycetes bacterium | reverse complement strand
TGATCGGCGACCTGCTCGGCGAGGCACTCGAGCACGTCGGGGCCGACGGCGTGGTCAGCGTCGAGGAGCACTCGGGCCTGACCACCGAGCTCGAGTACACCGACGGCGTGCAGTTCGACAAGGGCTACCTGTCGCCGTACTTCGCGACCGATCCGGAGGCCGGCGAGGCGGTCCTGGAGGACGCGCTGGTGCTGCTGGTGCGGGAGAAGATCTCCGCGCTTGCCGACCTGCTGCCGCTGCTGGAGAAGGTGCTCGAGGCCCGCAAGCCGCTGCTCATCGTCGCCGAGGACGTCGAGGGAGAGGCGCTGTCCACGCTGGTGGTCAACGCCATCCGCAAGACCTTCACCGTCGTCGCGGTCAAGGCGCCGTTCTTCGGCGACCGACGCAAGGCCTTCCAGCAGGACCTCGCGATCGTCACCGGTGCCGAGGTGGTGTCCGCCGAGGTCGGCCTGAAGCTGTCCGAGGTGGGTACCGAGGTCCTTGGCACCGCACGCCGGGTCACGGTCACCAAGGACACCACCACCGTCGTGGACGGCGGCGGGTCGGCCGAGGCCGTCGCGGACCGGGCTGCCCAGCTCCGCGCCGACATCGAGACCACCGACTCCGATTGGGATCGCGAGAAGCTGCAGGAGCGGCTCGCCAAGCTGGCCGGCGGGGTGGCCGTGATCAAGGTCGGCGCTGCCACCGAGATCGAGGCGAAGGAACGCAAGCACCGGATCGAGGACGCGGTGAACGCCACCAAGGCCGCCGTGGCCGAGGGCATCATCGCCGGTGGTGGCTCCGCCCTGGTGCACGCTGCGGCCGAACTTGCCGACCTGCAGTCGTCGCTGCCCGGCGACGAGGCGGTCGGGGTGGCCATCGTGCGCAAGGCGCTGACCTCGCCGGCCTACTGGATCGCCGCGAACGGCGGTCAGGAGGGCGCGGTCGTGGTCAACCGGGTGGCCGGTCTACCGCGCGGCCAGGGCTATGACGCCGCCAACGACACCTACGTCGACCTGGTCGAGGCAGGCATCATCGACCCGGTCAAGGTCACCAAGTCGGCAGTGTCCAACGCCGCGTCGATCGCCGGAATGGTGCTCACCACCGAGTCGACCGTCACCGACATCCCGGAGGAGACGCACGACCACGCCGCCGGTGGGCACGGCCACCACGGGCACAGCCACTGAACCCCGCGCGCCGGGGCCCTGCGGCCGGCGGCGCGTGAACGCGAACGAGGGCAGGCCCGCCGCGACGACCGGTCGTGGTGGGCCTGCCCTCGTCGTTGCCGTCATTGGTCCGTTGCCGTCATTGGTCCGTTGCCCCCGTCATTGCCCGTCGACCCGGGAGCGGCCGAAACGGCACGATCCTCGGATCGACCCGGCCCACTCCCGTGACGACGTCACTCATTGGAACCAATCTGTCTCCGCCCAGAGTGCCCAGAATCCCGATCGGAGCACTACCATCGAGTGATGCAGGTCGGGCCGTCGATCCACGAGTGGATCGATCGGCATTCGCCGGCAGGGGTGGCGCCGCTCGCGGGGGAGCGGGAACGCCGACGCACGACGGTCAACACCGCACGCACCGGGGGCAACGGATGAGCGACGCTGCGGGGTCGGGCGTCCCGAGCCAGGACACGTCGGGGTCCCGGGACGGTTCAATGGGCTCCGGACAGCGTCAGCATCTGCGCCCGCTCGCTCTCGGACAGGCCGCCCCAGATGCCGTAAGGCTCGTGTACCCGCAGGGCATGATCGCGGCAGGCGGCCATCGCCGGGCATTCGAAGCAGACCGCCTTGGCCTGTGCCTCCCGTCGCGCACGTGCCGGGCCTCGCTCGCCCTCCGGGTGGAAGAAGAAGGAACTGGCCATGCCACGACATGCCGCGTGCAGTTGCCAGTCCCAGAGATCCGCATTCGGGCCGGGAAGGCGCCTGGTGTCCGCCACGTCGATCCCCTCTTCAGCAGTGCCGGCCACCCGGGTCCAGACCCGGTCGAGGGCGACCGGCTCGGGCACAGCTCGGTTGGTCCGTCGTTCATCTCGCCGCCAACGCCGGGGATCGGGGCGCGGTCGACTCGACAACACGAGCGGGCACACATAACTCCCCGTCGGGGGAGTGAAAGTCCCTGCGTCGTCTTGTCTCGGAGCCGGATCCGCGCTGATCGCGGCGTTGTTGATCTCCAGACCCTAGAACCCCGCAGCGTCCGCGACAAGACCTTGATCACGTTTTTTGTCGATCATGAGGCGCGGATGTCCATCGTTGTCGTCCCAGGGCTGAGCGGGGGACAGCCGCCGGGCTTTGTGAACTGCGTCACGTGCCTGCCGTACCGGCCCGGCTCGCCACGATTTCGGACCGTGGTCTTGCCGCTACGTTCGGTCGTCGGCTCCGTTGCGCGTCGTCAGGCGGCCGAGGCTCGCCGCTGCGTTGACAGTGGTGCGCCGATCGAGGTACGCAGGCATTCGTTCGGGGGGTCCCCGGTGAGGTCAGCCGTCCGATGGCAGGTACCATTCACACCGTCTGCAGGGGGAGACTCGTGACCAGTGTCCTGATTTGCGATGAGCGCCGGAGCGCGCGTGACGGGCTGACCCGAGTGATGGGCGCCGTCCCGTCGGTCGACGGCATCGACTGTGTGGCCAGCGGCGACGAATTGCTGGCCCGTTACGCCCGTCAGCCGAGCGACGTCGTGCTGATCGGCACCCAACGCGCGTTGACCAGCGGCATCGAGGCGACCCGCCGGCTGCTCGCGGTGAACCCGTCTGCGGTGGTCATCGTCTTCGGCTCACCCGACGACACGGCTTCGATCGCGGCCGCAATCGCCTGCGGGGCACGTGGATTCCTGCGTTGGGACGCCACCCAGCCGGAGATCGTCGCCGCGCTCGCGGACACCCTGACCACCCCACGGATCCCCGCGCTGCGTGATGCGCCGGACGGCGAAGCGGCGCTGACCGAGCGGGAGATGCAGGTGCTGCGGGGAATGAGTCAGGGCCAGTCGAACGGCGAGATCGGGCGCGAGCTGTTCCTGTCCGAGGACACGGTGAAGACGCACGCCCGCCGGCTGTTCCGCAAGCTCGGCGCGCGGGACCGGGCGCAGGCGGTGGCGTTGGGGTTCCGGCGGGGATTCGTCGCCTGAGCGCCCCGCGTTTGCCATCCGGTGATGTGCGCAGTGTGGTGCCGAGGCCGATCGGTTTCGGCGAACGGGTGATGAGCGGTTCGGAAGGGTTCGGTCTCGCTACGATGAGGCCGTGCTCGGGCTGCCGGCGATTCGGTTGCTCCGACGGCTGAGCGTCGATGGTGCGACGCGGATGTAACGGGGGTGCCGTCGAGGGCGATGAATGATCAGTCACCGGATGCCACCGACCAGCCCGGCGTCGACGAACTCGTCGACCGTGCAGCTGATGGCGAGTCGGTGGCCCTCGAGTCCCTGATCGGCCGGATCCACCCGGTCGTCGTCCGTTACTGCCGTTCCCGAATGGCGGCGGGTCCGCTGTCGTTGGCGACGGCGGACGACATCGCGCAGGAGGTGTGCATGGCCGTGCTCACGGCGTTGCCCTCCTTCCGGCGCGAGGGCAAGCCGTTCCTCGCCTTCGTGTACGGGATCGCGTCGCACAAGGTGGCCGACGCGCATCGGACGGCCCTGCGGACCAGGTCGACGCCGGTCGCCGAGCTGCCCGAGACGCCGTGCACCGAAGGCGGTCCCGAACAGCTCGTGGTCGCTTCCTCCACCGCGGCCGCGGTGGACGAGTTGCTCGCGGAACTGTCGGACGTCCAGCAGGAGATCGTGCGGCTGCGGGTGGTTGCCGGGCTCAGCGCGGAGGAGACGGCAGACGCCCTCGGCATGACCGCCGGCGCCGTCCGGGTCTCGCAACACCGGGCGCTGGCCAAGCTCCGCCACCGATTGAGCGCCGGTCCGGCGCTGGCCGAGCGCTTGAGCTGATGGCACACCGTCACGGTCGGCGCGGCGCCCATCGGGATCCACCGCTCGCCGACCTCGACCGTGTCCTCGCGGACGATGCGCGCATCGATGCCATCGGGGCCGGCCGGTGGTCCGCCGTGGCGCGCGGCCACCGGGCGCTCGGCGCCGGTGCGCAACACGCGACGGGTCGGCGCCATGACGACGAGCCGCTGCTCGACCTGTTCGAGCAATGGCGCATCGAACTCGACGCGCGACCACTTCCACCGATGGTCCGGCTCCCGTCGGCTGCCCCCTCTCGGCGACGAACTCCCACGATGCGGCCGATGCTGGCCGTGGCAGCCGCGATATCTGCGTTGATCATCGGTTCGGCGACCATCGGCGCGTCGGACGCGGAGCCGGGCAGCCCGTGGTGGCCCATCACCCGGATGATCTGGCCGGCGCGTGCGCAGGCGGCCGCGGCCACCCTGGCCGTGCACGCCGCGCTCGACGATGCGCGGGAGGCCATGCGCAGCGGCCGCGATGACGACGCGCTGGCGGCGATCATCCGTGCGGAGGGCGAGTTGGGCAACGTCGACGACAGCGCCGTGCGGGCCAGCATCCAGGAGGCGGTCGGCGCGCTTTGGGCCGCCACGACCGCATCCGGGGCAAGGACCGCCGTGCCGACGACGTCGTCGACGCCCGCCGACCCGACGATTCGGTCGACCCGGGGCCCTGCCACCGACGTCGGGCGGGTCGCCCCGCTGACGGCGGGCAGCGCCGCGTCATCGGCGCCCGCCGTCGCGGTGTCGGCCGACCCGACGGGTACCGCCGTGCCACCGCCCGCGTCGGCCCCCGAACATCCGGTCACGGCCGTGCCGGTCGAGGTGCCACCGGCGGTGGACCTCGCGGTCGGCGCCCAGTCGCCCGGTCCGTCCACGGCCACCACGTCGGCGCCAACAGAGCCAACGGTGACAACAGAGCCAACAGGGCCAACGGAGCCGACGGTGCCGACGGTGCCGACGGAGCCGACGGTGCCCACCCCGCCGGAGCCGACCGTGACCGTCGATCCGCCCGCCGCCACGGCCACGCCGTCTGACGCCCCGGCCGCCGCGACCGAGCAGTCCGCACCGAGTCCCACCGAGGTCTCGGAGAGCGAGCCGGACGTGGCACGACCGGCGGCCGACGATCCGCCCGCCGGCCCGGCGAGCACCGAGCCGGTATCCGTTGCGCCCGCGGTGGATGCGACGGGGGTCACCGGCTGAACCCGGGCCCACCCCCGCGGGGCCGTGCTCACCTACGATGGGCCGGGGAACGGCCGGCAGCAGCGGCCACCCGCAGCACACGTCGGCGGAAGGTCGGTGGATGTCGGTCACGCAGCAGCCGCTGTCGCGTGGGATGGACGGTGCGCCCGTCATCGCGATGGAGGAGAAGTTCGCCACTCTTGGCCTCACCTACGACGACATCCTGCTGCTGCCGGACGCCTCCGATCTGGTGCCGAGCGAGGCCGACACCAGCACGTGGCTGTCCCGCAACATCCGGCTGCGAGTCCCGCTGGTGTCCAGCGCGATGGACACCGTGACCGAGGCGCGGATGGCGATCTCGATGGCCCGCGAGGGCGGCCTCGGGGTGCTGCACCGGAACCTGTCCATCGCCGACCAGGCATCCCAGGCGGAGATCGTCAAGCGGTCCGAGGCGGGCATGGTGACCGATCCGGTGACCTGCCGGCCGGACGCCACCCTGGCCGAGGCGGATGCGCTCTGCGCCAAGTTCCGCATCTCCGGTGTGCCGGTCACCGACGCCGACGGGCGCCTGACGGGCATCATCACCAACCGGGATATGCGTTTCGAGGTGGACAAGTCCCGGCCGGTCCGCGAGGTCATGACGAAGATGCCGCTGGTCACCGCACCGGTCGGGGTGAGCGCGTCGGCGGCGCTCGGGCTGCTGCGCAAGCACAAGATCGAGAAGCTGCCGCTGGTG
>CAYZBB010000270.1:0-5853 GCA_964476495.1 uncultured Actinomycetes bacterium | reverse complement strand
CCCGGTAGCGGTAGCCGAGGGTGTCGAACTGCTTGAGCCACCACCGGTACGTCGTACCGTCGCCGACCTTCGTCTTCCCGGGCAGGGCCGAACCCCAGGACTGCAGCTGGGTGGTGCACTCCACCAGGATCAGCAGCGGATGGTGCTGGTCAGCGTAAGCCAAAACACAATTCGCCGTCGCTCGGTCCATCTCCGACCGAGTCACCCTCGCGTCGTACTCCGGGTCGTCCAGGTCGAATAGCGAGATCCCCTGCGCGTAAGCGCGCTTCGTGTTGGCGATCGAGTGATTGGTACATGAAACCCCGGCCACGAACAGCGTCGCAGGCGGAAGATCGCGTGCTGAGTGGTAGTCGGAAGACTCAGGATCGACCAGGTCTGCGATCCAATGCTCGGCGTCCGGATGGTTCGCCTCGTGCACCCCAACCTTGTAGGCATTGTGGTTGGCCGCCATGATCGTGGTGAACCCAGCCTGCTCGACGCCCTGAGTCAAACCTCCGAACCCCGAGAATGCGTCCACTGCAACGAGGTCGTCGTGGCGGAACCGGCGCTTGCGCTTGGCTGGCCGATGCTCGGCGGTGCGTGGCTTCGTCTGCGGTCGGCGACTCACGATGCCGCCTCGACATCCACGGTCGCCCGCCGTTTGGCGTACCAGTGCAGGTGCTCACCGATCTGCAACCCGGCCATCGGCGTGTGCACCGTCGCCCACCTGTCGACACCCCGAAGGCCGCCCCAGTCCAGGAGCGGCTGAGCGTAGTCGCGTCCCGCATGCAGGTAGAGGTCCACGGCACCACCGGCGCGGATCCACTGCCCGAGATGGGGGCCCTTCTCCTCGCAGTTGCTACGTCCACCGGTCTGCGGCAGACGCCCACCGCGGAGGCTGCTGTCGACCATGATCGCCCAGTGTTGAGTGTCGCCCGGGCCGAGGTCCCGGAGTGATCTGTCGTAGGGCTCGATCACGTCGTCCGGGTGCAGCAGATAGTGCTTGGCCGAGATGACATACCAGAAGTCGTAAGTGCTCTGCGCGTACTCGGCGGCCGCGCGAAACAGCGAACCAGTGTAGAGAGCCCTGGCTGGAGCGGCGTCGGAAAGCTTCGACTTCCCACACGCCACAAGGCCGACCGAGATCGTGTCGGTACTCACGAGGCCTCCGTGTCTAACAGGGACAGAGCGGTGACCTCGGCTTCAGCGGCCCGGAGGTTGGCGACCGCCTGCCGCCAGTACGACCCCTTCAGTTCGCAGCCGATGAAGTGGCGGCCGTTGAGGATGGCGACGTGGCCCTCGGAGCCGATGCCCATGAACGGGGACAGGACGAGTTCGCCGGGGTTGCTGTACATGATCACGCAGCGGCGGATGAACTCCAGCTGCAACGGCGCGATGTGCCGCTCGTCGCCGTTCTCCTTGGCGGACCGGTAGTTCAGGGTCTCGGTCTCCTTGATGCCCTGCCAGACCGGGGCGACCCACTCACCGCCTAGCCAACCCCCCTCCTGGTGGTCGAACCACACCGGCGACGCCCATTCGATCCAGTCGTCGTTGGTGAAGTCGCCCGTGTGGACGTCGTGGGGGATGGGGATCTGGTTGTCGCCGGGCTTCCGGAAGATCAGCAGATAGTCGGCCAAGGCCGGCCGAATGCGGGCGCTATCGGTGTTCTTCGACTTGAACGCCAACTGCTGCACCTTGAGCCGAATGCTCTGCGCCTGCGGGTCCTTCCAGATGGTGGCTTCGCCGAAGTAGATCCACCCCTCGGCCTGGAAGGCGCGGATGACGTCCCCACGGAAGTCGGTCAGCCCGACGTACCCGACGACGGACTTCTTGACCGCGACCTGCTGCACGTGGATGCACGCCATCCGGCCGGGCTTGGTGACCCGGAGTTGCTCGCGGATGATGAACCGGTAGTGATCCAGGAACTGGGTCCGGTCCCGGGAGTTGCCCAGGTCTCGCTCACTGGCGCTGTACACGTAGAGCGAGTCGAATGGTGGGGAACAGACGGACATGTCGATGGACTCGTCGGGGAGCTCGGCGAGTCGCTCGCAGGAGTCGCCGAGCATGGCGTGCCAGCCGTTACCAGTTTCGTCGTCGGTGATGTAGGGGGCTTTCATGCGGCGAGTTCCTTCGCGTCTCTCATGGCTGCTACGAGTTCGGCCATCGTGTGCGCGGCCTCTCGTTCCTTGCGGCGCACGTTGGCGGCGATCTGTCTTTCGAGTTCGGACAGGACGATGTGGGCGATGACAGGCCTGACCTGCCCGTATCGGTAGCACCGGCGGATGCTCTGGTAGTACGCCTCGTACGAGTCGGACAACCCGACGAAAGCCATGCGGGCGCAGTGTTGCCAGTTGAGGCCCTGGGATGCGATCGACGGCTTCACGACCAGGTGTTGGATCGCCCGGTCGGCGAACCCCAGGAGCAGGTCGGCCTTGTCGTCAGCAGACAGCGACCCGTGAACGTTGACCGACCCCGGGATCAGATCGGCCAAGCGGTCGGCCTCGTCGTTCAGCCCGCACCACAGCACCCACGGCTCGTCGGGTTCCGCGGCGACGAGCTCGGCCACCTTGCCGACCCGGGCATCCAGTGTGGATCGCCTGATCGCTGCTCGACCGCCCACGCCACCGAGGTCGGTTGCGAACAGTTGGCCGTCCGGGACGACATCGACGTCGAGCAGGTGTTCCTGGATGTCCAGGCCGGGCAGGATGTAGCCTTCGTCGGGGTAGCCCATGTCGGAGGGCATCCTGATCGCCACGGCCCACGTCGACATCCACCGGAACATCGGCCCGCGCGCGTGACCCTTGAGCCGCCAACCGGCATCGGAGTCGTGGACGAAGTAGGCGGCGAGCATCTCGACACGGCTGATGACACCGAGGAACTCGGCCTGGTTGGTCAGCTCTTCGCTGTCGTTCGGCGCCGGCGTCGCAGTGCAGGCGAGCCGACGTCGGACGGGCTGGAAATGCTCGATCAGCATCGTCCGTGTGGCGCCCGATGAGTTCTTCAGGATGGACGCTTCGTCCAAGACCACGGCGTCGAACAGGGTCGGCGGGAACCGGTCGGCCATTTCGTAGTTGGTGACCCACACTCCATGCCCGGTTACCTGCTCCGGGTCGCGGACATACCGGGCGACGATGCCCAGCTTCTCGGCTTCCCTGCATGTCTGTGCGCAGACGGCCAGTGGGGCGACAATCAGTGAGGTGTCACCGGAGAGCCGAGCCCACTCGATGGACTGCATGGTCTTGCCGAGCCCCGTGTCCTCCCACAGGGCTGCCCTGCCTGTTCGGACCGCCCATGCCACGATCTCCCGCTGCCACGGGTGCAGGATCGGGTTGACATCGTCGGGGGTGCATGGTCGGCCGGCGGTCTCGGCAGACCGGGCCTTGGATGCCAGGAACGTCCCGTAGTCGGTCACCGGAGGATCCCCGCCTGCCAGTGCCCAGCGAGAGCGTCGGCCACCGCGCTGGCCAAGTCATCGAGCGACCCATCGTTGACGATGGTCAGCGTGATCAGGTGGTCAGGGATGCCTGCCTCGCTGACATGCCCAGCAGCACCGGACGGGTCGACGAGGTTGGGGCGTTCGATGCGCCAGACCTCGCCGGCGAATCCGTGGACGCTCTCTGCTTCGTTGGCGAACCGCACGTCCGCGGCGACGACGTCAGCGGCTCCGAGCCGGTCGACCTTCGCCCACCACGCATCCACCCATGCGGCCTGCCCGAGGTGGTTGCGGACTGCGTCGGTGCCGAGCCGCTGGAGGAACCGGCGGACCTCGGGGAACCCGTCCTTGGCACGTTCCCACCCGCGGGCTTCGACGATCGTCGAGAGACGAACCAGGTTGAGCGAGTGGTTCAGCGGGATGAACGGGTCGATCGCCAGCGCCATGTCCCGCAACGTGTCAGCGAAGCTGACGACGGTGAAGTCGTGGTCGCGGCGGAGGATCTCGGCGACGGTGCTCTTACCGGAGCGGGCCTTGCCGGTGAGGCCGATCGTGCGGTCGGTCATGCCGGGCTCCCGATGATCAGGGAAGCGATGTCCGGCGCCTGGTGGTTCGGGCCCTTGAGCACCCGGTCGGGCAGGTCGGTCACGGGAAGCCGGAAAGCCCTGTGGAACTCGTCGTCGACCATGTCGGCCGCTTTGCTGGTCATCAGTCCTCCTGGTAGGCGTAGTTCTGGCAGCGCTCCGGGGAGCAATCACCGGAGCCGCAAGTCATGCATCCATCGACGGGCTCGACGGTCCCGTCCGGCCGGAGCCAGCACATCCGGCCGGCGATCATCACCGGGGTACGGGCGGGGTCCTGGCCGCGGGGGACGATCCACCCGTTCTCCACCGACCAGGCGGGGGTCATATGGATCGAGTTGGGGTAAATGGTGTGGCAGTGCATATGCACCAACAGCGCGTTGTCGGCGGTGTCCAGGCCGCCCTGGGTACGGGCCTTCCGGTGGTGCAGGGATGCGATCGGCTCGCCGCGGTCATCCACGTTGAATGGCTCGCCGCACTTCTCGCAGCTTCCGTCCGCTCGCTCGACGAGGATCGGCCGCAGCTCGCGGAGGTCGCGGGTGGACTGCCGGCGCTTGGGGGAGTGGTACCTCATGGCCGCGCCGCCGCCGCGGCTTGCATGCCCGTCCAGATGTCCAGGCAGCGGTCACAGTCACACGCCGGATCGAACGGGTGCGCGACCTCGAATCGCCAACGCCTCCCGTCCTGGGCAAGGACGTCAAGGTCGTGACCGAGCCAGGAGTGCCAGCGGATCGTCCTGGCGTGAGTGATTTCTCGGACGACGCCGGCAAGATCCCAGTCGGCACCGGTGAACCTGCCGAAGCAGTGGATGACCCGGCGGCCGGAGTCCGTGCGCCATGCCTGGCGGAACGCCTCCGCGATCGCGACGATCTTGGGCGCACTCATGACGCCTCGCTCTCGTCGGTGGTCGGTGGCCGCCCCAGGTCGGCGGGTCCGAAGTCGGGATCAAGGTCCACCAGAGACGACATGACACGGCACGCCGGACATGACCCGTCGTGCAGGTCGGAGGCGGGTACTCCGACCTGCACGCACTCGCGGGCGAATGGATCATGTGCCGGATCGGCCCGGTACAGGCGGCGCTTGCGCTCAGCCATGCCGCCGGGCCTCTTCGTCGTAGGCGTCAATCGCAGCGGCGATCAGTGCGCCCGCCTTGGCCAGTTCGTCCCGGCGGTCACTGCCGGGACGAAACGAGCCCGGGTTGAAGGGCCAGAGCCCGTACGCCAGATGGGCTTGCTGCTCAATCAGCAGGTACGCCCTGGCCGCCTGAACCAGCTCCTCCGGGTGGTGGTGATCGAAGTCGTGGTCCGGGGTATAGCCACGTGTGATCTGCTCCTGGCGCTCGGCGGCGATCCGCTCGACACCGGTCGGCTCAGTGGCGGTCACCGCAGTGCGTCCTCTCCAAGCTCGGCGACGATACGGGCGTCGACGTTCGCCTCGATGTGCTCGGCGTACATCTCCGGGTCCATCAGGGTGCGGTGCAGCTCGGTGGGGCAGAGGAAGGCCAGGCCGTCCCAGTCCCGCGGCTCCTCCGGCTCGCTCCGCTGGTCGAACCAAGCCGCGTACAGACCGTGGATCAGCTCCTCGGCATGGATCGTCGTCAGCGGCTCCACCACCCGGTGACGGGGGCACCAGATCGCCAGCGCGTGCATGGCGTGCTCGCGGCACTGCGGGTTCTGCTCGACCTGCGAGCCGGGCTCCACGGCGCCGTAGTGGGTCGTCCACTGCGACTCCGGAGTGACGAAGCACTGGCAGCCGTCGCCGACCACCGGTCGGCGTTCCTGCTCGGTCATCGTGGGTCCTTCTGATTGGGGCGCCCCGCCCCCGACGAGCGGGGCGCCACGGGTCAATCAGTCCGCGACG
>CAYZBB010000269.1:5624-5859 GCA_964476495.1 uncultured Actinomycetes bacterium | reverse complement strand
CATTCTTTGGCGCGACCACCGGGACGCCAGTACACATTCTCCGGGGTCAACTCGTGCCCCTGCGGGCAGTGGGTCCTCCGAAGCCCAATCCCAACCATGGTTCTGGAACTGGCTGCCAAGTTCTCAGCGGTCGTGGCCAGGCGAAGGTGCTCCGGGTTGACACACCGACGGTGCAGGCACGTCGGCCCGCCAACACACGTCTCGTCAGCGTTGTGGCACTCGTGGTCGACAACCA
>CAYZBB010000269.1:0-5614 GCA_964476495.1 uncultured Actinomycetes bacterium | reverse complement strand
CTCGTAGGCAGCACGATGGGCGCGAGTTGGGCGCCCCTCAACCCAAATGACGGCGTACCCGTGACTGGACGGTTGTAGGTCCAGCCAGATGCAGCCATTGGGCTGCACGCGCATCAGATCGACCATCCGACCGACAAGTGGCTGGTTTTGTCCTTTGGTACGCTGCGTCATGTCGGACCTCCCAGTGGTCTGACTCATGGAGGGCCGGGGACAACTTCCCCGGCCCTCCATCGTACCTTCTCCCCCGGTGATCGGCCGACCCTGACCCGAGGGGGGTTCGGGTCAGGGTCGGATCAGATCAGGAGCCGCAGACGGGCGCTTCGGCCGGCGCGTAGTTCACGAGGCCGTTGGCGCAGATGCCGTCGATCTTGAGCGAGTACGACGGGCAGCCGTAGTCGATCAGGCCCTCGTAGGACTCCCAGAACATCGTGAACTGGTTGCGGGCCATGTCCTCCTTGTCCCACGGCGTGCGGTTGGTCACGCCGATGGTCATGGAGCCCTCGTCGAGCCGGGCGGTGTTGCCCTCACGCATGATGAGCATGTCGGCCCGGACCGGGAGACCCTCGAGGTCGCCGGCGGCCTGGGTGCCGATCTCGGCCCAGCCCTCGGGGCTGTCGATGACCCAGTGGACGTTGAACCCGGCACGGGAGAACGCCGCCTCCACCTCGCCGCGGGCAGCGACCAGATCGGCCATGGTGGGGTTGTACTTGGGGGTGCGCATCCAGTCACGGATGAGCAGGGTGAGCACCCAGCGGTGGAGCCACACGCCGAAGCGGATGCCGTCGTCGTAGCGCTCCTGCTCGGTGTAGACCATGGCGGTCTGCACGAGGTTGTCGAGGATGTTGACCGTCGCGCCGAGGTCGTCCTGCACGATGCCGTCGACCGGCACCAGGTTGGGCGAGTTCAGCGCGGCGTTCATGAGGGTGGTCTCGGCCAGGCGGGACCAGAGGGCGCCCAGCTTGTTGATGAAGGCGGCCACCAGCTCGGGGTGGGTCATCTGGTGCAGGTTGCGCACGGTGAGGCAGCGGTACACGCCCCAGATGTCGTAGTCGTCGGGGGTGCCGCACGGGATCACCGCACAGGCCGACTTGACCGACCCGGAGTCCACGGCGTCGTCGGACCGCTCCCACGCGCCGGTGCCGTCACCCGAGGAGCCGTCGGTCACGTCCGACAGCTTGGGCGAGGGGTAGACGCTGTAGCCGCCGCGGGGGGCACGGCGGTTGGGCAGCGAGTTGGCGAACGGGCGGGCCTGCGAGGAGTCGCAGCCGACGTCGTAGATCGGCTCGCGGGGCACGCAGTCCAGGCCGGCGGTGATGGCGTCGGTGGGGTCGCCGTAGCCGATCAGGCCCGGCTCGAGGTCGGTGCCCTCGGCGAAGCGGCCCTTGATCTGTGCGACGCCGATGCGCTCGGTGCCGCCACCCTGGATGTCCTTGAAGCGCTCCACCAGCGCCGCCGACACGTCGTGCATCGACTCGAACTGGTCACCGGCCGAGAAGCCGCTCACGCCGGCGAGGGCGGTGAACTTCTGGGCGAGGGCGTCGGGGGCGGTCGGGGCCTTGGTGATGCCACCAGCCTTGGCCGAGGTGCGGGCGGGGTCGGCCTTGGCGCGGGGCCGGGCGGAGGCGGTCACGGCCTCGTCGCTCTCGTCCTCGGTGTCGTCACCGGACTCGTCACCGAGGTCGTCGCCGTCCTCGTCCTCGTCGCCATCGTCGGTCGCCTCGTCGGCGTCCTCGTCGGCCTCGGGCTCGTCCTCCAACGAGGACTCGAGGTCGGCCAGTTCGGCGGCGGCCTCGGCGCGCTGCGAGGACAGGGCGTCGATCTGGTCGATCGTGGCCTTGGCGAGCCGGGCGTTGCCCATGTCGTCGTCGCTGAGGTTCTCGCTCTTGGAGCGGGTCACGACGTCGAGCGCGAAGGTCCGCAGTGCGGCGCGCAGGGTGGCGAGGGCCTCGTCGCTCAGTTCGCTGAGGTTCTCGGGGATGGCCGGAAACATGGGCTGACTCCTATGGCGGATCGGGGGCGGAGGCCCCTCGTGGCGCTGAGTGTCACGGCACCATCGAACCCATGTCCAGCCGAACGGCGCGATTCGATAGATGTGAGACGCCGACTCCGCGACGTCGCGGACCCACAGACGCGACGCATCCCCCGGCACTGCCACCGGGGGATGCGAGAAGTGCCTAGGAAGCTAGGAGAAGTCTAGCGCCCTCTCGGCTTCCGCTTCGGCTTCGCCGACTTGTTCTTCGAGCAGCCGCAGCCCATCAGAGCGCCGCCTCGATGTCGGCGAGTTCCGCGGCCTGGTCGGCGAGGAGTTCCTCGCGCAGTTCCTTGGCCTCGGCGCGCTTGGCGAAGTTGGCGACCATGTTGAGCGCCACCCGCGACTCGGGGTCGAGCGGGACGTAGCCGTCGCGGAGCAGGCCGGCGTCGGCATCGAGCGGCGCGATGGCACCGGCGCCCACGAGGCAGGTCTGGCGACCGGACTCGGTGAAGGCCGACGGGCGGGCGAGCGGGAAGCCGCGGGCGTTGACGGACAGGGCGGCGACCATCTCGAGGTTGCCGCCGATGCGTCGCCAGTCGCCCGAAATGCCGAGCGAGCGGCAGCGGGTCACCACGTCGTTGTCGGTGCCGGGCAGCACGTAGCCGTGATACCAGATGCCGAACTCGTCCTCGCCCACCGCGACCGCGGCCCACGCGTTGCACGAGTCGTCGTAGTGGGCCTGCGCCTCGCGCCAGTCGAGCGACTTGGCCGCGTGGTTGCCGCCGTAGGTGAGCACGCCGACCGGGAGGAACTCGCCGTCGGCGGTGAGCACCTCGGCGTTGGCGAAGTAGGCGTAGCCGCTGCGCGACTTCGGCGCCATGAGGGTCGTGCCGGGCACCCCGAGGTGCGGCCGACCCCACGCGGCGATGTGGCCGTAGACCTCGATGCGGCCGTGCTCGTCGGCGGCACGGATGCGGCCGGGGGTCACCTCGTCGAAGCCGGGGTCGGCGAACCACTCGGACGGCGGGGCGGACGGGTCGACGTCCACGGTGACCTCGGCGCCGGCTTCCAGCACGGAGAACGCTCCGACGCCGGCAGGGAGCGCGACACCGGGCATGGTCGGGACGAAGGCACCCTCGGTGAACGACGACGCAGCGGTGATGGCGTCCTCGCTCATCACCGGCTCGCCGAAGTCGAACTCGGGGTCCTCCAACTCCACGAAGCACCCCTCCATGGCCGGGTTGGCGAGCAGGGTGGTGGCGCTGATCTGGTAGTCGGTGAAGTCGATCAGGAGCTTCATGGCCTCGAGGTCGAAGTCCACCTCGTAGTTGCGCACCGACAGCTCCACCGAGTTGCCGCGCAGCACCTTCATCTGCACCATGCGGCCCGCCATGCGCGCCTGCGGCGAGTCCATGATCCAGCCCCGAGCCTTGACCGAGCCGTCGTCGTAGACCTCGATCAGATCGACCATGCCGGACACCTCGGCCCGGCCGGGCTCGCCGTGCTGGGTGGCGGTCATCACCGAGAACGCGATCGGCAGTTCCCGCGTGCCGAACCCACCGTCGCGGAGCAGCCGGCCGTCCGCGGTGCGCAGGTTCAGCTTCACCATGTCGTTGAAGTAGATGCCGGTGAGCATCCCCTCGGGCGGCGCGTCCGGGTGCGAGCCGAAGGTCTTGATCGGCGTCAGGGTGTCGAGCATGGGTCCTCCTTGGAGACTGGCGCGAAGGATCGCACAGGGGTCAGCCCCATGTCACGCCGTGCTACTTCCTCACGTCCCCCGGCGCCCCAGCGGGCTTGGACGAGTCGGCGGGCAGGCGCGACGAGGGAGTCCCACCGACGCCGGGTGCGCCAGCAGGCTTGCCCGCCTCGATCTTCTCCCAGTCGAAGGACTCGGCCACGTCCATGCCGAAGGTGGCGAGGTACGGACTCTTGATCTGGCGACCAAGGATGCGGACGTACTCCTCCTCCGATGGTGCATCGGCGTCCTCCGCCCCCGACTTCTCGCGCAGCACCTTGTCGCTGACCGTGATGCGGTCGTGAAGTTGGCGGTAGTCCTCGGCGGCGTTCGGGCGGGTGACGACATTGGACCCGTCGGCGATGACCGTGACGGTGGCGATCTCCTGCTGGGGGAATCCGTTGTCGGCGAGCGCTGGTCGGAGGAACACACGCAGCAGACCATCGGCGAAGCGGTCGGCCGGTGGTTGCAGGTGGTTGGTCACCGTTGAGTCCGAGATCGACCAGTTGGCCCAATGGGAAGCCTCACCCATCCCCGTCTGCACTTCGATGGGGAGGTCCTGGCCGCGGGTGATGGTCTGGCGCAACTCGTCGCGCAGGCGCATCTCGCCCTCGTCGATCACCCGGTCCAGGGTGATGTGCTTGATCTTCTCGCCGGCCTCGTCGGAGCCGCGCATGATGATCGGCATGACCCCTGCGGCGGTCCCACGGTTCTGGATCGCCTTCTGCATCATGTCGATGATGGTGGCGATCACCGGGTCCATGTCCGCGAGGTCGGAGCCTTCGGGCTGCGGGGTGATCGGCATGGAGATCGAGTTCGGGATGAACAGGATGCCCGCCGAGGCGAGGCGCGACAGGATGCGCCCGCTGATCGAGTCGTTCAGGTCGAGCAGCCGTTGGCAGTCGTCCTTGAGGGCCTCGAGCGGCCCGTCGGCCTGCTGGCTGTACTCGGGGTGCGAGTACCAGAACCGGCGCAGGTAGGCGTCGTCGGGGATCAGGTCGTCCTCGGTCGGGTCGTCGCCGGAGCCGAGCGGGTCGCGCCAGGCGCGCTCACCGACGCCGCGCCACTCGGTGAAGCGCAGTTCGTTGGTCGACAGGAACTCCCACTCGGCGTCGCGCCCACGCTCGGCGGGAGGGGCGAACAGGTAGCCGTCGGCGGCGATGTTCATGTTCAGCCCGTAGCGGCGCTGGATCTCCCCGATGCCACCCTGCGGGCCCTGCAACCCGGCGAGGATGTCCTCGGCGGCGCCGATGATCGCCGGTCGGTTCTTGGACTCGGGGACTCGCGGGTCGGCGGTGGGGGAGTCGGGGTCCAACAGGGCCGGGCGCATCGTGAAGCGCGAGAGCGCGTTGCCGATGTAGTTGGCCGGGTAGCGGACCTCGGGGAGCGTCCGGTAGAAGCCCCAGACGTAGCGCTGCCACTCACGGCGGGCGAGGCGCTGGCGGCGGACCTCCACCGACTTGGACAGGTCCACGATCTGAGCGGAGGCGGTGACGTGACCGATCGGGTCGGAGACCATGGGGCGCGACATGGGCCTACTGTCCCACAGCGGAGCGGTTCATCTCCCGCTCGAAGCCACCGGCGCCGGGGGAGCGCACGTCGAGTCGGGGATCGAGGCCCTCGGACGCCAACTCCTCGGCGAGCAGCACCTCGTACAGCGGGTGGTGCAGGCGCGCCAGGCGCATGAGGGCGCGGGACCGGGCGCGGTTCCAGCGGCGCTTGCGGTCCTTCGCCTCGTCGGTCAGTGGCTTGTTCTTCCGGCCACGGGTGGGGCGCTTCGGGGCCGGGCGCTCGTCGAGGCGCACCAGTTCGAGGTGGTGGACCCCGGCGCGGATGCACTCGGCGCACAGCCCCTTGCGGAGCGTCCCCTCCACCTTCAACGCGCCACAGCGGCACGCGACGTAGCC
>CAYZBB010000268.1:0-5862 GCA_964476495.1 uncultured Actinomycetes bacterium | reverse complement strand
GGTGGGTGAGCACTTGGGCCATGAGATCGCCGGGTCGTCTCTCCGCGCTGCCGGGTACTACAGGCATCGAGCACCGGGAGGCGGGCATGTTGTTCCGTGGGTGATGACTGGGCCGAGGACCACCACGACGTGGAGGTCCTCGACGAGACCGGCCGGACGTTGGCGCGGCGCCGGTTGCCTGAGGGGTTGGCGGGGATCACCAGGTTGCACGCGTTGATCGGTGAGCACCTGCCCGAACCGTCGGGGCCGGGCGAGCCGGCGACCGACGTCGTGGTGGGGATCGAGACCGAGCGGGGACCGTGGGTTGCGGCGCTGGTCGCGGCCGGCTACCGGGTGTATGCGATCAACCCGTTGTCGTCGGCCCGGTACCGGGAGCGGCACTCGACGTCGGGGCGAAGTCGGATGCCGGGGACGCTCACATCCTGGCCGAGATCGTCCGGTTGGACCGGGCCCAATCATCGGCAGGTCGCCGGCGACAGCGCGTTGGCGGAGGCGGTCAAGCTCGCCGCCCGGACCCACCAGTCGCTGATATGGGACCGGACCCGTCAGATCCTGCGGCTGCGTTCGGCGTTGCGGGAGTCCTTTCCGGCCGCCCTGAAGGCGTTCGACGAGCTCGACGCGCCGGACACCCTGCAGCTGTTGCGGCTGGCCCCCGACCCTGATGCGGCCGCCCGGCTGACCAAGCGGCAGGTGATGGCCGCCCTGGCCATGGCTCACCGCCGCAGCCCGGAGGTGGTCGCCGACCGGATCCTGGCCGTCCTGCGGGCCGGCGAACTGCGCCAAGCCGCACCGGTCCAGACAGCGTTCGCCGCGATCGCGGCCGCGCAGGTCGCGATCATCGGCACCCTCAACGAGCAGATCGACGCCCTCGGCGAGGTGGTGGCCGAGCATTCTGGTCGGCACCCGGACGCTGAGTTCTACACCAGCCTGCCCGGCCTCGGTGTGATCCTCGCGGCCCGGGTCCTGGGCGAGTTCGGCGACGACCCGACCCGCTACGTCGACGCCAAGGCCCGCAAGGCCTACGCCGGCACCGCCCCCATCACCCGAGCCTCGGGAACCAAGAAGATCGTCCTGGCCCGCTACGCCCGCAACAAGAGACTCGCCGACGCCCTCCAACAGTGGGCGTTCTGCTCGATGCGCGGCTCCGCCGGCGCCAAGGCCTACTACAAGTCCCTCCGCGCCAGAAACATCGGCCACCAAGCCGCCCTCCGCCAACTCGCCAACCGATGGGTCGGCATCCTCCACGGCTGCCTCAAGACCGGCCAGTTCTACGACGAAACACTCGCCTGGAACCACCAATCCCAAGCCGCCGCTTGACATTTCAGAACCTGGGATGTCTGCCGCGGTCAGCGCGATCGATCCCGCCCGAGCCGGGCGATCCACAGCCTGGCTCCCGTCGCGCGGGACGACAAGCCGGTCGACGGCATCAGTCGCGGCGGGGCACGACCCGCGGGGCGGCGGTCCGCACCGCCTCGTCGATGCCGATGTCGGCCAGTCCCGCTGCTGCTCTGGCCAGTAGCCCGATCAGCTGCGTGCGTTCCGGCTCGGAGAGGCCGGAGAGCGCCGCGGTCTGCGCGGCAATCATCTCCGGCAGGAACCGGTTGACCAGCGCGATCCCATCGTCAGTGATCATCACGAGAACTCGACGCCGGTCACTCGGGTGGCGTTGACGCTCGACCAGCCCGCGACCCTCGAGGGTGTCGAGCACCGAGGTGACGCTGGCCGTGGTCACGATGAGACGCTCGGCGATGACGGTCGGCGACAGGGGCTGGCCGGCACCTTCCAGGATCGCCAACGCCTCCCGTCCAGCCCGGGACAGGTGATGGTGCCGCAACCCCTTGTCGAAGGCCGCAAGGAACGCCTCCGCAGTCCGGACCAAGGCAAAGGCGGTCGCGTTCGCCGACTCCGAGCCGCCCGGGAACTCCCGCTCGAACTCGCTCTCACCGGCACGCGCCGACCGGCTCCCGGTCCAGGAGCCCGTCGACGCCTCGGGTCGCTCGCCAGTCAGTTGTGCGCCTCGTCGGCTTCAGTCCAGACACTGATGTCAGGAGCGCCGATGACTCCCGCCTTCGCCATGACCTCACGCAGGCCCGGATCGGACTGGAAGGCCTGCGCCGAGGCCACGTCCGGGAACGCGATCAGCACAAGGACGGTGTTCCCGTCATGAAGCACCTGGTATCCGGTCGACCCGTGACCGCGACGCACCTCGTCATGGGCGTCGAACCCGGACTTCCACGTGTCGAAATCCTGGACTGTGTGTCGCACTACCAAGGTTGTCATCGAGCTCTCCTCCTGCCATGGACGGCGATTCCGTCAAGGATCATTACTAGACTTCTAGTTATTAGATGTCAAGGTGTTTGGTCGTACTTGCGTATACCTGCCACCCAGCGCCTCACCACCCCATGGCAGCACCTGGCTCACAAGGCGCGCACGATACCGCCGTTCCCTTGACAGGTGCCGCCCAGCCTGCCGCCACCCTGCCCGTCGACACTCCAGAACCGGTCTGACCGGAGCTAGCCCAATCACGGACCGGGGACCAACTCTGCACGGCGTCTGCCGGTTGCCTTCACCGGGTCAGCGAACGTGGTGCAGCGGGCCGGGAAGATCGACTCGCTGCGTGCTCGACGAGGTAGCCACCAGAACGGGGATGGCGTAGTCGACCCGCTCGTACGCCTTGCCGGGATTGATGATCCCCCCGGCGACGAAGCTCGCCCGACACACCTTGGTGAGGGCTGAGGAAGGGATGAAGGCGACCTCAATCTCGCGCCTCTGAACGCCCGATCATGCCGCGGCCTGGTTAAGCCGGCGCGCCATCCGGGGCGCCTGGTGCAAGGCCGGGTTGTGACGGACATCGGTGGCGTTGAGGCTGCTGAGGTGCTGGCTTGGTCGGGCGCAGCCAGTTGGTGTCAGCGCCCCGTCCGATTGGGACAGCCGCACGCGCGGTCCTGTCCGCGGCGCCGGTTTGCCCTCGAGGGCTGCAACGACGGCAAGGATCGTGCCGGCCAACTGGCCAACCTCGCAGCCGACTAAGTCCGGTCCGGGGATGGAGACCAGCGACGGGATGGGGCCGGCTGAAACCCGGCGCGGCTGTGCGCGGCCTCGGGTGAAGTGGCCGCCATGATCATCGTTGCCGGCACCCCCGGTGACGGCTGAGGGCCGGTCAACCGTTCCGTAGTGCGTCGGCAAGACCGACGGCGCCCGCAAGGGCCACCACGATCCACAGGATCCCCATCACGATGCCACCGCCGATCACGCCGGTGAAAGTCAGAATCGACAACACCACCCCGACCACGATCATCACAATCGCTCCGACGCGATACCAGGTCCGGTTGAGGCCCGGCAGGTAACCACTGGGCATGGCACTCCTCCTGGGAACCATTCCATCCTGCGCCCGGCAGTGTCGAACGGCAATGGGCATGCTTGCCACTCGGCTTCGGCCTGCCCGACCCCGGGCCATCGTGATGACGCAGGAGCGATCCCGGGACTTCCCGAGTGGGACCTTGCGCCTTGGCAGCCCCTCAAGTCCACCTCGACGTATCGCGCACGGGACGCCCGGTTCTGCCGCGTTCGCGCGGTCGATCTCGGGATGTCCGCGGCCAAGGATGGGTCCTGACGGCCGTGTCAGTGGATTGGCTGTGGGCTGATGAAGATCTCGACCGAGGCGGCGTCGGCAGAGGCCGGGCTGGTGAGCGCGATGCGAATCAGCCAGTCGTCGACGTCCTGGTCGGGGGTCCGGTGCTGCATGCTGGACGCCATGAGGCCTCGCGTTGTCGTCCACAACGTTGCATCCATCGATGGTCGGCTCACCCTCGCACCCGGTCTGAACCTGATGGCCGGGGACGAGCGCTGGACAGCCATGACGGCGGACCTTCCCGACCCGTACGCCTGGGCGCGCACCACCCACGAACCGCAGATGTTCCTTGAGGGCAGTGGCTCCTTCCTCAACCCGGTGGCCGGAGCCTTGCAGGGCGCCGAGCCCGCCCCAGAACCGGAGGGTGTCCATTTCCTCCCCGACGACATTGTCGCCGTGCCCGGACGCCGCTGGTTCGCCGTGGTCGACGGCGCCGGGGCAGTGGACCTGCAGTTCACCGAATGGCCGGACGCGGCATGGGCGGGCTGGCACAGCCTGGTACTCACCTCGCAGGCAGCGCCGCCAGCGCATCTCGCGCTCCTGCGCCAGCGCCACATTCCCTACCTCGTGGTAGGAGCGCGGCGCGTGGCGTTGGGCCGTGCGTTCGACCTGCTCCACACCCTCCTCGGTGTGGAGACGGTGGTCAGCACGGGTGGGGGCCGGCTGGGGGGCGCCCTGTTACGGCAGGGACTGGTGGACGAGATCGACGTTGAACTGCTGCCGTGGGCAATCGGCGGGCGGGGTACGCCGGCGCTGTTCGATGCCGCACCGCTCGAGCCGGGCGAGTGGCCCACCCGACTGGAGCTCCTCAGCAGCGAGGTGGTGGGTCGTGGCCGGGTCCGACTGCGTTACCGGGTGGTGCGCTGACTCCGCAGCTTGGGCCGCTCGTTGAACCACCCGGCGGCAGCCCAGCCGGAGCACCCGGAGGGCTTCAAGGCCGACTCGGATCGAGAGATCACCCTCCAAGAGACGTCCGACTTTGCCGCGTTCGCGCGGTCGATCTCGGGATGTCCGCGGCCAAGGATGGGTCCTGACGGCCGTGTCAGTGGATTGGCTGTGGGCTGATGAAGATCTCGACCGAGGCGGCGTCGGCAGAGGCCGGGCTGGTGAGCGCGATGCGAATCAGCCAGTCGTCGACGTCCTGGTCGGGGGTCCGGTGCTGCATGCTGGACGCCATGAGGCCTCGCGTTGTCGTCCACAACGTTGCATCCATCGATGGTCGGCTCACCCTCGCACCCGGTCTGAACCTGATGGCCGGGGACGAGCGCTGGACAGCCATGACGGCGGACCTTCCCGACCCGTACGCCTGGGCGCGCACCACCCACGAACCGCAGATGTTCCTTGAGGGCAGTGGCTCCTTCCTCAACCCGGTGGCCGGAGCCTTGCAGGGCGCCGAGCCCGCCCCAGAACCGGAGGGTGTCCATTTCCTCCCCGACGACATTGTCGCCGTGCCCGGACGCCGCTGGTTCGCCGTGGTCGACGGCGCCGGGGCAGTGGACCTGCAGTTCACCGAATGGCCGGACGCGGCATGGGCGGGCTGGCACAGCCTGGTACTCACCTCGCAGGCAGCGCCGCCAGCGCATCTCGCGCTCCTGCGCCAGCGCCACATTCCCTACCTCGTGGTAGGAGCGCGGCGCGTGGCGTTGGGCCGTGCGTTCGACCTGCTCCACACCCTCCTCGGTGTGGAGACGGTGGTCAGCACGGGTGGGGGCCGGCTGGGGGGCGCCCTGTTACGGCAGGGACTGGTGGACGAGATCGACGTTGAACTGCTGCCGTGGGCAATCGGCGGGCGGGGTACGCCGGCGCTGTTCGATGCCGCACCGCTCGAGCCGGGCGAGTGGCCCACCCGACTGGAGCTCCTCAGCAGCGAGGTGGTGGGTCGTGGCCGGGTCCGACTGCGTTACCGGGTGGTGCGCTGACTCCGCAGCTTGGGCCGCTCGTTGAACCACCCGGCGGCAGCCCAGCCGGAGCACCCGGAGGGCTTCAAGGCCGACTCGGATCGAGAGATCACCCTCCAAGAGACGTCCGACTTTGCCGCGGCGCGGACGATAGCCTTCCGGCTTGAGTATCGCGCCGCCCGATCATGCCGCTGACTTCGCGGCACCTCCCCTCCGCTAGGAGTGAGGCCGTTTGCCGGTTTGCCACAAGTGCGATGCCTATCCTCCGTTCAGCCCGGCCCCCGGGTCGTCCTCGGCCAGTACAAGGCTCGCCCGGCGACTGTCTCCCCCACC
>CAYZBB010000267.1:0-5986 GCA_964476495.1 uncultured Actinomycetes bacterium | reverse complement strand
TAGTTGGCCGTCCCCTCCAGCACGTTCATTGCCACGAGGAAGCTGTCGAACGCCGCCACGCACCGGGCCTGTGGGGCGCCGGTCAGGGTCGAGAACACGTTGGTGCCGAGCTGCTGGACGAACAGGGTCTGCCACGACTGGTTCGCCATCACCACCACGTTCTCGTCCACCGTGGGCGAGTAAATCTGGGTCAGGTCCCAGTACGAGGCGCTGGAGGCCGAGGGCGGCACGTTGGTGCCGTAGGCCGAGACGTAGGAACTGTAGGACCAGGAGCCGGCCGAGTACCAGACGGGACGGGTGGCGGTCGAGGCGAAGGGGATGGCGGCGCCGCTCACCTGCACCGCCTCGAACCCGCCGAGGATGGGGGTGGCGGGGTTGACGGTCTGGCTGGACCGGGCGAGCAGCATCCCCCGCTTTTCGAGGAAGCCCTGCCGCGTGATCCAGTTCACGCTATCGGCGGCCTGACCGGGCGGGAGGTCGCTGGCGGGCTGGGTCAGGTTGACACCGCCCACCGGCTCCGCCAGCAGCACCGAGACGCTGGACGTCGGCGTGACACCGAGCGGGATGCCGAACCGGGAGAACCGGGGCATGGGCTAGTCCATCACGCGCCAGAATCCGCGTCGAGAAGTAGGAAGTCCGCGCCTGCGACGCGCACGATGGACGGCCTTGGAATACCGACGCGGAGAGCCGGTCAGTTGCTCAAAGACAAGCGAATAGCATGGGGACGGCAGATTGAGCGCCACCGAATAATAGTCTGGTACAACGAAACCCGGCTGGCGCAGCCCTAGTGGTGTTCCTCGCGGAAAGGCTTCAAAGATGGCCATAATGGGCTACCAGCCGCAGCGGATGCCGAACGGCGACGTAAACAGCCGAAACAGCCGGAACAGGCCCCGCATTACCCGAGCACCCGGGAACCGATGGACACGAGCACGAACGGGGTGTTGTTCGGGGCGCTGCCCGAGGAGGTGAACCCGTAGACCGTGCAGCCCGTGGCCCCGCCCGACTCGACGGCGAGGCTGATGGCCTGCGTCGGGCTGGCGCCGGTCCACGTCACGAGGTTGACCGGCACCCCGCTGAACCCGCTGTTCGCGTAGGTGATCTTGCAGGTGCCCTGCGACCGGAGGACCGAGAAGGTGCTCTGGATGGCCCAGTAGTGGGTCTGGGGAAGGGCGGAGGCCCCAAAAGCGTCCAGCGACCCGCCCCCCGATGCCAGTAGCGCCAGCGCCGCCCCGCCCAGCAGCATCGTCCCGTTCGAGCCGACGTGAAAGAGGCGGGAGGTGTTGGAGGCCACCATCAGCCGCCCGTCCGTGCCGGAGGAGCTGACCGCCGACTCGGTGCCCACGTAGGCGCGGGCGCTGCCGAGCCGGTGGACCCCCGCATCCCCGCCCGTCGAGGGCCAGACATGCTCGGCGTCGAGGCCGGTGCGGATGGCCGTCTTGGCCGAGCGCAGTTCCTGCGCCCCGAGGCCGAGGTTGTCGCTATTGGCGGGAGCGGACTCGCTCCACGAAATGGACGGCATCAGGGCACCTCATGGCGCAGGGAAAGGGGGTGGCCGGTTCCCGGACCTAGGCTATCAGGGGCTTGTAGGCGGCGGTCCTTGCATGGGGAGGATTCGTCCCTGCCGCGACCGGACGCCTACAATCTACTCGGGGGTGTGTCCTTCCGCCACAAGACCACTAGCGGGCCACCCGATCCCAGAACAGGGGGACGAGATGCGGGGCAAGACGAAATTCGTCCTGCGGGGTGTAGTGCTGCGTGATGTAGGTGAGGACACAGGCCCGGCCCGGCCCGATGTTCTGGTAACCGTGCCACCAGCCGCGCTCGATCACGAGGGTCTTGGGGTCGCGGTCGGTCAGCACCTCCCACCGGGCTTCATCCACGACCCACTGCGGCGTCGTGACCATGCCGGGGAAGGGGGCGTCCTGCTGCCCGCGCCAGACCCCCACCTTGAGTGTCCCCTCGACCACCAGCATCCAGTCGTCCTGATGCTCGTGCCGATGCCACGCGAGGATGGCGCCCGGCTCGACCCACGTCACGTTCAGGTCGCCCGGCAGCCCCGCGCCCGCGAACCCGTCGAGCCAGGCCGTTCGGCGGTCGTCCGCATGCACCCGGATCGGGAACCTCATGGCGTGGGCGCTCCGGCCGGGTACATCGGTACGCCCCCCGCAAAGACGAAGTGGCGGGGGTGCTCCTTCGGGTTGGGGTCGATGTCGCAGACGCGGAGGTCGGGACAGGGCGCCACCACGAACCCGCTGTCCACGACCTGCCGGCTATGGCCGAGATCCCAGAACAGGTCGTGCGGCGCCGCCATCCACGGGCGCTGTCGCAGGACCTCGCGCCGGAAGATGCCGGCATGCCCGCCGCAGTAGGGGGCATGGGGATCGCGGCGATCCGTGCCATTGTTGATCGGGACCAGATGCCCGTCCACGACCGTGTAGCGGGCGGGCACCAGGATGCCCCAGCGTCCCTCGGCCCAGGCAGGCCACCCGTCGGCCCAGCCGTCCAGGAGCACATGGTCGTCGCAGAGATAGAGCAGGGCGTCCGCGCGGGTCGCCGCCGCCGCGCATTCCCGCTTCATCAGGGCATCCATGGTCGTGCCCGTGACCGTCGGCACGGACAGGTAGCGGTAGCCGTCGCCCGGATGGAAGTCCCCGACGACGAGGATCTCCTGGAACAGCCCCTGCCGCCGCACTGAGGGCAGGACGTGTTCCTCCACGAGCGGGATGCGCTTCTCCGAGACGATGATCGCACAGGAGAGGGATGGGGTCATCGCAGTCGTTCCTCCGCAGCAAGGGACGCGACCAGCGCCGGCAGGTCGCGGAACAGGTGGCCCTCAGGCGCCCAGCCGAGCGCCCGGGTCGCCTGATCGTCCAGTACATAATTCAGGTCGAGCCCGGGACGCTGGTATTCGTATTCCGCGATCGGCGTGCTCCCGGTCAGGGTGGACAGGGGGGACATCCCCAGCGCCGCAGCAATCGCGGCGACCACCTCCCGGACGGTGGCATTCGTGTTCCCGCCCAGGTGATAGACCTTCCCATCCTCCCCCCGGTCCAGCACGGTCAGCAGCCCCTGCACGGCATCGCCGAGGTCCAGCCACGAGCGGCGGGCGCTCCCGTCGCCATGGATCGGCACCGGCCGTCCGCTGGCCAGTCGCCGCACCGCCTTCGGGATCAGCTTCTCGGGATACTGCCGCGGCCCATAGAGATTGGTTGGCCGCACGAGGCGGGCGCGAAGCTGGAACGTCCGGATCGCGGCCAGCACCAGCATCTCCGCGCCCGCCTTCGAGGCGCTGTAGGGATTGGACGGGCGATACGGGTCATCGGGGTGCCGGGGCAGATGGTGCGACCCCAGCACCTCATCGGTCGAGACATGCACCAGCAGCGGCCGTTCCGGCTTGCCCCGCAGCAGGTCCAGCAGGCGCTGCGTGCCCAGCACATTGGTCCGGACGAACACCGACGCATCCGCCAGGCTGTTGTCCACATGGGTCTCGGCCGCGCAATGGAGGACGCCATCCACGTCCGGGATGCGGTCCAGCGTCACGAGGTCGGCCTTGCAGGGCACGAACGTCGGGAACGCCTGCAACCGTCCGATGGCCGAGGGGTCGGCGGCATAGGTCTGGGCATCGATCCCCCAGACCCAATCCCCGCGCCGCAGCAGCGCCTCGGTCAGCGCCTGCCCGAGAAACCCGAGGCAGCCCGTGACCACCCAGCGTCGCGTCATGCGACCAGCCCCGGATAGCGGGCCTGGACCTGTGCGTGCCATGGCTCGGAGAGGACGACGAGGCTTCCCACCCCGGCCATGTCGCCCGGTGGGAGCACGCGGAGGTCGGTCCCCGCCATGCGGCACCCCTGCTTCTCCGGGGTGTCGTCAAAGACACCATGCAGCCGGTCCGCGAGCCCGCGTTCATAGTGGAGCCGCACGACCCCGCGTGCCGAGGCGCAGAACCCGTAGGCCGGCGGGCGGAGGTCGTGGATCGACCTCTCGGCTTCCTCCCGCGCCACCCCGAAACTCACCACGGCGCCCTTGAGGTCGCGCACGTGCAGTTCGGGGCGGGCCATGCCGATCTCGGGGCCGTGGCCCTGTCGCGTGAACACGACCCGAAGCGACCCGCCATGCACCTCCGGATAGGTGACCTGCTGCACCTGCAACCCGTACTGGGTCGCCACACGGTCCAGCGCCCCGAGCGACCAGTAGTGAAGATGCTCGTGATAGATCGTGGCGTAATCCCCGCGGACCAGCATCGCCTCGACCCATGGCGTCTCGACCACGACGCGACCGTCCCGGGTCAGGACCCGGGCACAGCCGGCGAACACGGCATGGGGGTCGGGGATGTGGGCCAGCACGTTGGTCGCCAGGATCAGGTCCGGGCGCGGGTAGAAGTCCAGCAGCGCCCCAGCCGACTCGAAGCCCCACGGACGCTCCTCGGTCGGCAAGTCGGGCGAGGCAGCGGCCGGGTCGATCCCCAGCCCCCACGAGGCCCCGTGCGCGAGACAGGCCCGGAGCAGGGTGCCGTCATTGGAACCGATCTCCCAGACCACATCCCGTGCCTGCGTGACCTCCGCCGCCAGCCGGGCCGCATGGGTGCGCCAGCCCGCACTGGCGCCCGCGCGGAACGGATAGGTCGGCGGGAACAGCGTGGCGGGCGGGAGCGCGTCCCGGAGCTGCCAGTGCGCGCAGGTGGCGCAGGTCGCGAGCACCAGGGGGAACCGTGGGTCGTCGGCTCCCCGCCCCTCGCGCGGGAAACTGTTCACAAGCGGCAAGACCCCGAGATCGAGGACCTCCCGGAGCGCGCCGCCGCAGAGCCGGCACCTAGAAGCCGACGATGACATGGAGGCGGGTGCAGTCAAGGCTGGAGTCGCGGGGCACGGGGTAGGGTAACTGGACCTGCGTCCGCGTGATGGGGCGGCAGTTGGGATTGCACTCGCCCACCACGATCTCGTACAGGCTGCGCCGCTCCCCACCCACGTTCACCACGCCCGTGACCGTGGAGGTGGCCAGCGCCGCCACCCAGCCGGCCGCCTTGTCCACGGGCACCTTGCCCGTATAGGCATCGGTGGCCGCCGCCGTGAACGTCAGGGTCGTGTACCAGCTTCCCCGGACGATCAGGCTCTGGGCGTAGGTCTGGGCCACGCACTCACCGCCGAGCTTCGACCATGCGTAGGTGTTGACCGGCAGGAGCGGGTCCGTCTCGGGGTGGGGGCGGCCGGTGTCCGCGTAGACGTAATCGGTGGAAAGGTAGACGAACCGCCCGCCCACCTTCCGGGTGTGGTGGAGGAGGTTGGCCGTGCCGACGATGTTCACCTGGCAGTAGGCGGCGGGATCGGCCCGGTTGCTGGTGACGGCACCCGCGTGGATCACGAGGTCGAACGACTGCCCCGAGAAGAACCGCCGGACACTCCCCGCATCCCCCACGTCGAGGTCCGCCTTGGGGGCAAACGTGGCGTGGGGGAAGTAGGGACGGAGGGCGGTGCCCATGATCCCGTCCGCGCCCGTCACGAGGATGCGGGTGAGGCGGCTCGACACTAGTTGGGCCGGTTGGTGGAGACGGGCTCGCCGTCGTCGGTGACGCGGACGCTGCCGAGCTGGTCCTTGCGCGGGACCTCGACAAAGAAGGGACGGTGCGGCCACGTCTCGCGGACCAGTGCCGCCAGCGTCCCCGCCGCCGCCCCCGCGCCTGCGTGGAGGCGGGTGTCCCGCACCACGAGGTCCCGGAGCCAGCCGAACAGGTACTCGGTCTGGGGGTGGCCGCTCACCATCCCCACCCCCACCGTCACCTTGCCGTAGGTCACGATCTGGTAGGCGGTCATGAGAGGAGTCCCACGACCTGACGCTGCTGCAACTTCATGTTGTCCACGGCCTTCCGGTGGTCGGCCCCCCGCAGGATGCGGGCATCCTTGTGCCCCACTTCCACGTCCGTGTTCACGAACAACCGGAAGCCGAGCAGCTTGGCGCGGTCACAGAACCCGCTGTCCTCCCCCACCTCGGC
>CAYZBB010000266.1:0-6048 GCA_964476495.1 uncultured Actinomycetes bacterium | reverse complement strand
TCTGCCCACCACGAGACCGGACGACTTCGAGGGGGTGCGGTATGGCGGCATGGATCAAGCCGGACGAGCTGCGCGGGTTCATCAAGAACGTCAGCGCTGAAGACGAGCCGTGGCTCGAGCTCGCCGTCGACGCTGGATGCGATCACGTCGACAACTCCTGCGGCCCGACCCTCCTCACCACGATCACCGACGAGTACGTGCCCGCCACCGGCAAGCGCAAGGCGCTGCTGTCGTGCCGCGTGCGCAGTCTCGTCGAGGTGCGTGACGCAACCACGGACGAGGTCGTCACCACCGAGTTCACCTTCGTCGGCCAGACGCTCCGGCGCCTCGACGGCGGATCGGTTGGCGGCCCGCTTCTGGTGACGTTCACCAGCGGTGCGGACGCCGCTCCGTCGTGGGCTCGCTCCGCGGCGCTGCTCATCGCGCAGCAGTCGCTGCGGACGCAGCGTCGTTTCGCGACGTCCACCGACGGGCCGGTCGGCTTCCTCGTGCCGCGGGCGGCCGAGGAGCACATGGCCGACCACCTGCTGATTCGAGGGCTGGCGACATGACCCTGCCCATCCCCACCGTGCAGCTCGACCTGCTGAAGGCGCTCGTCGTCCTCCTCGGCAACCTCGAGGACGTCAACGTCAGCTTCGGCGAGCCGCGCGCCCTGCAGTCCGGCGACACCCTCGCGGTCGGCGTCACCGACCCGGAGGCGGCCGGCAAGTCCTCGGCCGCCTCCTCGACGATCACGTGGGGCACGTCGATGACCGAGGACGGCTACGCCGAGTCAGGCGAGGTCATGCTGGCCGCCGTCTCCACCAGCGGCGGCAACGACCTCACCGAGGTCGCCGACCGCGTGTACCGCATCCTCGGCGAGGTGGTGGCTGCGATCCGCAGCAACTACACCGCCACGAACGGCCAGAACCTGCTGGGCGTCGCGGGGCTGTGGGAGCTCCGGCTGTCGTCCGTCGACCTCCCCGTCCTGGCGCCCGGCGAGTACGGCGCCACCGCCTACCTGCTGTTCCGCCTCGCATACCAGGCACTCACCTAGGAGAACCCGATGAAGATCCGCAACATCAATCCCCAGGGCGACGTGCAGGTCGCAGCGCTGGGCTTCACGGTCGTGAAGCGGGGTGAGGTGGTCGAGGTCCCCGAGGACGTCGCCGCCCTCCTCGTCATCCAGACGGCCAACTGGGACCTGCCGGAGAAGGCGCCGAAGGGCGACGTCGAGTTCGTCGCCACCGCGATCTCCCGGCACCTGAAGGAACTGGCGGAGGCCTCGGCCCCGCCGCAGCCTGAGCAGCCCGTCGTGGCGCCCGTCGAGACCCCCGGAGAGGGTGAGCAGGCATGACCGTCTACCGCAACGCCCAGTTCGGCATGAGCGGCCCGGAGTCGTCCTTCGGCACTGCCGTGACGATCGACCGGTCCATGCCGTACACGAACCTGACCGGCGACCTCGTCCCGGTCGACGCCGAGTCTGAGGTGATTGACGCCGGCGTGGTGGCCCGCACCGACTCCAGCTACCGGCCCGTCAAGGGCGGTTCGCTGACCTACGAGTTCGAGCCGAAGGCGTCCGGGTTCGGGCGGTTCTTCAAGTCCGCGTTCGGCGCCGGGGCGTCCACCCTGGTCAGCACGGGGCTGTACCAGCAGAACATCACCCTCGGCACGTCGCAGTACCTGGACTCGTTCGACGCGCAGGCGTGCCGGCCGATGACCGACGGCACGTTCGAGAACGACACCTACCTCGGGTGCAGCGTCAACTCGATCGAGTTCAAGATCGACCAGGCGGGCGTGCTCACCGGGTCGGCCGAGATCGACGTGCGGGACATGGTGACGAACATCGCGAAGGCGTCCCTGTCGCGGGTGACCGCGAACCGGTTCACCTTCGCCGGGTTCACCTGCCAGACCGGCACGCTGACCGAGCCGACGACTACCGTCCTCGGGTCGGCCACCACGAACCTGACCGACATCATCAGCTGGTCGATGAAGGTCGAGAACCAGCTGGTGACCGACGACTACCGCGGCGACGGCACGGGCCTGAAGTCGCAGCCGTCGGTGCTGCAGCGCAAGGTCAGCGGCGAGTTCGAGGCCCGGTTCACCCCCGCCATCCAGGCGCTGCGCACGAACTGGATCAACAACACCTGGTTCTCGCTGCTGCCGAAGTTCACGGCCGGGACCGACGTGCTGCAGTTCGTGCTCTCGGCGATCCGCATCACCGAGCCGCCGACGCCGAACATGGACGGGCAGATCCCGACCCTGAAGTTCTCCTACGAGGCGAAGTGGAACGGCACCGCAACCCAGCCGCTGTGGCTGTGCGCGCGGACCGGTGACAGCGCGCTGTGACCTGAGGGGGCGGGGATGGCTGACATCCGGGTGAACACCGAGCAGTTCCGGTGGGCCGGGGAGCACCTCGCCCGGGCCGAGAAGCCCATCCAGAACGCCGTGAGGCGTGAGCTGCGCGCGCAGGGCAAGCCGGTCGGCGAGCGGGTGCTGAACGCGCTCGCCGACGCCATGCCCAAGCGTGGAGGTCTGGCCGACCGCATCCGTGCGAACGGCCAGGTCTCGATGATGATCACGCTGCGCAAGGGCGCCTCCATCCGGCTGGTGAACCGTGCCGGGATGTACATGGGCGCGTTCGAGAAGGGCGTGGTCCGGCATCCGGTGTACGGCAACCGGCAGGTGTGGCGCGGCACGACGGTGCCGGGCGGCAAGGGCAGGGAGCAGTTCGACAAGGAGGCGCCGGCGCTCGCCGAGGCCGTCGCGAAGTCGGTCACCGACGCATTCTGGAGAGAGGTCCTGAAGTGATCCGCATCATCACCGCCCGCGACGCGATGGGCATCCCCACCGAGTGGAGCGACTACCCCGACCGCGAGGTGGGGGAGGTGACCGGCACGCTGGCGCTGCGCTTCGATGCGGAGCTGATGGCGCTGAAGGTGGCCGGGCTGTCGTTCTGTGGCCTGAAGCGCTGGACGGAGGCGGCCCACCGGGCGCGCCGGTTCAACGACCAGGCCTACAAGATGATGCAGGCGCTGTTCGCCCTCGACGCCGACCTGTCCGAGTTCGAGGACCCCGAGCCGGACGCCGACCCCGCGCTGAAGGGCGCCCGCGTCATGCAGGCGTGGGTCGACGGCCACCCCGACTACTTCCTGACGGTCCGCGTCGGGGTGTGGTCGGCGGTCAACATGGGCGGCGGCCGGATGACCCTGCTGGAGGTGCTCGACCTCGCGGAGCGGGACATCGAGGACATCGCCGACATGCCCGACTTCATCGACGAGGCCGGCGCCGACGAGCCCACCGCCGAGGCGGACGAGGCGGGAAAAGGCTAGACGGGGGGTTCGTCTCCTCCGAGGAGCCACGGACCCCCCGGGCCCGCCCCGAGCCGTCGGTGTTCGAGCCGGTGCGGACCCTGCTGCAGCGCTACACGGTGGCGATCTGCGCCACGTTCGGCAGCCTGACCCCGGACGCCGTCACGGCCCTGCCGTGGTGGCAGTTCGAGGAGATGTGCGACTACGTCGACCGCGAGGAAGAGCGCAAGGCCCTGCTGTCCCGGGCCTGCATGAGGTTGGGGTGAGGAGCGGGCCGTGGCTGCTGACGTGACGAAGGCCATCAAGTTCCTGCTGCTGGGCGACGACAAGTCGGCGGTCTCGGCGCTGCGGCGCGTGTCCGGCGAGATGAAGAACACCGCGAAGTCGGGCGCCTCGTTCAAGGGCGTCGGCAAGGACATGCTCCAGGCCATCCGGTCCGGGAAGGGCTTCAAGGGTGTCTCCGGCGTGCTGAAGAACGCCGCGGCCGAGGCGGGCGGGCTAAAGGGCGTCGTCGGCAAGGTCGGCGTCGGGCTGGCGGCGGCCGGCGCTGCGGGCATCGCGGCCGGTGCGGCGATCGCCCTCAAGTTCGGCAAGGACTCGATCGACACCTTCAAGCGGGTCGCCGGCGAGGTGGCGAAGCTGAAGCGGGTCACGGGGCTGTCCACCGAGGATGCCTCGCGGATGGCGTTCGCGTTCAAGCAGACCGGAGTGGACGCCGAGAAGGGCACCAAGGGCCTGCAGCTGCTCAGCAAGAACCTGTCCGGGGCGGCGGACGGCGGCAAGAAGGCCGCCGCGATGACGAAGCTGCTCGGCTTCGGCTTCACCGACGCCTCCGGCAAGGTGCTGCCGATGGCCGAGCTGATGCCGAAGCTGGCCGACAAGTTCTCCTCGATGCCGGACGGCGCGGGCAAGACCGCGCTCGCGATGAAGCTGTTCGGCAAGTCGGGCACCGATCTGCTGCCGTTCCTGAACAAGGGCGCCAAGGGCCTCGACGACCTGGCGAAGAAGTCCGACAAGTTCGGCAACACCCTCACCGACAAGCAGCTCCAGGCGCTGAAGGACAGCAAGCAGGCCCAGCGCGATTGGGATGCGGCGATGCAGGGCCTGCAGGTGACTCTGGGGTCGAAGCTCCTGCCGATCCTCACCCAGTGGGCGGTGGGCATCAACAACGCGCTGATCCCGGCCATCCAGGGCGTCACCGAGTGGGTGGCGAAGAACCAGGCCTCGTTCGACGCGCTCGGCAACCTCATGCGGTGGGTGTGGAACAACGTCATGCTGCCGCTGGTCAAGGGCGCGATCTGGGGCTTCGCGGCGATGAACAAGCCGCTCGCGCAGGCCGTGCAGGCCCTCGGTGCCCTCACCGGCAACAAGGACCTGGAGACCTTCGGTGCCGGGCTCGTGCAGGCCGCCGATGACGCGATGGAGTTCGCGAACTCCCTGAAGGGCATCCCCCCCGAGGTCAGCCCCGAGGTGAAGGCGAACACCGAGGCGGCGAAGCAGAAGGTCAAGGACGTTCAGTCCAAGATCGACGGCATCAAGGGGAAGATCGTCAAGGCCGAGGCCAAGGGCGACGACAAGGGCCTGAAGGAACTCAAGACGAAGCTCGCTGAGGCCGAGAAGAAGAAGTGGTACCTCTCGGTGCGCGCCCGCGCGATCTCCGGCGGCGGTTGGAAGGTCACCGGCAACGTGTCCGGCGCTGGTGACCGTTACACGCTCAAGGCGTTCCGCAGGGGTGGGATCAACGCCTACGCCGGCGGCGGCATGGAGGACCACGGCCCGAAGATCTACCGGCCGCACGACGGGCCGCGGCTGTTCAACGAGCCGGAGACCCGCGGGGAGTCCTACATCCCGCTGGCCAACGACTGGCGGCGTCCGCGCGCGGTGGCGATCTGGCGGCAGACGGGCCGCGAGCTCGGCGTGTACGCCGGGGGCGGCATCCGTGGCGGCCGGATGGTCGCGGCGTCCGGCCCGATCAACATCAACGTGTCCGTCAACGTGCCGCTCGGCGCCGACCGCAACGCGGCGGCCCGCGAGGTGCGCAGCGCCCTGGTGACGCTGTTCAACGACACAGGATTGAGGGTGCCGTGAGTCCGAAGGTGAAGCTCGAGGCGTCGTTCGACGGGACCGGTGCGAGTTGGGTCGAACTGACCAACTCCGCCGGCACCGTCGGCGCGGTCGACTACCTTCTGCTCGCGCGCGGCATCGACATCAACCGGGGCCGGGAGGACGAGGTCGGGGACCCGGCGTCGGCCGGCTCGTGGGGCTTCAGCCTGGACAACTCCGACGGCCGGTTCTCCCCAGGCTTCCCCGCCGGTCCCTACTACCCCTACCTGGAGAAGCCGGGCGTGCTGCTGCGGCTGTGGGTGTGGGCGGACGGGGCGTGGCGGCGGCGGGCGTACGGCACGGCGCAGTCGTGGGTCAGCGACACGGTGGAGGACGCGACCGGCAAGCGGGTCGTGTGCACCGTCTCGGTGACCGACGTGCTCGGCGCGTTCCCGCAGTACAACCTGTGGCAGGCGTCCGAGCAGGCGGTGCGCGGCGCCGCTACTCCTCCGACGTACTACTGGCCCCGCCTCGACGTGGACGGCACCGCATCGTCGAAGTTCGGCGTCTGTGACCTGGTCGACAATGGCGTGGCCGCGGACGCGGGCACGATGAAGCTCCCGCTCGACGAGGGCGACCCGCACACGCTGTTCACCTGCGCGTCGGGCAAGCGGAAGCTGACCGCGACCATTCCGCAGATGCCGGACGGCTACCA
>CAYZBB010000265.1:0-6148 GCA_964476495.1 uncultured Actinomycetes bacterium | reverse complement strand
CGCCGACCTGCACGCGGAGATCGCCGACAAGAAGGACCGGCTCGCGCGGTGCGAGAAGTTCGGCCCGGTTGTGCGGGTCGAGCCGTACCCCATCGAGGGCGCCGTGTCCATCCACATCGACGGCAACGAGTACGCGGGCATGGTGTTCGGTCACCACGACGGCACGTTCCACGGGTGCGCGGCGTCGGTCGGGATCGACGACTACTACCAGACGCAGGACGAGGCGGTCGCCGCGATCGTCTCCGCGTGGCGGGCCGCCGCATGACCGCCCTCACCATCCCGCCCGCCGACTGGACCAGCGCCGTCCTGCTGTGGTCCGCCGTGGCCGTCGCGTTCGGCTGCCGGTTGTTCCGGGCGCTGACGAGAGGGGACGTGCGATGAAGCCGCCGAACCATGGGATGCGGGTGCGAGTCAGCACCCCGCACGGGCACGACCAGTGGGTGGGCCGCCCGCTCTACCTCCCGGCCAACCGCCACTGGCCCTATCTCGATCGCACCGGGATTGAGATCTTGGTGGACGAGGGGCAGTTCTGTGGATACCCGGTCTGCATCCTCCGCGGCGACCGGCTCGAGGTGCTGCGATGACCGTCCCGCAGATCCGCGCCACGCACGCCACCCGCGTCGTCGACCTCACCGCACGGCAGCAGCAGAACCTGTCCCTCGTCAAGGCCTGGAACGAGGCCCTGCGCCCCGTCGAGACCGAACAGGAACGCATCGAGCGGCTCGCCGAGAACCTGTACCTCAGTATCGAGCAGCGACACAACGCCAGCCACCGAGCCGGGCAGCCCATCGAGGAATGCCTCGACTTCATCTGCACCGACCTCACCGAACTCAGGCGGGCCGCACAGTGACCAAGCGAATCGACGCCGACTGCCGCACTTGCGGCGGGAATGGCTACATCGAGCGCCGGCACCCCGCATGGGGCAGCCCGACGTGCCCGCAGCCCAGCACCGAACGGCGCTGCCCTGCGTGCGGAGGCAGCGGGAGGGGGTGGGGGGTGTGATCCGCACCTACACCTTCGACCAGGGGTCGGACGAATGGGAGGCGGCCCGGCTCGGCATGGTCACCGCCTCCGTGATGGGGCAGCTCGTCACGCCCACCCTCAAGGTCGCCGCCAACATGGAGTCGCGCGCGATCACCGCCCTGCTCGCCGCCGAACGCATCACCGGCTGGGTCGATGAGCGGTTCGTCGGCGCCGACATGGAGCGCGGCTGGGAGGACGAACCCCTCGCCCGCGACCTGTACAGCAAGACGTACGCGCCCGTCACCGAGGTCGGACTCATCACCCGTGACGACTGGGGCTTCACCATCGGGTGCAGCCCGGACGGACTCGTGGGTGAGGTCGGCGGCATCGAGATCAAGTCGCGACGCCCCAAGAAGCACCTCGCCACCATCCTCGCCAACCAGGTCCCCGCCGAGAACATGGCGCAGGTTCAGACCTCGCTGCTCGTCACCGGCCGGGAGTGGTGGGACTTCCTGTCCTACTGCGGCGGCATGCCCATGTGGAGAATCCGCGTCTACCCCGACCCCGACTGGCAGGCCGCGATCATCGCCGCCGTCCAGTCGCTCGAGGACGCCGCCGCCGACATGATCGCCCGCTACACCAAGGCAGTCCACGGGCTGCCCCCCACAGAACGAACCCTGTACGACATCGAAATGAAGGTGGCCTAGCCATGGACCTCACCGAAAGCATCGCCCCCACGTCCGACCAGCTCGACGCTGTTGACCTGCTCGCCGGACCCCGCACGTTCACCATCACCGGCGTCTCGAAGGGCAACCCCGAACAGCCGGTCAACTTCCAGCTCGCCGAGTTCCCCAGGGTCTGGCGTCCCGGCAAGAGCATGCGCCGCGTCCTCGTCGCCTGCTGGGGGCCGGACGCCTCCACCTACGTCGGCCGGCGCGTCACCCTCTACTGCGATCCCGACGTGCAGTTCGGTGGCGAGAAGGTCGGCGGCACCCGCATCTCCCATCTCAGCAACCTCGACAAGCCCAAGGCCGTCCCGCTGCTGATCAAGCGTGGCAAGAGCTCGACGTTCACCGTCCGCCCGCTGACTGAGCCCGCACCCGCACTCAAGCCCGCCGGACCGACCCCCGAACAGGTCGCCGCGTGCACCAGCACCGACGAACTCCGCGGCATGTGGGCGTCGGCGAGCCCCGAGGTAAAGCCGCTCATCCGGGCGCGCGTTGCCGAACTCCAGACCGCAGACCTCGCCGACGACGACGGCGCCCTCATCCCGGGCGGTGCGAAGTGAGCATCGACCCCAGCACCATCAAGCCCGGCGGACGCGTTTCCGTGACCCTGACGGACGGCACCAAGATCATCGACAGCCCGGTCACTGCGTCTCGGGTCACCGGAGGGGCGTGGTGCGCTAGCGGTCTCGTCATGGTGCGGGGTCTGGACGGAAGCCTCGGCCTGTTCATCGCCTCCATCGACGCCCACACCCCGCCGACGCCCGAGTGGGACCGGCCCGAGGTGTTCGCGGTCAAGGATGCGACCGGGGAAGAGTGGGTCTACGGCCGCGCCACCAGCAAGTGGTACCTCTCCCCTGGCGGGGTTTATGGGCGGATGGCTTCCGAACTGGAGGACCGGTGGGGACCCTGCACCGTGTTCGCCGTCTACGCGGACGGGGTCGAGTGATGACCTGGCGCAACCGCCCGCTGATCGGGTTCGACCTAGAGACCGACTCGCCGAACCCCGACGACGCCAGCGTCGTCACCGCATGCGTCGGGATCGCTGCGGCGTCCGGCTGGAACGGGCGCACATGGCTCCTGAAGCCCGCGCGGCCAATCTCCGCCGAAGCCACCGCGATCCACGGCATCACCACCGAACACGCCGAAGAGCACGGGCAGGACCGGACGGAGGCGCTCGCGCAGATCCGTGACGACCTGTACCGAGGCTGGGAGATGGGCTGCCCCGTCGTGATCTTTAACGCCCCGTACGACACGACCACGCTCGACCGGAACCTGAGGAGCGCTGGTCTCGGCGCGCTCGACATCCGCGGCCCCATCCTCGACCCGCTCGTCATCGACAAGGCCATCGACCGGTTCCGCAAGGGCTCACGCAAGCTGATCGACACGTGCGCCCACTACGGCATCACGCTCACCGCCGACGACGCGCACGGGGCAGAAGCCGACGCCCGGGCCGCGTGCAGGCTCGCCTGGAGGCTGGCCGGCGCGATCCAGCCGTCCCTCCCGATGCCGCTGGGAGACATCTCCCTTGACGACTTGCACCAGTGGCAGGCCGAACAGTACGAGGCTCAGCGGGCATCGTTCGCCGCCTACCTCGCACGGCAGGGCCAGCAGCTCGACGACCCGTCGACCGAATGGCCCCTGCGTACCTACCACCCGGCCGCCACCGTCGCCTGACGGCAAGCAAGAAAGGACCAAGAATGAACACCGGAACCCCGAGGCGGAGAGCGGTCGCCCGACGCCTCTACAAGCTCGGCTGGACGCGTGGCCGCAACACCGGCACCGCCCTGCACCGCATCCACGACCTGAGCGACTGCGGCCGCTTCCCCTGGTACGACTGGGGGCACCGCCTGATGATCGGCGTCGGCCAGTACCGGCACGGCTCGTGGGACGCACCCAGGGCCCGCGACATGTGGTTCCGCCGTCAGGGCAAGCACTTCATCACCACCAACAACTACGACGACGTGTGGGCCAACCCCGACCACGAGTGGCGCATCTTCGACAGTCAGGACGACGGGCACACCATCGTCATCGGCCGGTGGCCCCACCCCGACGACCGCAACGGCAACATCCACCGCGACGGCCTCGACAGCAAACCCGAGCAGCGCCTGTTCCTCCGCTGGATGCTGTGGGACGGACTCGTCAAGGCCGAATGGTTCGGCCTCCGCACATGGCTCTACTACCGCGGCCTCCACCGGGCCGTGCGGATCCGCAAGCCGTTCACCTGCCAGAGGCAGTGCGACCCCAAGCTGGGCGGCTACTCGCACTGGTACTGCACCGAGCCGAAGCGCCACCACGGCCCCCACCGCGTAGGCAACTACCGGTGGACCGACTCTGGCCGGGTCGAGTTCGACGAGAAGGCGGTCGCGTGATGACCGCCCTCGGACGCAAGCTGGAACACCCCGAGCCGAGATACCGCCCTGAGCCCACCCGCAACGCGATCGCAGGCGCCGTGTACGCGACCGCGTTTCTCGTCGCCGTCGTGCTGGGTTTCGCGGTCGGCTGGTTCTGGTCGGCCGGGCTGCTCGACCTCGCCATGATCGTCGGGAGGGCGCGATGAGCGACAAGACCCGCATCGAGTGGACCGACGCCACGTGGAACCCCGTGACGGGCTGCACGAAGGTGTCGGAGGGCTGCGACAACTGCTACGCCGAGACGATCGCGCACCGGTTCGCCGGCACCCCGGCCTATCCGAACGGGTTCGCTGTGACCCTGCGGCCGGAGCGTCTCGACCAGCCGTTGCGGTGGCAGCGTCCGCGCCGGATCTTCGTCAACTCGATGAGCGACCTGTTCCACGCGGACGTGCCGGACGAGTTCATCGCCCACGTCTTCGCCGTGATGGCGCTGGCTCCGCAGCACACCTTTCAGGTGCTCACCAAGCGGCCCGGACGGATGCGCTCGCTGCTCAGCCAGGCCGACTTCCAACTGATGGTCGACGCCCACATGCACAACCACGGCGACGTCGAGACCGAGGATTGGCCGCTTCCGAACGTCTGGCTTGGCACCTCGGTCGAGAATCAGAAGTGGGCCGACGTCCGCATCCCGCAGTTGCTCGGCACCCCGGCCGCGGTCCGGTTCCTGTCCTGCGAGCCGCTGCTCGGACCGGTCGACTTGGCCGCCTGGACGCGGCCGCACACCGACGACTGCAACGACGACGGCGTGCCGTGGTGCACGTGCGACCGCGATCGTGACGGTTACCTCGACTGGGTGATCGTGGGCGGCGAGTCCGGCCCGCACGCCCGACCGATGCACCCCGACTGGGCGCGGAGCCTGCGGGACCAGTGCGTCGCGGCCGGCATCGCCTACCACTTTAAGCAGTGGGGTGAGTGGACGCCGCTGTTCGACGGCCGCGAACTGCGCTACCCGCTCCGCGGCTCCCGACTCGCGGTGAACCTCGCCGCCGACGGACGCGCCGCCCGTGACGGACACCCTGGCGAACCGATGATCCGGCTCGGCAAGAAGGCCGCTGGCCGCGAGCTCGACGGCCGCACCTGGGACGAGTACCCGGAGGTCCAGCGATGAACCTCCGCGACCTCGGCGCATGGATCGCATGGGCGCTCATGTTCCTCACGCTGGTCTACGCGGTCGGCACTCTGGCGATCGAGGGGGCCGCGCGATGAACGAGCAGATCACCAGCGCCGCCGAACTCGACGCGCTGCCCGTGGGGAGCGTGGTCATGGAGGGCGCTTCAGGGGAGCCTTTCGAGTGGGTGGTACCAGGCGTTCAGGTAATGCCGGGGGTGTTCCACCGCTTCCCTGACGGCTGGTACGTCGTGTCTGGGAACGGCCAGCGCGATCCCCTGTTCGGACTTGGCTTCCTGACCGTCCTCTACCGCCCCGACCAGCCCCAGCGGGTGCAACCCAGCCGGGAGGACGTTGCGGACACGCTCATTCAGGCCCGGTCATCCGGAATGTGCCACTTCGGAAAGGTCTGCGACCTTTGCGACTGCGGACTTGAGGGCCACACCGACGACGAGGCTCGCCGCGCCGACGCCAGAACGCTCATCGAAGCCGACGCCGTGCTGGCCCTGTTCGCCCAGCAGCCCACCGTGGCCGAGGTCAAGGCCGAAGCGCTGAGGGAAGCGGCGGACGACTACGGCATCAACCTCACCGTCGCCACCGGCCCGCAGATCCGCGCATGGCTTCGCGCCCGCGCCGACCGCATCGAGCGAGAGGCCCGCCCATGACCCTCACCTGCACCATTCCCGGCAGACCCGAGCAACAGGGCAGCAAGCGCAACCTCGGCCGCCACAGCATCGAGGCCAACCCGAACCTCGCACCGTGGCGTGCGGACGCGATCTGGCGGCTCCAGAAGGCCATGCAAGAGCAGATGGTCGTGCAGTTCACCGGGCCAGTCGAGGTCGTCGCCACGTTCTACTACGCACGGCCACGCAGCCACTACGGCACCGGCAAGAACGCGGGCAAGGTCAAGTCCGGGGCGCCGATGTGGAAAACGTCGGC
>CAYZBB010000264.1:0-6161 GCA_964476495.1 uncultured Actinomycetes bacterium | reverse complement strand
CGGGTGACGGTGCCCTCGGTGACCGACTCGCCCATCTCGGGGAGCTTGACCGACGTGCCGGACGCGGCGGCACCGGCGCCCGGGGTCGGCTTCGCAGCGGGCTTCTCGGTCTCGGTCGACGGTGCCTCCGCGGGCGCGGCCTCGGCGACCGGAGCCGCCTCCGGCTCCGGGGCAGGCTCCGCGGCGGACACCCCGGAACCGTCCCCGATGATGGCCAGATCGGCGCCCACATCGGCGGTTTCGTCCTCGGCGACCAGGATCTTCTCCAGCACGCCGCTGTACGGGGCGGGGATCTCGGTGTCGACCTTGTCGGTGGAGACCTCCAGCAGCGGCTCGTCGACCTCGACCTGATCGCCCACGTTCTTGAGCCATCGGGTGACGGTGCCCTCGGTGACGCTCTCCCCGAGCGCGGGCATCTGGACGGAGTGGGACATGAGTGTTGCTCCTCGCTGGTGACCGGGTGGTCGGGTCTGGTCGGGGATCGGATTCCCGGCCGCCGGGCGGTCCAACCCGCGCCGGCCACCGGGCGGCGGATCAGTCGTGTACGTGCAGCGGCTTGCCGGCCATGGCCAGCATGGCCTCGCCGAACGCCTCGTACTGCGACGGGTGGCCGTGGATCATCGGGGCGACGTCCTCGGGGTGGGCCTCCCAGCCGACGACCAGCTGGGCCTCGCCGATGAGCTCACCGATGCGGGCGCCGACCATGTGCACGCCGACCACGGGGCCGTCCTTGACCCGGACGACCTTGATGCCGCCGGCCGTCTTCAGGATCTGCGACTTGCCGTTGCCACCCAGGTCGTAGACATAGGACTCGACGTTGTCCTTGCCGTACCGCTCCTGTGCGACCGCCTCGGTGATGCCCACCGACGCGACATTCGGATCGCAGTAGGTGATCTTCGGGATCCGCTCGTCGGGGATGACCACCGGGTTGAGGCCGGCGATCTCCTCGGCGACGAAGATGCCCTGCTGGAACCCGCGGTGCGCCAGCTGCAGGCCGGGCACGATGTCGCCGACCGCGTAAACGTGCGGCAGGTTGGTGTGCAGCCGCTCGTCGGTGATGACGAATCCGCGGTCCATGGTGATGCCGGCCTCCTCGTACCCGCAGCCCGCGGTGTACGGCCCGCGGCCGACGGCGACCAGCAACAGATCGGCCTTGAGCTCGGTGCCGTCCTCCAGGGTGACGGTCACTCCCGAGTCGTCCTGGCTGACGGCCTGGAAGCGCACGCCGGTCTTGAAGGCGATCTTGCGCTTGCGGAAGGCGCGTTCGACCAGTTTGGACGCCCACGGATCCTCGAGGGGGACCAGGGTCGGCAGCGCCTCGACGATGGTCACGTCGGTGCCGAACGAGGCCCAGGTGGAGGCGAACTCCACGCCGATGACGCCGCCACCCAGCACGATCGCCGTCTCCGGCACCCACTCCAGGCTCAGCGCCTGGGTCGAGGTGATGACCCGGCCCTCGATGGTCAGGCCGGGCAGGGTCTTCGAGTACGAACCGGTCGCCAGCACGACGTCCTTGCCGATGTACCGGTCGTCGCCAACGACCACCGTGGTGGGGCCGACGAACCTGCCCTCGCCCTCGACCAACTGGATCTTGCGGGACTTGATCAGGCCCTGCAGGCCCTTGTACAGGCGCGTGATGATGCCGTCCTTGTACTTGAGCAGCGCCGGCACGTCGACGCCGTCGAAGGTCGACCTGATGCCGATGGACGCGCCCTCCCGGGCCTCGTCGGCGACCTCGGCGGCGTGCAGCAGCGTCTTGGCCGGCACGCAGCCCCAGTGCAGGCAGGTCCCGCCGACCTTCTCCTTCTCGATCAGCGCCACCGACGAACCAAGCTCGGCGGCGCGTAGGGCGGCGGCGTAGCCGCCCGACCCTCCGCCCAGCACCACGAGGTCGACGTTGATATCGGTCATCCGCGCGCACTCCTCTTCCCGGTTCGGCCGACCCGGCGGTCGCCCGAACATGAGACTCGTTACTGGTATTGCCACTGGTATTGCCAACGTATCCACGCAGGTCGGGAATCCTGGACACGGCCTGGACCGGAGCCGTGATCGGCATTTCCCTCCGGTGCGGTGTCCATCTTGGCATCCCCGCAGTGTCGGCGCCCTGTCAACGTGTTCCCGATGATCGGGAACACTGGAGGCAGGTGGTGGACCCGCCGGGCGGTCGCGCCCGGCCGACCCGACGGAGTTGTTTCGAGCGATGGGCATGTTCTCCTGGCTGGGCCGTGGGGGCGGCCGATCCGGCTCCCCGGGCGGCTCCGGATCACCTCGTGGATCGGCCCGGGCCAAGGTCGCCGACGACCTGGCCGAGTGGGCCGGACGGCGGCACGGGGTCGAGGTCTACGTGGAACCGAAGACGGCGGTCACCGGGACGAGCGTGGTGCTGGTCGCCCACGACGGTGAGTTCACCCGGCGGCGGATCTCGTCGCCGAAGGCGGCCCGCAAGTTCGCGCACGAGAATCGGTTGCCGATCTATGACGCGATGATCGTCGGGTACCCGCAGCGGATGCGGGACTATTCGCGTCGGGAGACCATCCTGCGCGAGCGCGCGGAGCGTGAGGCGCTAGGCGACTGACGGTTGCCGGCCCCGTGATCGCCGGGCCCGGTCAGCGCTCCGCGATGTCGGCCAGGGTGGCCAGCAGCGTCCGCACCGGAACCCCGGTGCCTCCCGGACCGGTGTAGCCGTAGGCCTTGCCGTCGTTGAATGCCGGTCCGGCGACGTCCAGGTGTGCCCACTGCACCCCTTCGGCGACGAACTCTGCCAGGTAGTGGCCGGCGACCAGCATCCCGCCCGCCGGCTCACCGGAGATGTTCTGCAGGTCGGCCAGCGGGGAGTCGAGGCCTTCCCGCAGGTGGTCGGGTAGCGGCATCGCCCAGCCGCCTTCCCCCACCTCGCGGGCCAGTTCGGCGACCCTGTCGCGCAGGCTCGGCGTGCCCATCACGCCCATCGTGCGCTTGCCGAGGGCGACGATCTGCGCGCCGGTCAGCGTCGAGGTCTCCAGCAGATACTGCGGATCGTCCTCGCACGCCCGGACGATCGCGTCGGCCAGCACCAGCCGGCCCTCCGCGTCGGTGTTCAGCACGTGCACGGTCTTGCCCACTGGTACGGTCCTGCCCTTGTCGGTGGCCGCGCCACCGTAGTGGCGCAGCACATCTCCCGGGCGGTAGGCCGTGCCGGACGGCAGGTTCTCGGCCAATGCGGCCGTCGCGGTCACCGTCACCGGCAGCCGCAATCGGGCCGCGGCCAGCACTGTCGCGACAACCGCTGCGGCACCTGACATGTCGCTGGTCATTTGGTCCATCTTGGGTCCCGGCTTGAGCGAGATCCCGCCGGAGTCGAACGTGATGCCCTTGCCCACCAGCGCGACCGTCGCGACGGACCTCTCCGGGGTGTAGCTGATCCGGACCAGCCTTGGCGGGCGGGAGGAACCGGAGCCGACACCCAGGATGCCGCCGTAACCGCCCTTGGCGAGGGCCTTCTCGTCCAGCACCTGCACCGCAAGGCCGGCCTTGCGGGCGGCCGCGGAGGCCCGGGTGGCGAACTCGGCCGGATACAGGTCGTTGGGCGCGGAATTCACCAGATCGCGGGCGAAGGCCACCGCCTCGGCGGCGATCGTCGCCCGCTCCAGGTCCGCCCGTGCCTTCTTGTTCGCCGACGGGACCGCCAGCGCGATCGACTCGACCGGGGGCGATCCGGGCTTCTTGTATGTGTCGAACACATAGGCGCCCAACAGGTGTCCCTCGGCGGCGCCGGCCAGATCCAGCTGCGACAGGGTCGAGATCACCTTGCCGCGACCGGCCGTCGCGCGGGACGCGGCGCCCGCGGCCTTGCGCACCCGCTCCGGCAGGCCCCCGGCGTCGTCGACGTCGGACGTACCGACCCCGACCACCACCACCCGGTCCGCGACCGCCGCGTCGGCGGCCGGGATCGTCGTGACCGAGCCGGGTTTGCCTGTGCCGCCGGCCAGCGCTGCGGCGTCGACCAGAGCTGCGAACCGCTCGTCGGCGGCGACCGGCCCGTCCGGTCCCTGGAGCGCGGCGATCACCAGGGCGTCGGCCCTCACGGTCAGTGGGTCGGCGGTGGACAGGCTCAATCGGGTCATGGCGTCGACCGTAGTCGGGGCGAAGGTGGGCGCTCGTGCGGGTGGATCGCCCGGACGCTACGGTCGGCGCCATGCCCGACCACCACATGCCCGATCACCGCAAGTCGGACGACGAGGCCGACCTTCCCGGACCGCTCGAGACCTCTCCGCTGGACGCCCGTCATCGGGCCCTCGGCGCGACCATGGGGGCGTTCGGCGGGTGGGACATGCCGATCTCGTATGCCGGGGCCGGCGTGGTCGCGGAGCACACCGCGGTCCGCACCGGTGTCGGCGTCTTCGACGTCTCACACCTGGGGAAGGCCCTGGTCAGCGGTCCCGGGGCGGCCGCGTTCGTGAACGACTGCCTGACCGCCGATCTGGCCAGGATCGTGCCGGGTCAGGCGCAGTACACCCTGTGCTGCACGGCCGACGGCGGTGTGCTGGACGACCTGATCGCCTACCTGGTCTCGCCGGACGAGGTGTTCCTGATCCCCAACGCGGCGAACACCGCCGCGGTGGTCGCGGCGCTGGCCGCCGGCGCTCCCGATGGGATCGAGATCGTTGACCGCCACCGCGATTTCGCGGTGCTCGCGGTGCAGGGGCCGGCGTCGGCCGAGGTCCTTGACGCGGTGGGCCTGCCATCGGAACTGGACTACATGTCCTGGCGCGACGCCTCCCTGGGCGGCCTGCCGGTTCGCGTGTGCCGGACCGGGTACACCGGGGAGCACGGCTACGAGCTGGTGCCGGCCTGGGGCGACGCCGAGCAGGTGTGGGACGCGGTGGTGCACGAGGCCGGCCTGCGCGGCGGTCGCCCGGCCGGGCTGGGAGCGCGGGACACCCTGCGCACGGAGATGGGCTACGCGTTGCATGGCCAGGACCTGAGCCCGCAGATCACGCCGGTGCAGGCGCGGGTCGGCTGGGCGGTCGGGTGGCGCAAGCGGAGTTTCTTCGGCCGGGACGCGCTGCTGACCGAGCGCGAGAACGGCCCGCACCGCGCGTCGTGGGGCCTGCTGGCACTGGACCGGGGCGTGCTGCGGGGGCATCTGCCGGTGGTGGACGCCGCGGGGATCAGGATCGGCGAGACGACGTCGGGCACCTTCTCACCCACCCTCGGGGTCGGCATCGCGCTGGCTCTGATCGACACCGTCGCCGGTGTCGTCGAGGGTGACGAGATCGCCGTCGACGTGCGCGGACGGCAGATGCGGGTGCGGGTGGTCAAGCCGCCGTTCGTGCCGTCGCACGTACGCTGACCTCCTGCGGGCGTGGGCGGTTCGCCACTCCCGCTCCACGGGACAGATACTTGGACGTCCTACTAATTGCGATATCGTTGATCCATGACGACCCCCAACGCCGGAGAGGCCGCGATCCCGACGTTCCGGCGCGAATTGCACCCCTCGCCCGTCAGCATCAGCCGACGTGACGAGATCCATGCCGCCCCGGGTTTCGGCCGGTACTTCACCGACCACATGGTGCTCATCGACTACGACGCCGGCGAGGGGTGGCACGATCCGCGGGTTGTGCCGTACGGGCCGTTCAGCCTGGACCCGGCGACCATGGTGCTGCACTACGGCCAGGAGATCTTCGAGGGGCTCAAGGTCTTCGCCCAGGCCGACGGCTCGCTCGCGGCGTTCCGACCCGAGGCCAACGCGGCCCGCTTCAACCGGTCGGCCGATCGCCTGGCCATCCCGAGGTTGCCCGAAGAGTGGTTCCTGGCCGCGATCCGTGAGCTGCTCGCGGTCGACGGTGCCTGGGTGCCCTCGGGCGGGGAGTCGTCCCTCTACATCCGGCCGTTCGTCATCGCCACGGAGGTCGGCCTTGGCGTGCGGCCGTCCTCCAGCCACCTGTTCAGCATCATCGCGTCGCCGGCCGGTCCCTACTTCCCACGCGGGGTCGCACCCGTGAGCGTGTGGTGGTCGACCGAGTACGTGCGCGCCGCACCGGGTGGCACCGGCGCGGCCAAGTTCGGGGGCAACTACGCCGCCTCGTTGGCCGCGCAGGCGCAGGCCGCCGAGAAGGGCTGCGACCAGGTCGTCTGGCTGGACGCCGTCGAACGGCGCTGGGTCGAGGAGATGGGCGGGA
>CAYZBB010000263.1:0-6204 GCA_964476495.1 uncultured Actinomycetes bacterium | reverse complement strand
CGACGTGCCCGACCAGGAGGACTGACGGTGAGCCAGCCGGTGACCCTGCCCCTATGAGAGTCCGCGTGCATCCGGCTGATCGTGGGGGCTGCCATTCGGGCACTACCGCCTGATTTTTGTTTCCGAGGCCCTGATCGCCCAAGGCGAAGACGTGACGCTGGAGTACGACGCGGCGTACCCGGTGGTGCAGATCGCCTCGCAGTTCGGGGCTGACACGCCGATCGGCCTCGCGGACCTCGACCGGTTCCGCCGAGAGTACGACCTCGCCATGCGCGAGATTCGCCGCACCGAAGCCCGCGGGATGGACACCCGCCCGATCCGGGCCCGCTGGAACGACACTCTCTACGCCCTGTGCGACGAGACAGGCCCCGCACAGCTCGACGGGGCCGATGTCGTCGTGTTCCAGCGCATCCTCTCCCGCGAGCGGTACAACACCATGCTCGCAGTGCAAGCCGCGGGCGCGGCGGTCGTCGTGGAGATCGACGACGATTTCCACGCGGTGCATCGCCGCAACCCGGCATGGGTCGCGTCGAACCCGCTGAGCAACCCGGACCGCAACCGGGACTGGTTGATGAAGGCGTGCAAAGCCGCCGACCTCGTCACCGTCACCACCCCGGCGCTCGCGCAACGGTACGGCGCGCACGGCCGGGTGGCCGTCCTGCCGAACTACGTCCCCGAGAAGTACCTGACCCGCGAAGCAGGCCCGTACACCGACACGAACCTGGAACGGTTGACGGGCACGGTGCTCGGCTGGACCGGCTCGGTCGCCACCCACCCCGACGACCTCGAAGCGACCGGCGGCGCACTCCAACGTGCGCTCGACGACACGGGCGCCAAGTTCCACGTCGTCGGCACCGGCGTCAAGGTACGTGCCGGTCTCGGCCTTCGCCGCGAACCGTCCGCGACCGGCTGGCTACCCATCGAGGCGTACCCGGAAGCGATCCGACAGATCGACGTGGGCGTGGTGCCGTTGGCTGCCCATCCGTTCAACGAAGCGAAGTCGTGGCTCAAAGGGCTCGAGTTCGCCTCCCTCGGCGTCCCGTTCGTCGCGGCGCCCACCGGGCCGTACCGGGACCTGTTCTACCGGCATGGCCTCGGGTTCCTCGCCCATGATCCTGACGAGTGGCACACGCTCACCCGCCGGCTCCTCGCCGACCCGGTGTTCATGGAAGAAGAGTCGATCCGTCACCGTGAACATGCGGCAGAGCTGACCGCAGAACGCAACGCGTGGCGGTGGATGGACGCCTGGGCGCAAGCCCTCGACAACCGGAAGCGCAGGGCCGCAGCATGAAGGTGACGGCGTGAGCGAGCTCACCGACTACATCGACGCCGAGATCGAGAAGGAGATCCGCTCGAAGCCAGGTGGGCGGTGGATCTACGACTGCCCGGTGTGCGGCACTCCGTACAAGGAGCATGGCGAGCACTGCGCGCCCACCGGCCACGACCTGAAGGGCATCGTCACGTGATCGACATCCTGATCCCTACCTACGGCCGTGCCGATCGCATCGCCGCCGTGTACGCCAACATCGAGGAGAACACCTCGGCGGAACATCGGGTCCTGTTCATCGTAGAAGGCGACGATCACGCCTCCATCGACGCGGTGCTCGCCCTCGGCCTGCACCCGGTGGAGAACCAGCGGTGCCGCACCTACGCCGGGGCGATCAACACCGCCTACATGACCGCGTCGAACGCGCCGTACCTGTTCGCCGGGGCCGATGATCTGCGGTTCCATTCCGGCTGGGACTGGGCCGCGCTCGCGGTGATGGGCGCGGCGGGTCGCGTCGAGGTGGTCGGCACGAACGACCTGCTGAACCCGTACGTCGCCCAAGGCTTCCACGCCACCCACTACCTCGTCGTCCGCACCTACCTGGACCGGGATGGGGGAGTGGTCGACGCGGGCTCTGGCTCGTTCCTCCCCGAGAACTACGACCACCAGTTCACCGACACCGAGTTCATCGGCACCGCGAAGATGCGCGCCCGGTTCATGCCGTGCATGGACAGCATCGTCGAACACCTGCACTACCTCGCCGGTAAATCCGAGCATGACGCCACCTACGAACGGGCGTACGCCGAGATCGACCGGGACGAGGAGACGTACATCGCCCGGCGCGACCTGTGGTTCGGGATCTCCCGGTGAAGTTCCTACGCCTCCCCGAACCGGTCGTCGTCCTCGGCGGGGGAGGGTTCATCGGTGCGAACCTCGTCCACCGTCTCCGCGCCGATGGTTACGAAGTGCAGGCCGTCGACGTGGCGTTCCCCGCCTGGCGTGGCGTGAGCGGCGCGAAGCTCGACCTGCGCGACCCGGCACAGGCACACATGGCCGTCGCCGGGGCGGGGACCGTGTTCCACCTCGCGGCCGACATGGGCGGCGTCGGCTACTTCCACTCCGGTGCGGACCTCGGCGCAGCGATGGCGAACGGGATCATGTCCCACAACGTCATCGAAGCGTGCGCGACGGCGCGCGTCCGGCGGCTGTTCTACGCGTCGTCGGCGTGCGCGTACCCGACCGAATGCCAGATGGAAGAAGGGCTCGCCCCGCTGCTCTCCGAGGACATGCTCGGGTTCGGGACCCCCGATGCTCTCTACGGGGCCGAGAAACTGCACACGTTGCGGCTCATGGGCAAGGTGCCCCACGCCCGCGTCGGCGTGTTCCACACGATCTACGGCCCGCTCCAGGAACACGAAGGCGTCAGGATGAAGTTCCCCGCCGCGGTCGCCACGAAGGCGCTCGCCGCACGGGAGAGCGGAATCCTCGAACTGTGGGGCGACGGCTCCCAGTTGCGGTCGTACTGCTACATCGACGACGCGGTGGAGCAGATCGTCAGGGTCGCCTCGGCGAACGACTACCGAGGCCCGGTGAACATCGGCGCGCAAGGGGCGATCTCGTGTCGTGCCGTCGCCGAGATGTGCCTCGATCTCGCCGGCGCCCACGACGCCGAGATCCGCCTGAACCCGAACCGTCCGTCGGGCGTGCTGGCCCGCGACTGTTCGCTGGCGAAGTTCTCGACCATGTACGGGGCAACCCAGGCGCACACCTACCCGCACGGGTTCGCCAAGTTCCTCGACTGGCTTGATGCCTTGTGAGCGTCGCCGTCGCCATCCCGTCGATTCCGACCCGCGGGCCGATGCTCGCCCGTGCGTTGGCATCGGTCGCCGCACAGACGATGATCCCCGACGAGATCTCTGTCGTCGTCGACCACGGCCGTGGTGGCGCATGGTCGGCGAGAGAGCGGGCATGGCGGGCGACCTCGTCGCATTGGGTGGCGTTCCTCGACGACGACGACGAGCTCGGCCCCGAACACCTCTCGAAGCTCGTCCGCTGCGCCGTCGACCATGATGCCGACTTCGTGTACCCGTGGTTCGACGTGATCGGCGGCACCGACCCGTTCCCGCAGTTCGAAGGCCAGCCGTGGGACCCCGAGCACCCGCATCAGACGACGATCACCGGCCTGTGGCGCCGCAGTGCCCTCGAAGCGGTCGGCGGGTTCCCTGAACCGGGCCCGGCGACAACCGACGAGCTCGGCAACCGCCACGGGGAGGACTACGGCGCTGTCCTGGCCCTGAACGCGAAGGGCGGGAGGATCGTCCACCTGGCCGAGCGAACCTGGCGCTGGCATCATCACAATTCGAACACCTCCGGGCTCCCGTCGCGCTGGTAGTACCGTCGCGGGTCTCCGAGGGGAACGGGGGTCACCATGAAGGTGCAGGCCACCTGCATCGAATGCGAGTGGAAGTCCGGCGTCTACAAGACGGGCATGACCTACAAGGGCGCGGTCCGTGAAGGAGAAGCCCACCACGCGGCCACCGGCCACGCGGTCAGCATCCCGAAGTTCGCCCGCGGTCAGCAGCGCATCCTCCCGCACCGCGACTAGGAGGAGGATCATCGCCCGAGCGTGGCTCTCCTACCACGCCGGGATGATCGACCATGCGACGCTGACCCGCTGTCTCGCCCAGATGCGCCCCGGCATCCGTGACACGCGTTGACGCGCATGATACGGTGACCCACAACTGAATCCGCTCGCAGCGGTGAGGCGCAGTCGCCCACCCAGAGCAACCGCCGGTATGCGTGGCGCAGTCGCTTGCAACCGGGACCCGACCTCTTCGTGTCCTGAAGGAGCAAGCGACCATGACCACCGTCGAGTTCCCCACTTCCGCCGAGCAGTTCGAGCGTTGCGTCGAGCTGGGCGACAAGGTGCGCGAGCTGCGCGCCCTCCCCGACAACAAGCGTGGCGACACCTACGCCGCCGACCTGCGTGGCGCGGTCGCCGACCTGAACGCCGAGAACGCCCTCTACGACATCGCCCTCAAGCGTGAGCGCGATGAGATCGAGCGGGCCGCCTGGGAGCACGCCCTCGCCAACCCGCCGAAGCCCGAGGCGCGCGGCCCGCAGGCCGCCTTCCTCGACACCGACGAGCGCGACTTTCTCAGCCCCGGCGAGCAGTTCGTCCGGGCCATGAAGGCCGACGACGGCCGCATGGAAGTCCGGGCGATGAGCGAAGCGGACGGCGTCGAGGTCCGCAACCTGCTCACCTCCTCGACCTCGTCGCCCGCCGCGGGCCTCTTCGCCCCGGTCGGTTCCCCGCAGCTCTACGTCCCCCCGCGCCGCCGGCGCCTGTTCGTGCGTGACCTCCTCAACGTGGTCGGCACGAACCTCGGCTCGGTCCCGTACATCCGGGAGTACAACGCGGCGACGAACGAGACGGGCGCCACCGCGGTCGCGGAAGCCTCGGCGAAGCCCGAGGTCACGATGGAGTTCGAGCGTGACGACGCCCCGATCCGCAAGATCGCCGCGTGGGTGCAGGCCACCGAGGAGATCCTCGAGGACGCCCCCACCGTGCGTGGCTACATCGACGGTCGCCTCGGCTACATGTTGATGCTCCGCGAAGAGGCCCAGGTGATCGGTGTCGGTGCCGGCGGCGGCAACGCCCCGAACATCAAGGGCATCCTCGACTTCACCTCCTCGATCCAGACCGCCTCGGGCGAGCTGTACGACGGGGTGGCGTCGTCGATCGGCAAGATCGAGAACGTCGACGGTGACGCCGACGGTGTCGTGGTCAACCCGGTGGACTTCTGGGCGGCGGTCAGCGACCGTCACAGCACCTTCTACGACGGTGCGGCCTTCGGGATCGCGGCGGGGAACAGCCCCTTCTCGAACCCGCAGCCGACCGCCTGGGGCATCCCGGTCGTCCGGTCCCGTTCGGTGGCGTCGGGCACCGCGCTCGTCGGTTCGTGGGGCATGGGCGCCACGCTGTTCGAGCGTGCCGGTGTGACGATCCGCACCACGGACAGCCACGCGTCGCTGTTCGTGAGCAACACGTGGATCATCCTCGGTGAGGAGCGTGTCGGCCTCGCCGTCCACCGGCCCGACTTCTTCGTGAAGCTGACCGTCACCGCCCCCTCCTGATCCGAGGGACTGAGGACTGAAGGTGGGGATCTCGCGCATCTTCCGTGAGATCCCCACCTGTCCTCTCTGCGACGGTCCCTGCACCCACGAACTGCCTCGCAGCGAATGGAGGTTCCCGGACCGTCTCCCCAAGGGCCCCGACCGGAGTGCCGACCCGGAGCCCGAACACCAACCGGCCCCGAACCGTCGAGGCCGGCGACCTGAGAACCATGCACCGAGCGGACCTGCTGAGGACCGGATGATGCGAGCGGAGGAGGACCGGTGACCACCACACTGCTGTCCCTCGGTGCGCTCACCGTCGCCGCCTACCAGGTCCGTACCGGTGACAGCACCTCGGCCGCCTCGGCTGTCTCCGCGGCGCTCATCGAAGGCGAAGGCATCGTCGAAGACGAGCTGCGCCGCCTCCTGCCGCTCGACTCGCGCGACGAGTCCATGGTGATCCGTGCCGAGGGCCGCATGTACCCGAAGGCGTGGCCGCTCGTGTCGTGCGCGACGAACACGATCGACGGGCGGATGCTCCTCGGCGGCGTGCCCGACCTCGAGCAGTTCATCATCATGGTCGGCGCCGAGGACGACATCACCCCCCGGGCGACGATCACCTACACGGGCGGGTTCGACGCCGACACGTTGCCGCTCACACTCGCGAATGCGATCTACGACCTGGCTCACGTCCTCGTCGGTGCCGCCTCGCCGGTCCCGGTCGGGGCCACGGCGATGAGTGTCGGTGACGTGTCCGTGTCGTTCGGTGCTCCCGTCTCCGGCGGCCTCGACGCCTACGTGCCGGGCCTATCGGACCGGCT
>CAYZBB010000262.1:0-6220 GCA_964476495.1 uncultured Actinomycetes bacterium | reverse complement strand
CGTGTGATGCCACAACAGGTTGTCGGTCCAGGTGCGCTGCAACCCGGTCGCGCCGACGTTGGACAGCCGATGGATGAAGAACCGCCCCTGGACGTGGCTGACCCGTTCCCCTCCCGCGCGGATCCGTTCCACGATCGGCAGCCGCTCCTGCCGGTACCGCATCGGGTGCACCACACCCAGCGTCAACCCACGGTCCTTCGCGGCGGCCACCACCGCTTCGGCGCCGGCCAGGTTCATCGCGATCGGGATCTCGACCAACGTGTGCTTTCCGTGTTCGATCGATGCCAGGGCCATCTGCGCATGCGTCTCGCTCGGACCGGCCACGATCACCACGTCGACCTCGGGATCGTCCAACGCCTCACCGAGATCGGTGGTCCACTTCTGGTACCCGTACCTGGTCGCGAACTCCTCGGTCGACGGCGGCTTCCGCCCGGCCACGTCCCTCGGAACCGTGAGGTCCGCGGGCTCCGGGGCCCGACCGACAACCGTGTGCAACCGGGCATCCTCGACCCCGCTCAACGCCTCGGAATGCCAGACACCCATCATGCCGTGACCGACCATGCAGATATTCACCATCGAACGTGTTCCTCCCGGTCCACACACACCACCATCAACCCCGGAAACGACTGATCGGCACGCCCGGCACATCCACACGCACCGCGAAAATTCCACCCGACAACGGCTTTTCGTCAAGCACCCGCCGCGGAAGGTCGTGCCGCAACGAGGTGACGAAGATGGTCCGCATATCTGGCCCGCCGAAACAGGGTGCCGTCGGGTTCGAACACGGCAGCGGGATGCTCCGCACCAGCCGCCCGTCCGGGCTCCACCGATTCAACACCCCCGCGGAGATCCCGGCGCTCCAGTAGAAGCCCTCCACGTCGGTCGCGGCGCCATCCGGCCGGCCCTGCCGTTCCGTCGGGCGGGCCAGCACCCGCCGCCCGGAGATCGCACCCGATGCCAGGTCGTAGTCGTACGCCCAGACGGTCTGCGCCTTGCTGTCCGAGTGATACATGATCCGACCGTCGCCGGTCCACGCCAACCCGTTCGACACGATCAGGTTCTCCACCATCCGGTGCAGCCCGCCATCGGGGTCGAGTCGGTAGAGCGCCGCGACCGGCCGGGACAGGGATTCCTCGTCCATCGTGCCGACCCAGAACCGCCCATCGGGAGCGACCTTGCCGTCGTTGAACCGTGTCCCCGGAACATGTTCCGGCGCGGCCACCAGGGTCAGCTCACCGGTCTGGAAGTCGAGGAAATGCAGGCCCTTCGCCAACGCCACGACCGCGCCGCCGGCTTCGCGCAGACCGAACGAACCGATCCGCTCGGGCACCGGCCAGCTGCGGGTGGCACCCGACGCCGGCTCCAGCCGATGCATCATCCGTGCCCGGATGTCCACCCAGTACAGGGCCTGCTCCGACGGCGACCACACCGGGCACTCACCCAACTCAGCCCGCGCGTCCAACACACACGTGACCTCAGCAGCCTCGGTGCCCGCGATCTCGACCATCAACTCAGCTCCTTCTCGGACGGCACCGGCGGGAGGCAGCACGAGCACCTGACCCGCCGTGCCACACCGGTCCGTCAGTGGATCTCCGGCTCCGGTGTCGGAGCCCCCGCCTCCAGGAAATCGAAATCACAACCCTCATTGGCCTGATTGATGTGCTTGAGATACAACGCGCCGTACCCGCGCCCGAACTTGGCCGGCGGCGCCTGCCAACTCGCCCGACGCGCCGCCAACTCCTCGTCGCCGACCGCCAACGTCAACCGCCGCCCCGGCACGTCCAACTCGATGATGTCGCCGTCCCGCACCAACGCCAACGGCCCACCGACGAACGACTCCGGCGCCACATGCAACACACACGCCCCGTAACTCGTGCCGCTCATCCGAGCATCCGAGATGCGCACCATGTCCCGCACCCCCTTCTCCAGGATCTTCTTCGGGATCGGCAACTGCCCCCACTCCGGCATACCCGGCGCACCCTGCGGTCCGGCGTTCTTGAGCACCAGCACAGAGTTCTCGTCCACCACCAGATCGGGATCGTCGATCCGCGCGGCCATGTCGTCGTAGTTCTCGAAGACGACCGCCGGCCCGGAATGCCGGTGCAGCTTCGGATCCGCGGCCGGCGGCTTGATCACCGCGCCATCCGGAGCCAGATTCCCGAACAACACCGCCAACGTGTCCGACGCCACCACCGGATTGTCCCGAGACCGGATCACATCATCGTTGAAAACGGTGGCATCCCTGATGTTCTCACCCAGCGTGTGACCGTTGGCGGTCATCGCCTCGGTGTCCAACAGCTCCCCCAGGTTCCGCATCAACGCCGGCAACCCACCCGCATAGTAGAAGTCCTCCATCAGATACGCACCGGACGGCCGGATATTCCCCAACAACGGCGTGCGGCGGCTGAGCTCCTCGAAATCCTCCAGACCCAGCTTCACACCGATCCGCCGCGCCATCGCGATCAGATGCACGATCGCGTTGGTCGACCCACCGATCGCCAACACCGTCGTGATCGAGTTCAAGAACGCCGTCCTGGTCAGGACATCCGAGAGCTTGACATCCTCCCAGACCATCTCCACGATCCGCCGACCCGTGTGCGCCGCCATCACCGAATGCCGCGAATCCGCAGCCGGGATCGACGCCGCCCCCGGCAGGGTGACACCCAACGCCTCCACCGCGCTGGTCATCGTCGACGCCGTCCCCATCGTCATGCAATGCCCCGCCGACCGGGCGATCCCACCCTCGACACCCTTCCACTCCTGCTGCGTGATCACTCCCGCCCGCAGATCCGCCCAGTACTTCCAGGTGTCCGACCCCGAACCCAACACCTTCCCCGCGAAGTTCCCCCGCAGCATCGGCCCGGCCGGCATGAACAACGTCGGCAGATCCATCGACTCGGCACCCATCAACAACCCGGGAACCGTCTTATCGCACCCACCCATCAACACCGCACCATCGATCGGATACGACCGCAACAGCTCCTCGGTCTCCATCGCCAACAGGTTCCGATACAACATCGTGGTCGGCTTCTGGAACGGCTCCGACAACGACATCGCCGGCATCTCCAACGGATACCCACCCGCCTGCCAGACCCCACGCTTCACCTCCTCCACACGCTGCTTGAAATGCGTATGACAAGGATTGATGTCGCTCCACGTGTTGATGATCCCGATAACCGGCTTACCCTTGTAGTCAGCGGCGTCATAACCCATCTGCGCCGTCCGCGAACGATGACCGAACGACCGCATGTCCTCCGGACCGTACCAACGATGACTACGAAGTTCACCAGGTTGCTTGCGGGCCATTGTCCCTCATTTCACGCGCGGGAAGTCTGAAGATCCGAAGAAGGCCGCATCGCGGGACCCCAGAATCGGGCCCCGCGACGAGGAGCCGTCCTGGCTTGACTGCGGACCTGAATGCCGATCCATGTGCGTCCGTTCGTTGGCCGATTGTGGACCACCAGGCTGATTGCGTCAAGTGTTTGTCAGGACATATCCGCGACGCACCCGTGTGAAGCGCGGCGGCCATCGAGGCGCGTCGTTCAGCGCCTCGATCATCTGCGTCGCGGTCTGGAACGTAGCTCCACAGGCACTGCTGGTCAAGTGCGATCGACCTGATTCCGGATCGATTGGCGGTCTGAGATCGGTTCGACTGCCCCCATCTTCATTCTTGTTCGTCAGGACCCGCCTGCGCCCGCCAATGTCGGCGGAGGCTCGGAACCCAGGGCAGTCTGCTCCCTGTGTCGGATCGACCTCCGATGACCAAGTGGCTGACGGCCGGACGACTCGACGTCGTCGTCGCTGGCTTGGGAATGGCCGGTCGCGGCCGGGCGCTTGCTGTCAGCAGTTCACTCTGAGGAAGGTGTTCAACCAATGAAGCTGGGCGTCTACAACGCGATCCTGCACGACAGGTCACTGCCCGAGGCACTGAAGGTCATCGCCGACCTGGGCCTGACGGGCATCGAGATCAACTCAGGCGGGTTCCTGCCCACCACTCACATACCGAACTTCGACGAGATCCTGTCCAGCGACACGGCCCGGGACGACTACCTGGGCATCTTTGAGGGTACCGGGGTGAGCATCGCCGGGCTCAACTGCAACGGAAACCCCTTGCACCCCACGCCTGTCATCCGCGACAAACACGCCGAGGACGTACGCCGCTCCATCCGGCTGGCCAACCGGCTCGGTCAGAACCGGGTGGTCACCATGTCCGGACTACCCGGCGGCGAACCCGGTGCGACATGCACCAACTGGATCGTCAACGCCTGGAACTCCGCCGCCCTTGACGTACTGGACTACCAGTGGTCCGTCGCGGTCCCGTTCTGGAAGGAGATCGACGCGCTGGCCGCCGATCTGGACGTCAAGGTCGCCCTGGAACTGCACCCTCAGAACCTGGTGTTCAACACCGCGGACATACTCAAGTTGGTCGAACTGACCGGCGCGACTCACGTAGGCGTGGAACTCGATGCTTCGCACCTATTCTGGCAGCAGATGGACCCGGTACGGGTGGTCCGCGCATTGGGGCCGCTGGTGTTCCACGCCGCGGCGAAGGATGTCCGGGTCAACGAGGAGTGGGCGGCGCTGTACGGGGTGCTGGACAACCGGTTCCGCCGGCTGTCACCGGACGAACCACGGACCAACCTCGGCGGCGACGAGTGGGCCAACGAATGGCCCAAGGAATCCGCGTGGGACTTCGTGGCCCTGGGTCGGGGCCACGACACCGCGTTCTGGACAGAGTTCCTGCGTGCACTCCATGAGGTCGATCCCGGCATGCTGGTCAACATCGAACACGAGGACGTCTCGCTCGGCCGAATCGAGGGACTGGAGGTTGCGGCCAAGGTACTCAGGGAGGCCGACGCAGCCCTGACGGCATCCCTCGATTGAGGATCAGTGCAGCCTTGACCGGGCTCGACCGCCTTCTACCAGAGCCGATAGCGGCCCTGCCGTTGGACGGTGTCATGCGACGGCGCCCGGTGACCACTGGGCGACCCGGTTGCCCGGGCGGGGTGTCCGAACGACACGGGACCTCTCCAACCATCTCGTTCGGATGTCTTGACAAATATCACGGACGAGTGAACACTACCCTCACGAGGTTAAAGCGCTTGAGGTTGGTTCCGGATGCGTCCGCATCAGAGTGACTCGACTCGGAGGAAGCGAATGATGGGACGAGAATCGCTGTCCCTTGGGCCAACTCGATGGGGACTCCGGGCAAACGAAGACCGCGATGCCGACCGGGTTCCCGTCCTGGTTCGACATCTGACCCATGCCTTGTCGGTGCATGTGCGTACGCTCCACGAACAGCGCATGCCGGTGCCGCCCGAACTCGGCTCGCTGACAGAGTTCCTCCTCCGATCCGTCAGGATCCGTCAGGACTCGCCTAGTTCGGCAGGAAGGCCGGTCACCCGGCAGGCTGCCCCAATGGCAGATCAGCTTCTGGTGACGAAGGGTCAGGCGGCCGAGAGGCTGAGCGTGTCCGTCCGCACTGTCGAGCGATTGGTATCGACAGGCCGACTGTCACAGGTTCAGCTCGACCGTTCCGCGCGATTCCGCGTAAAGGATCTGGAGGAATACGTCGAGAATCTGGATCCTACTTCACGGTTGGCGAACGACGGGCCGCCCTCGGAGGGTCCGCGGGGCCTGGACTGAGTCGGAATCGGCGGTTCCACATCGACTCTCGGTCCGTGGGCTCCTGGCCGTTTGTCCCAGGAGTCAACAATTGAGTCGTCCGGAATCGGCGCAGTGATTCAGCCTGCACGCTGACAGCAAGTCCCTCACGAGTCTTCCGGCATCCCGCCGGGCTGGGTCGAGCAGGAATCGGCCCGATCAGCAGTCCACACTCAAAGGAGAGAGCACTATGGCGGGTTCATCCAGTCCAGGCCCGGTCGGCACACCGACCCCGGCGCACAACCGTTTCCTGATCAAGTTGACCGTCATCTCCACCCTCGGCGGCCTGCTGTTCGGGTACGACACCGGTGTCATCTCCGGCGCGCTGCTGTACATGACCGACGACCTCAGTCTGAGCACCACGCAAGAGGCGTTGGTGGTCAGCGCGCTGTTGTTCCCGGGTGCGGCGCTCGGCGCCCTGCTGGGCGGGAAGCTGGCCGACGCCCTGGGCCGTAAGGGCAGCCTGCTGGTCTGCGCCGGGTTGTTCTTGTTCGGCGCCTTCGGAACCTGTCAACCTGAATGAGGCACGCTTCGGTGCCTATTACTGAGCAGGGTC
>CAYZBB010000261.1:473-6239 GCA_964476495.1 uncultured Actinomycetes bacterium | reverse complement strand
TATGTGCGGTAACTCCTTAGCGCTACTTTCCCCGGAGATGTTCCTGCACTGCCGTGTAGCGGACCCGGTGGTCGACCGCGTCGGGATCGGACGTGCAGACCGGCACCTGGTGGACGTCGCCGTTGTAGTCGGTGGTGACATACACGGCGTGGCCGGGGCACTTCTCGTGATCCTCAATTTCCTGCCCGTCCTGGTCGCTGAGCGCACTGAGCCGGAACGGCGGCATGTAGCGGCCGGGCTCATCGTCGAGGACGGCAACGCCTTGAGCGGTCAGCTCGGTGATGACGGCGACGCGGGCTTGCTCGGCCTTGCGTTCGCGGGTGATCTGCGCGGCCGCGTGGTCCATCCGCCCGTGCTTCGCGGCGGTCAGCAGCAGCTCGACGGCTTCCTCGTCACCGTCGTACTCGGCCAGTACGGCCATCTGGTCCAGCGTCAGTTCGTAGGCTGTCGCGTACTCGGCGGTCTCGGGGGACAGGGTCGCGGCCTTCTTCGCGGCCCGGACGTGGGCGGGTTTGCGGCCGCTCGCTCGGCTGATCGCCGCCTGCGACAAGCCCAGGTCCAGCAGCGTTTGCACGCCGTGCACTTCTTCGGCCAGGGTCCATCCGTCCCGAGCCAAACCGGTCACGGTCATCGTGAGGGCGGTTTCCCGGGCCGTGGCGATGTCGTCACGCACGACGCACGGCAGGTCGGCGCCGACCTGTTCGGCCGCTCGCTGGCGGCGGTTGCCGTCGACCGCGACGTGCGTGACCCCGGTGTCCCACTCACCTGCGATGGCGTCGACGGGCACGACGATCAGAGGGACCAGGATGCCGACCTCTTTGATGGAGGCGGCCAGGGAATCGATGTCCCGGGTGGCGTCCCGAAGGTTGTCCGGATGCTGGGCGACCTGGTCGGGTCGGAGCGTGAGCACGGTCTGACCTGCAGAGATCATGACGTTCCTTCCTTGGTACGTACTTAGGTACGTCCATGGTTGTTGTGGCCACCCGTTTTTTCGGCGGCCCGAGCACGTAGTGATCGGGGGTCCGACGGAGGGGGCCGGCGTAGCCGGCGGTCCGGGGGTTCCGACTGGTCCGTGCGGGGCGAAGCGGACGGACCGCGGAGGAGCGCAGCGGGGGAGCGGTTCGCCCGGACGGATCGGGCGGGTTCATCGGGCCCGCAGCCCTGGAGCGGACCCGTAGCCTCCGACTCTGTCGGGCCGCCGGATAGGCGGTCGGCCCCCGCTGTTGGGGCCGACCACACAGCGCGGCCGCCAGGCCGCTCCACCGAAGTAGAACCACCACCCAGCCGGCAGGGTGACCACCTCGGGTCCAGCTTCATCGAGATCGATGCGGTGGTGGTCAGCCATCGCAATCGGATCCAACATTCAGTTCGTTCGTTGATCAGTACCTACGTACGTCTTGTGCTCTATCGGGTCGCCGCCGGCGATTGCCTGTCGTTGCTGGGATTGACCGCGCAGCGCGGCCGCGCAGCCGACGGCGTGCGGCAAACCGGGGTAGGGGATCACCCCAGCCTTCGTTGTTGCGGCCGGCAGCGGGCAAACAGCAGCCTGTCGGCGGGGCACTGGTCGTCTCGTGGAGGGCGATTCGCATACTCCTCGATGAGACCAGTGGTGCAGGGCGTTGATGGAACACTGGGTCGGTGGCCGCGCCGGCGGGATGGGTGGCGCCGAACGCGACGGCGCGGTCCCATTCGGCGGTCAGTCGCGTGCTCGGGGTAGGGCTGGCAATCACCACCGGGGCTGCTCGCGCGGGTGCGGTCGACGAGGCGCCAGCGGGCGTGGATGACGACGCATAGGTGGTCCGCAGGACGACGCTGGTGTCAGCGGCCGGACCGGAGTGCTTGTGCAGGGCGGTGCCGGCGTGGGCAGGCGTGCCTTCAAGTGAGCTTGGCTTGGTGAGGCTGGTGGTCGACGACCTCGACAACGCTGCCCACCCCCGATGGCAGGATGTCGAGCGGCTCCGTGTGTGTGATCTGGGCCTGCGGGTTAGGAGCGTAGGGGTGACGTGGGACCAGTTCGTTCTTTCGCCCGGCGCCGGGGGCGCTGGAGCGCTGCTCGCTGCGCTCGTAGTCGGCGGCTCCGCTCTTTGGGTGAGCCAGCACCGGCGAACAGAGGCGACTAACACGCTTGCCGCCACAGTGCGCCAGAGTGCCCTTGACCGTTGGTGGACTCAGTACATCTGGCTAGTAGCTGTAGACGCCGACGTGATTCCTATCGAGGGCAGGGCGGCCCTGCTCCTGCAGCTCAGACGCGACGCACAGGAGATAGCCGCTCCTGAACTGGTCGCTGCGGCCGATGCATACCGGGCGGTAGTCAATCGTTGGATAGCGGCTGCGTTGGCAGAAGCGGCAGACTGATGTCATGGCGTCAGTAGAGCAGGAGCTTGCGAGCTACAGCCGGGAACGGCTGCTCGAGATCGCAGCACTGCTCAACCCTGACGGCGTGCCCGAGGAACTGGCCGCGACTCGATGGAAGCGTCCTACGGGAGGGCCCCCGCAGGCGGCTCAGTCGTCGGTAGCCATCCGGGACGAGCGTGAACGTGCTCATGGCAGCCTGGCGCCGCCCTCGTCGGTGCTGACCACCGGCCATCCTTCTTGGTACCAACAGGCCGCCGCCAGCATGGCGAACCTAAGTGACCTGCTGGCTGACCAGCTGAACGCGGTGGACCTGGCCGACGCCCGGGACTGGTTCCAGCGGGCCGCCGTCGGCGGCGACACCTGGGCCATGATCAACCTGGGGGACCTGCTGGCCAACCGCCTCGACCCACCGGACCTGGGCGGCGCCCGGGACTGGTTCCAGCGGGCCGCCGTCGCCGGCGACACCCGGGCCATGAACAACCTGGGGGACCTGCTGGCCAACCGCCTCGACCCACCGGACCTGGGCGGCGCCCGGGACTGGTTCCAGCGGGCCGCCGTCGCCGGCGACACCCGGGCCATGAACAACCTGGGGGACCTGCTGGCCAACCGCCTCGACCCACCGGACCTGGGCGGCGCCCGGGACTGGTTCCAGCGGGCCGCCGTCGCCGGCGACACCCGGGCCATGAACAACCTGGAGGCCCCGCTGGATGCGTCGGGATCACGGGGGCCGATCGATGAGTTGGCCTCACTCCCGCCGGTCGAGCTGCCCGGCGGATGGGAAGAGGTAGTAAAACGGTTGAGACCGCGCGAGCGGGAGGTGATGTCGCTTCTCGCGGAAGGCTTACCCACGGCCGCGATCGCCGAACGCCTGCTGACTAGTGAATATGCAGTCAAGGCCATCACCCGGCGCATCATCATAAAGCTGGGCGTGCGGAGCAAGACACAGGTCGTAGCCGTCGCCCATAAGAGCGGCCTACTGCGGACTGACGTATCAGTTCGCCTGCATCCCGATTAGCTACCGTCGTGTCATGCGAGACGGGATACCCGTTCCCGGTACGACGCCGCTAGCGATCCTGTCCCAGCTGGCGTACCGCGTGTTCGGGCCGCTGCGGCCCGAACAGGTGCGAACTGTGCTCGATACCACGGCGTCACTGGTCGACCGGCAGAAACCAAGCTGGCCGTCGCCGATCGTCACGGGATCACGTCGCCCACTCTGACTCGTTGGTCCAGAGCGGTGGCCCAGGCGGGTGCACGCCTGCCACTGACGCCCGAGCTCGCCACCGAGATCTCCCGACGCACCCGCCCGGGCGAAGACCACCTCGGCCGGACCCGGATCGCAGCGACGCTCGGACTCACCGCCCCAGCGCCAATCGCCGCTAGCGCGGCGCAGGCGGTCGCGGCGCGGCCGTTGCAGCTCGATCAGGCCGCCGCCGCGACCGCTGTCCGGGTCCTGGCCGCGGTCGGACCGCTCACACAGCTCACGCTCCATCGCGCGGGTGCGTCGGTTCCAGCCATCACCACCGGGCAGCTTGCCGGCGTTGGTCGACGTCGGGGCGACCTGCGACGACCACGGTCGGTGGCGGGCGCCGGCCTCGCCGAGGCTCCGGACCGGTACCGGGCGTTGGTCGCGGTCGCCGCCGGGCGGGACCTGACCCGGGCAGAGATGGTCTAGGCGCTGGGTGGCCGCCGGGCATGCCACGACGTCCACCCAGGCCGCAAGATCAACACCCATCCGCTGATCCAGCACTGCGGCGCCAACCGGTACCGGATCCTCGGCGAGGCCTCGGGGTTGCCGATGGGGTCGAACATGACGCGGCGCACCGTCCGCACACGTAGGGAGGCTCGGGTCAGGGTGTCGTGTTGCGGCTGGCTTCGTACAGGGCGATGGCGAAGTCGTCGACCAGGCCGCGGTGCAGTGCGTCGAGGTTGGCCACGATCGTGGGGTCATCGCCGGGGGTGCTGGCCCAGCCGTGCATCGGGGTACCGACGGGTGGGGTGATGGTCCAGTCGATGTGCGCGGGGGTCTTGGCGTCGACGAGCTGGTCGCGCAGGTGGGCGTCGAGGGCGTCGGCGGCGTCGGGTGCGGTGGGGATCTGCTGGTCGAGGCCGGCGGTCGTGGTGATGCGGTACATGCGGGGTTCCTTTCGTGTGGTGACGGTTGCCGAATGATCGTGGCCGGCCCGCGACCTGGGGTGACAGTGCAAGCGCCGAATGTGGACAGACTGCGGTTGATGTGGGTGAGTGGCAGCGCGGGGCCGGCCCGGGCGGGAGAGGTCGGGGTCTCCCGCCCGGGTGGTGGTCTTAGAAGGCGCGGGCGATGAGGGCGGCCCGGCGCCAGGCGTCGGCGATGCTGGTCAGGGCGTCGCGGTCGACCGGGCGCCACAGGATGCCGCCGACGACGACATGCCCGCTGCCGGTGCGGCCGTCGTACGGGAAGGCGTCGTGGTGGCGGCCGATGCGGCCGGCGGAGGACTGTTCGCCGCGGACGTGGACCACGATGCCCGGCCCGTGGGTGATCTGCGGGCGGGTGGCGGTGGCCTGGGGCAGCAGGCCGGCGGCCCGGGTCTCGGCCTCGGTCAAGATCCGGCTGACGCTCTCCGGCGCGGTCAGCCCGTGGGCGTAAGTGAGGACCTGGACGACACGAACGGCGACCCAGCTGGAGCCGCCGTCGTGGTGGCTGTTGATGCCGATGTCCTGCGGGCCGGCGGCCCAGACGGTGGTGTCGATCTGCTGCGGAGCGCGCGTGACGGACATGGTGACGCCTTCCTGCACCTGCTCGTTCGGCGGATGCGCCCGGGCGATCACGGACGTGCGGGTGGCCGGTCAAGGGCTTGAGCGGGGAGCGGGTTGCTGGTCCGGGTGGCGTCGACCTCGGGGCCCCTCTGGGGGTGGCTTGTGAAAAAGTGAATTATCCGACGCTAAGGTTTCGCTGGGCGCCGTAGCGGCCTGTATTTGCCGGGTTTGATGTGGTTGGCGCGGGGCCAGGTGTAGTCGCCGGTGAGGTTGATGTGTTCCCATCCCAGGGGTGATAATGACGCCCTGGTGCTGGCCATGTTCAGCCTGCGAAGGTGACTCCGCAGTAGGCGATCGTTGCGACGAGAACGGTGGAGAGTGCGGCTAGGGCGAAGGGCTTGAGGCCCACCTTGACGAGGTTCCGAACCTTGACGCCGCAGCCGAGTCCGAACATCGCTGCAGCCAGCAGTCCTGTCTGCAGCAGCCCACCGGCCATCAGCACGGTGCCCGGCAGAGGGATGAAGGAACGCACGAACACCATCGCGATGAACCCGATGATGAACAGCGGGACGACGGGCGGCAGCTTCGAATGCGACATCTGTTGACCGGGTTCGCCTGCCGTACGGCTGAGACGGCGCTGCCGGATGCTAAGGATGGCCACGACAGGGGCGAGCAGCA
>CAYZBB010000261.1:0-463 GCA_964476495.1 uncultured Actinomycetes bacterium | reverse complement strand
CACTCGGGCGAGTTTGACGATGACCGCGACCGTGAGCGCTCCGCCACCGATGATGCCTCCAGCGGCGACGACTTGCGCGATTTCATGGATGGAACCCCCTGCCCACATCCCGGCCGTCTCGGAGCCCAGGCCAAGCAGGTCCGTGATCAGTGGGACGAGGGGAATCATCAGCGTTCCGAAGATCACCACGAGGGCGACCGCGGTGATGGTGTCTTCCTCGGCCTCGTCGTCCGGATCGGTGACCCCTGCCGCGCCCGCCACGGCTGCCGCGCCGCAGATGGAGAATCCGCAGGCGATTAGCAGCGAGAGCCCGGATGGAACCCGTAGCAGCTTCCCCAGGAGAACGGTGCCAAACAGTCCGCCGGCGACAATGCACACGATGACGACCAGCATCGGGGCTCCGAGTTCGAGGATGTCTGTCAGTACCAGTTGGAGTCCGAGGAAGACGATGCCGGCGCGCAGG
>CAYZBB010000260.1:0-6271 GCA_964476495.1 uncultured Actinomycetes bacterium | reverse complement strand
TGGCCCTGCAGCAGACCATGTTCGCGATGGGCGAGGCGATGATCGCCGAGCAGCCGGAGATCGGCGAGGTCCGCTTCTCGCTGCCCAACAAGCATCACTTCGTCATCGACCTGAGCCCCTACGGCCTGGAGAACCCGAACGAGGTGTTCCACGCCGACGACCGGCCGTACGGCTTCATCGAGGGCACCATCCACAACGACGATGCTCCTGCCCCGGGCCTCGCGTTCGATCCGGGCCAGGGCTGGTAGTCCCGACGATGCCCACCACCAGACCCAACCCTGAAGAGTTCGAGGGGCAGCAGGGCATCGAACTGCTGCCCGACGGGAAGCATCCCGTCGACGAGGTGCTCAGGCCCGGCCCGATGCTGATCTACGGCCTGCAGCACGTGATGAGCATGTACGCCGGCGTCGTCGCCGTGCCGTTCATCGTGGGAAGCGCGTTGGGCCTGTCCTTCGCCGATCTGTCCTACCTACTGGCCGCAACCCTGCTGGTGTCCGGCCTCGCCACCCTGCTGCAGACCCTGGGCGTCAAGTGGATCGGCGCGAAACTGCCTATCGTGCAAGGTACATCGTTTGCCGCGGTCGCTTCGATGATCGCCGTGGGAGCGTCCGCCGGCGGCGGTGTCGACGGGCTGCGGGCCATCTTCGGCTCGGTCCTCGTCGCCGGCGTGGCCGGGTTCCTGCTCTCCGGGGTATTCGCCCGTCTCCTGCACTTCTTCCCGCCGGTGGTGACCGGGTCGGTCATCACCGTCATCGGCATCTCGCTGCTGCCCGTGGCCATGCGCTGGGCCGGCGGCGGGGCAGGGTCGGCAGACTTCGGGTCGATCTCCAACGTCGCGCTGGCGGCCATCACCCTCGGCATCATCCTGGTGATCTACCGGTTCCTGCCCGGCTTCTTCTCCCGGATCGCGATCATCCTCGGCCTGGTCGCCGGCGCCGTGGTCGCCGGCGTGATGGGCAAGATCGACTTTTCCCGGGTCGGCCAGGCCGACGCGTTCGCCGTCTCCACCCCGTTCCATTTCGGATCGCCAACCTTCCAGGTGGCGGCCATCATCTCGATGGTCATCGTGATGCTGGTGATCATGACCGAGACCACCGCGGACCTGCTGGCCATCGGCGTGGTCGTCGGTCGCCCCGCCGACCGCAAGACCGTGGCGAACGGTCTTCGCGCGGACTGCATCTCGACCGCTGCGTCCGGTGGTCTGCTCAACGGCTTCCCGGTCAGCGCGTTCGCGCAGAACGTCGGCCTGGTCGCGCTGACCGGCATCCGCAGCAGGTTCGTGGTGGCCGTCAGCGGCGGGATCCTGCTGATACTCGGATTGTTCCCGAAGGTCGGCGCGGTCGTCGCCGCCCTGCCGCTACCCGTTCTCGGCGGCGCCGGTCTGGCCCTGTTCGGAACGGTCGCCGCCAGCGGCATCCGCAGCCTTGCCGCAGTGAAGTACGACGGGAACTCGAACCTGGTTATCGTCGCCCTTGCCATCGCGGCCGGCCTGACACCGATCGCGGTGCCGGACTTCTACCACGCCTTCCCGGACTGGTTCCAGACCATCTTCGACTCCGGCATCAGCGCGTCCGCGGTCACGGCGGTCACCCTGAACATCTTCTTCAACGTGCTCGGTCGCAAGGACGACGCGGCACCGATCTTCGCCGAATCGCCGGCCATCGGTGTGACCCCGCAGGAGCAGCCGGGCGACAATCCACCCGGCGACCCCAAGGCCGGGCACTGATGACCGTCACCGTGGTCGGGCCCGAGATCGCTCGCGGCGACGACATTCTCACACCCGATGCGCTTGACTTCCTGGCCGAGCTGCACCACCGGTTCGCCGGACGCCGGGACGAGCTGCTCGCGGCCCGCGACCGGCGCCGCGAGCAGGCCACCCGGACCGGCAGGCTGGACTTCCTGCCGGAGACCGCGGGCATCCGCGCCGCAGACTGGGCCGTCGCGACGGCTCCCGCCGACCTGCGGGACCGGCGGGTGGAGATCACCGGACCGCCCGAGCCGAAGATGGCGATCAACGCGCTGAACTCGGGTGCCCGGGTCTGGCTGGCCGATCTGGAGGACGCCAACACCCCGCACTGGCGCAACGTGATCGGCGGCCAGCTGGCCCTGTTCGACGCGATCCGGGGCACGCTGGCCTACGACTCGCCGCAGGGCAGGCGGTACCGGCTGGCAACCGATCGGCGCTTGGCGACGATCGTCGCCCGTCCCCGCGGCTGGCATTTCGACGAGCGGCACCTGGCGATCGACGGGCGGTCCGCGGTCGGTGCCCTGGTCGATTTCGGTCTCTACTTCTTCCACAACGCCAGGGAGCTGTTGGCCCGCGGTAGCGGGCCGTACTTCTATCTGCCGAAGATGGAGAGCCACCTCGAGGCCAGGTTGTGGAACGACGTGTTCACCCACGCGCAACAGGAGTTGGACATCACGCACGGGACGATCCGCGCGACGGTGTTGATCGAGACGATTCCGGCGGCCTTCGAGATGGACGAGATCCTGTACGAGTTGCGGGAGCACGCGTCCGGTTTGAACGCGGGACGCTGGGACTACCTGTTCAGCGTGATCAAGTACTTCCGGGACGCCGGGCCGTCCTTCGTGCTGCCCGATCGGGGCAGTGTGACGATGACGGCGCCGATGATGCGGGCGTACACCGACCTGCTGGTGGCCACCTGCCACCGGCGCGGGGCGTTCGCGATGGGCGGGATGGCCGCGTTCATTCCCAGTCGCCGGGACCCGGAGGTCAATCGGATCGCGCTGGAGAAGGTCCGCCAGGACAAGGAACGGGAGGCCCGCGACGGCTTCGACGGCTCCTGGGTGGCCCATCCGGACCTGGTGCCGGTCTGCCGAGCGGTGTTCGACGAGGTCCTTGGCGAGCGGCCGAACCAGCTCGACCGCCATCGCGACGACGTGGAGGTGGCGGCCGAGCAGCTGCTCGGCTCGGGTCTCGACATAGCCTCCGTGCCGGGCTCGATCACCGAGGCCGGGCTGCGCGGCAACATCGACGTTGCCCTGCGCTATCTCGAGGCCTGGTTGGGCGGCGACGGCGCGGTCGGTATCCACAACCTGATGGAGGACGCGGCCACCGCCGAGATCTCCCGGTCCCAGGTGTGGCAGTGGGTGCACAACGGGGTGAGGTTGGACACCGGTCGCGTGGTGACCGCGGACCTGGTCCGGGAGATCGCCGATCAACAACTGTCCGCGATCGCCGCCGAGCTGGGTGCGCAGGCCTACGCCGCCAGCCGGTACCCGTTGGCCCGCACCGTGTTCGAGCAGGTCGCGTTGGCGGACGAGTTCGCCGACTTCCTCACCCTGCCCGCCTACGCGGCCGCCGTCGACGCGGAGACGGTGGGCACGGACGCTTCTTGACTCGAACGCATCCATTCGCTAGATTTTCTACATCGCGAACTAACAGTTTCACTATACGGAATCAGTAGGGGTAAGGAGAACACGGTGAGCGGGCACGGGACACCCTCGACGACCGCTCGGCCGAGCCTGAGCCCCGCCTTCCTGGACGAGTTGGACCGACAGCTGGCCGGGGCGGACGCGCTGCTGGCGGGTCGCTACCCCGGTGATCCCGGGACCCGCCAGCCGGTGCATACGGTCTACGTCAACGCCGATCTGGCGGACGCGGACCTACCGGCGCGGTGGGCGGCCGGTGCCCGCGAGGTGCTGGCCGTCGCCGCCCCGGACCCCGACGCCGCCGCCGCGCTGGGCCTGGACTCGGTCGACGACGCGGTGTTGACCAGGGTGCGGGCCAAGCTGGACGCCGAACCGATCGAGGACCTGCGCCTGGACTTCGAAGACGGCTACGGCAACCGACCCGACGACGAGGAGGACCGCGACGCCACCCGCGTCGCGGCCCTGCTGCCCAGCCTGCTGGCCGACCCGGCCGGGCCGTTGCTGGCCGGCATCCGGTTCAAGTCGCTGGAGCGGCCCACCCGCCGCCGCGGCCTGCGCACGCTTGACCTGGTGGTCTCCGGGATGCTGTCCGCCGGACCGTTGCCGGCCGGCTTTCTGGTCACCCTGCCGAAGGTCACCTCGGTGGACCAGGTCGTCGCGATGGTCCGGGTCTGCGAGGAACTCGAGCGGGCGCACTCGCTGCCGGCGGGGGCGCTGCGGTTCGAGATCCAGGTCGAGACCACCCAGGCCATTCTCGGGGCCGACGGAACCGCGACGGTGGCCGGCATGATCGGCGCCGCCGGACCGAGATGCGTTGCGCTGCATTACGGCACGTTCGACTACAGCGCCGCCTGCGGCGTCGCCGCCGCACAGCAGAGCCTGGCCCATCCGGCTGCCGACCATGCCAAAGCGGTCATGCAGGTCGCCGCGGCCGGCACCGGGGTGCGGCTGTCCGACGGATCCACCAACGTCATGCCGATCGGCTCGCCCGACCAGATCCGGGCCGCCGTGGCGCTGCACGCGGGACTGGTCACCCGGTCCCTGCGCGCGGCCTACTACCAGGGCTGGGATATGCATCCCGGGCACCTGGTCAGCCGGTACCTGGCCACCTACGCCTTCTACCGGGAGGGACTGCCGGCCGCCGCCGCCCGACTGCGTGCCTATCTGAACAAGCAGTCCGGTGGCGTGGTCGACGAACCGGCCACCGCGCAGGCGCTGGCCGCGTTCCTGATGCGCGGGGTGCACTGCGGGGCCATCGATGACGCCGAGGTGCTCGACCTCGCCGGCGTCGGCCGGGCCACCCTCGACGCAATGGCCCGCCGCAAGCCGCTGCCTGCGTGACAAGCCCACCCGACAAGCCCACCCGAACAATCACTTCCGCCACCACGAAGGGTCCGCTCGTGTCCACCGAATCGCCGCGCTACGCGGTCAACCTATCCATGCTGTTCACCGAGCTGCCGCTGCTGCAGCGGCCCGCGGCCGCCAAGGAGGCGGGCTTCGACGCCGTGGAGTTCTGGTGGCCGTTTGCCACCGCGGTGCCGGCGGACGCCGAGGTGGACGAGTTCGTCGGTGCCATCACCGACGCCGGGGTGCAGCTGATCGGCCTGAACTTCTTCGCCGGCGACATGCCCGGCGGCGACCGGGGACTGGTGTCCTGGCCGGCCCGCTCCGGCGAGTTCCGGGACAACATCGACGTGACCGTGGGCATCGGGGAACGCCTGGGCTGCAAGGCGTTCAACGCCCTGTACGGCAACAGGACGGACGAATCGACCCCGGTCGCCCAGGACGACGTCGCCGCCGAGAACCTGGCCCTGGCCGCCCGGGCCGCCGCCCGGATCGACGGCGTGGTGCTGGTGGAGCCGGTCAGCGGCGCACCCCGCTACCCGCTGCTGACCGCGGACGACGTGATCCGGGTGATCGACAGAGTTGAGGGCGCCGCCGGCGTGACAAACGTGAAATTCCTGTGCGACCTGTACCACCTGGCCGCCAACGGGGACGATGTTGCGGCGGCGATCGAGAACTACGCGGACCGCGTCGGCCACGTGCAGATCGCCGACAGCCCCGGCCGCGGCGAGCCCGGCACCGGCACCCTGGACATCTCGGGCCACCTGGCCGCGCTGGCCGCCAAGGGCTACGACGGGTACGTCGCGCTGGAGTACAAGCCGACCGTCGGCACCCGGGACAGCTTGGCCTGGCTCCCGCTTGCCGAGCGCGGCACGAACTCCGTCACCGCTTCCTGACCGAATCCAGACCACGAGGAGATATCAATGACCACCGTTGCTTTCATCGGCCTGGGCATCATGGGCGGCCCGATGGCCGGACACCTGGTGGCCGCCGGGTTCGACGTCGTCGGCTACAACCGCACCCAGCCCAAGATCGACGCGCTCGTCGCCGCCGGGGGCAAGGGCGCCGCCAGCATCGCCGATGCGGTGCGCGAGGCCGACGTCGTCGCCGTCATGGTGCCCGACTCCCCCGACGTCCGTGCCGTGCTGGCCGGTTCTGACGGCACCGACGGCGTCTTCCAAAATGCCAAGCCGGGCACCCTGATCATCGACTTCTCCTCCATTCGCCCGGACGTCACCACCGAGCTCGCCGCCCAGGCGAAGGAGCGCGGGTTCCGGCTGCTGGACGCCCCGGTGTCCGGCGGCGAGGCCGGCGCCAAGAACGCCGCCCTTTCCATCATGGTCGGTGGAGAAAAGGCCGATTTCGATTCCGCCGCAGACGTTTTCAATGCGGTTGGGAAGACGATCGTGCACGTCGGCCCGTCCGGCGCCGGTCAGACGGTCAAGGCCGCGAACCAGCTGATCGTGGCCGGCAACATCGAGCTGCTGGCCGAGGCGGTCGCCTTCGTCGAGGCCTACGGCGTGGACACCGAGGC
>CAYZBB010000259.1:0-6274 GCA_964476495.1 uncultured Actinomycetes bacterium | reverse complement strand
CCTCGGGGCGTCCGGCCTCATGCAGACCATCCCGTCCACGTTTGCCGCGTACCACCTTGACCCGTGGAACAACATCTTCGGCCCCACCGACAACGTCATCGCCGGCCTGCGTTACATCATCGGCCGGTACGGGTCGATCTTCAACGTCGGCCAGGCCATGTCCCCCACCCCGACCCGCGGCTACTCCTACGGCGGGGTGGTCGACCGCGAAGGTCTGTACCGACTCGCCGAAGGCAACCGGCGCGAGATGGTGCTGCCCCTAGAGAACCCGTCCCGCACGTCCGCCCTGCTGCGACGGCTTGGGGTCGACACTGGGCCGACCGACGAGATGGTCCGCCCGGCCCGAGCGAACGTCGAGATGGGCAGTGTGATCGGCGTGATGAACGTCAACACCAACGCGGCCGACCCGGAGACAGTGGCTACGATCACCACCAACAAGATCGACCAGCGGGTTCGTCAGATCATGGCAGGGGTGTGAACCGATGGAGCTCCAAGGGTTCCTGCATGTCGGCACTACCGAGGTGTTCAACAACTACCGGACCTGGATGCGTCTCGGGAACTGCAAGATGGAATCCCTCCGTGTGACTTCCAGCGCAGAGCCCTGCCGCGGCCTCGCCATCGACCTCTACGGCGACTTCACCCCGGCCCCCGGCGAGGACGGGCACGCCGGGACCGACTACAACGCCCCCGTCAACTACAACGACCTCTTGTTGTACAACGGTGGCTGGTCTCAGATCGACTGGTCGGAGGCCGACCCGTGGGACGACGGGAGCCGCGCAGCGGACGACTTCGTCGGCTTCTGGGTCGAGTCGTTCTCCTGGTCCTCCCCGAATCGCCGGGGCACCTACCCGAAGATCTTTGACGGGTCCGCCGTCGGCCCTCTGCGGAAAACCCAGATCGAGATGCCCCTTGAGGTTCTCCTCATCTCCCGCAACGACCGCGGCATGTGGTTCGGCTATGAGTGGCTCGAGTCGAAGCTGGTCGGCTCGTCCGACTGCGGCGGATGGTCGGGTCTGATCCGTAAGCACTGCACCACCGCGGAGTACCCGCTGGACGGCCTGTGGCAGATGAGCAACGTGGCACTCCTCGACCCGATCGAGGACGAGGGTTCCCCGTTGAAGATGGACACCAGCCTCATCCGTCGACTCTCCCTCACTCTGGTGGCGGGAGACACCTCCCTTGTCGCCCCCGACCTCGGGGACTGAAATGAATCCGACCAGAAGTTAGGATCGCCACCATGCCCACCGACTACCCCGCCGGTCTCGACGATTTCGACAACCCGTCCGACGCCGATGGGGACCAGCTCGACACGCCCGGTGTCCTCCACGACGAGCAGCACGCCAACGCCAACGACGCCATCGAGGCGATCGAGGCGGAGTTGGGCACCCTCCCTTCCGGTGCCCAGGCAACCGTCCGCGATCGGTTCGAGTACATCGAGGACGCGGTCATGGCCTATGCCTCCATCAGCGCGGCAGATCGAGCGCAGATGCGGGCGGACTTCGAGGCGGCGGATGCCGCCCTCCAAGCCGACATCGACCACAACGAGACAGACTCCGACGCCGCCGACCTCGCTCTCGCCAACCGCATCGGCGCAGTCGAGGACGAGCTCGGGTCGAACCCGTCCGGCATCCTCGACACAGTCGCGGAGCGCCTCGACTTCATCGAACTCCTCGCCGGAGATGTCGGGTCCGGCGACTCCACCTTCGAGGAGTTGCTTCTCGCTCTCTCGCTGCAACTCGGGAACGCGTACAACATCCGCCCCACCCTCACCGACCCGCTCGACCCGGTCACCACCACCGAGGAGATCAACCTCGCCATCATCGCCATCTCCGCCGCCGGAGGGGGTGAGATCTACTTCAAGTCGGGCGACTACTACATCGGCGTCGACACCGTCAACGACGACTACGACGAGCCGTGGTGGCACGGCGGGATCGTCCTGCACCCGAACGTGTCCATCTACGCAGAGCCGGGCGCCCGGTTCGTGTGGGCCGACACAGGGACATGGAACAGCCACAACATCCTCATCAACACCGACGGATTCCCGGCCGTCCTCAACGACTGCGTCATCGACGAGGACGTGGCTGCGGGCGACACCGTGTTCCATGTGGATGACCCCGGGACCCTTGCAGCGGGGGACCGGGTGCTCCTGCGTTTGGGCCAGAACCCCTACGACCCCGCCGAAACCCTGTACTGGGCGCACGCCACGGTTACAGACGTGTCCGGCAACGACGTGACCCTCGACCGCAGGTCCCCCTACAACCTGACCGTGGGGGTGTACGGCTCCGGCGGCTGGGAAACCGCGTTCGAGGAGTACACCGCCCAGTCCGACGTTGCCCCCCGCCGGTTCGTGCCAAACGCCGCGGCGATCATTCGCAAGCTCGACCCGGACCTGTTCTGTGACTCGGTCAGGATCACCGGTCACCTCGAGTTTGCCACCTTGGACCCAGCTAAGACACCGGGGGGGGCGTTCCACTTCTACAACGCCCGCAACGTGAACCTTGACGGCGTGTCCATCACCGACTGCCACTCATCGCAGATGGTCTACTGCGAGAACGTGACGATCGACCAGTTCACCGTCAACCATCAAGACGGCGGCGCCGAGGTCTACTTCGGTAGGGGTATCTCCCTGGGGGCGATCCACCACCTACGGGGACGGAACTGGCACATCGAGGGCTGCACCCAGAACTTCATCATGCTCGAGGCTGGTTGCTGGGATGCTCAGATCGACTCTCTGCACCTGATCCACAACAACCCGGATCACTCGGCGGCGTCCTCACTGCTCGTCACGGGCCACGCATGTCACATGCGTATCCACGGCCTGGTTGTTGAGGTCCACGACATCGACGAGTCCGGCGGCGTCTACGGGTGGACCCTGTATTCCCGAACCCCTTACGGCAACTACAACCCCGGGACCGAATCCTTGGAGGTCTACGACCTCGAAGTGATCGCCCCCGTCCAAGCGCTTACCTTCCCGACGTGGATCATCAAGGGGGGTCGCACCAGGCTCCTCAGCAGGTTCAGTGGGACGGCGGGTGCGCCCATGGGCGGCGACGCTGGCGAAGTCGCGCTCGGGCCACCTGAAGTCTGGTCGGCGGACTTCCCAATCCGGCCGTCGACCACCTATGAGGTCTACCTGCCGGACGGGTTGATCGGGGCAATGGGGATCTACCTCCAGAGCAAGACCGGACTCACGTCGGTCAACTACGACAACGACGCCGCGATCACCCCGGTTGCCATCCCGAAGGCCATGCTGATCGAAGGACAACTGTCGCCGATCGGCGACGACCGGCTGTGGATCGAACCGTTGTCGGCCTCCGGCACCCCGGCCATCGACTCGTTCGGCCGGTGGGGATACCAGCAGGTGATTACCGGCCACAAGCTGATCTTCGTGACCGGGGCATCGGTCCCCCGCGGCGCATTCGGCACGGTCAAGATCCGCTACATGCCGCTCATCCCAGTAGACGGCGAGCCATCCGACACGCTGTTCCATGGGTCGCTACAGTCCCATTTCCGGCTCAACGTGGACGACTTCTATCAGGTGCCCAACGGCCGCACCGGGTTCTTCGGAGTCGACCCGGTGGAGCAGCCCTCCGCGGTGCCGGTCACGGTCGAGGGCATCTACGACGCCCTGGTTGACCTTGGCCTCATCGAGGCGCCAGGTAGTTGAGTTGCCCACGCTCGGTTGCGCCACCAACTACTCGGCGGTCGTAACCACCAGGGGTGGTGGCGCCACCGTCGCTACGCTCACGCCGACGGACATCAAGTGGTCACGAAAGAACAGCGCCACCTCGACGGCGTCGGTGACCATCGGGGGCGCCGCCGGCCCGGCCGGCTCTGATTGCTGCGGCGACCTCGACGAGGTGAACCCATGGCAGCACGAGCTGTCCATCTCACGCAACGGCACGCAGGTGTGGGTCGGACCGATCACCGAGATCGAATACGAACCCGACTCGGTGACGATCCAAGCCTCCGACATGGGAGCATGGCTCGACCGCCGCCGCCTCACGCGGCGCCTTGACAGGGTCAGCGTCCTGCCAGAGCAGTACGCACGCCACGTCTGCGAGCAGGCCATCCAGCACGACAACTCCATGAACCTCAGCATCAACGTCTGGTCGGCTTCGGTCGGCGGCGGGATCACTCGCGCAGTCAAGTTCCGAGACTTCCGCATGTGCTCCGCCGAGATGAGCGACCTTGCGGCGACATGGATCGACTGGTGGGTTGTGCTCCGCACCATCTACCTGGCTGGTTACCAGTTCGTCTCGTCCGAGGCGTCCCTGACCGACAGCCACTTCCTGTCCATCGCCGGGGTGCGCGTCCACGGTGCCACCACCGGCAACAACTTCGTCATCACCGGTAGGGGCCGCGGCAGTAGAGGCGTCGAGAAGTACGGCCAGTCCGAAGGGGACACGTCGACATACGGGCTACATCATTGGGTCGAGGCCGACGACAACCTCCACAAGGAGGAGGATCTCGAATCCAAGGCCAGTCGCAGGGTCACCAAGTTCAACCGAGTCACGACCACGTTCGGCGGCGGGCAGGTGGCCGACACCTTCCCGCTTTCGGTCAACGACATCCACCCGGGGGTCGTGGTTTCCGTCGATCTCACCTACACGTGCCGGACGATCACCGGGGACTACAAGATCGTCGGAGTGGACGTGTCGGTGAATCACGACGGCGAGGACTTCTCCATCGAAGTCGAGCGCTTGGGTGCGGGTTAGGATCGCGACATGCCAGACGTCCGCCGCCCAGCGGCCTCCAACGACCTCGCCGCCATCCTGCGGCAACTAGGAGAGAGGATCTCCCGTCTTGAACGTCGCTACGACGGGCGCGCCGAGGCGGCCGTCGAAACCCCGCTGTACTTCGGGGAGGTCGACGTCGAGCGCGAGTACCGCCTCGAGGTCGGCGGTGCCAGCAACCTCAAGGTCACCTACATCTACCCCGACGGGTCCGAGGGGGGGACGACCAGGCTGGCGCAACCGACAGGTCATCCCCCATACCCGGACCTACTGCTACGTCAGACGATCGCCGCCTACTCCGGCGCACCGGACGAACTGGGGGACATGGCCTCTAGCGTCGCCGGGCTCCCCGACAACCACTAGGAGGCCCTGTGGCCGTCGAGATCACCTCTGCATCCGTTGACTGGGCGATGACCCACGGGGTCATCTTCGAGTTGAACCGGCAGGCTCTCCACCCTCGCGGCATGCACATGACCGGCGATCCTGAGACGAACGAGGTCGTCATCCGCAGCTACGACGACGCTCATGGCCCCTACTACTCGGACCGTGACTTCACCGGCGCCGCGGCGCTGAATGAGGCGTTCGACGATCTCCTCCTGTGGGACCGCCTGAGCCTGTACGGCTTCCTCACTCAACCTCGGGACTGGGACGGGGGTGGCTCCTGACATGCCCGTCCAAGGGACCGATGACCTCACGTACTACGTCGACAACGGCGTCATCTCGGAGTTGAACCGGCTGTACCTGCACCCACGGGGCCTGGCGCTGATCGGCGATGCCCAATCCGGACGCCTGACCTTTCAGTACACGACGGATGAATACGGCTGGACTTACGACACCCTGCTGAATCCCCGCCTCGAGGATCAAGGGGAGGTGTTCGATGCCCTCCTTCTCCCCGACCGCGAGTCTGCTCTCGGGTGGGTCATCCAGCCGCTCCCAGAAGGTTCGTAGCCTCCACGCAGAGCCGCTTGGGAGCCACCGAGAGGGGAGGAGCAGCCGGGTCCCCCGCTCGGGCTTACATATAAGGCATACTGTCGCCCAATGGCCGGCCAGCAGCGAGAACGGGCGTTCCACTCGCTCGACGACTCGTTCATGGACCTCGGCCTGTGTGCCGACCATGCGACCCTCGAGCAGTTCGGGGCGTCCCGGTCCGACTTCTACCGGGAGCTGGAACGCAACCTGCGGGCCCGGGCGGCGACGGTGCGGGCGCGACGGGTGTGCGAGCAGTGCCCGGTGCGGGTCGACTGCCTCGGTTACGCGTTGGCGGGCCGGATCGACGACGGGATCTGGGGCGGCACCGACGGTGTGGAGCGGCGGGCCATCATGGCGCGCAGCCGTCGGCGTGCAGTCGGCGTGTGATACATTCCGGCCATGCTCGTGCGCACAACCAAGCGGATCGCTGGCTTTCCCCCTCCCGGCGTCGTCGGAGAGGTGGACGATGAACGGGGGCGTGCCGCCCTGGCGCGAGGCGACGTGGAGGACATGACGTCGCTGTCCGCCCGCCTCGGCCGCAAGCCCGAAGATGTCACCGGAGGGGAGGA
>CAYZBB010000258.1:0-6320 GCA_964476495.1 uncultured Actinomycetes bacterium | reverse complement strand
AGGCTAACCCGTCCTATCCGCGCCGGACGCCGGCAAAGGCCATCATGCGGCTGCTAAAGCTGCTCCCTGATGACGACTTCCGCCGCGAGGCGCTCGGCATCTGGGACGACCTGTCAGGCGGGTGGAAGGTGCTCAAGTCCGCCGACTGGCGGGCGTGCGAGGTTCCCGGTTCGGCCATCGTGTCGGCGCCCGTGTTCGTGCTGGACGTGTCGCCCATGTCGTCGTGGTCCTGCCTGCTGGCCGCTGGCGATACCGCCGACGGACGCACTCAGGTGGAGATCACGTCGTCGGCTGGAGAGCTGGATTACCGGCCCGGCGTCGATTGGGTGGTTCCGCACTGCAAGGCCATCGCTGCGAAGCGTTCCGGCTTCGAGTTGTGGGTTGTGGCCGGTTCCGCCGCTGAGGCTCTGGTGCCTGATCTTGTCGCCGCTGGTGTCACGGTTCGCCCCCTGAGTAAGCCTGACTACGCCGCGGCGTGCGTCCGGTTCGTGTCGCGGGTGGCTACTGGTCAGGTCGTGCATTTGGGGCAGCGTGAACTATCCGCGGCCGTTGGTGCTGGCGCTAAGCGCACCGCCGACGAGGGGCTTTGGGTGTGGGGTCGCGTGAAGTCGTCGGCCGACATTGCTCCTCTGGTGGCCGCTACTGCAGCCGCGTGGCTGGCGCAAGAGAAGCCTTACGACCCGCTCGCTAACTTCCGATGATCCCGAGAGGGGGCGGCGTGTCGCTTACCTCCGTGCTGGATCTGTGCGGCGTCCTGCTGCTCATTCTGGCGGTGGCCCTGTTCCTGTCCACCTTCACCCTGCCGGGCGCTGTCGCTGCCGCTGGCGGCCTACTGCTGGCCTTCTCGTGGCTGCTGGATAGGGGGAAGCGGTGAGCTTGTTCCGCACCTCGCAGACGGCGCCGGCCGAGGATCGGCAAATGGTCATGCCGTTCAACCTGGCGACGTTCATGGGCTACGCATCGAAGGCCGACCCGGCCACGGGCGAGACCTCGCTGCAGTCGGTGGCGGTTCGTTCGACGGCCGACCTGATCGCCTCGCTCGTGTCCGAGTTGCCCGTAAAGGCCCGCCGCGCCGACAAGGAAATCAAGGTTCCGGGCAACGTGCTGGACCCTGGCGCCGATGCTAGCGGCGTCGAGGACTGGCTTTACCGGGTGCTCATGTCATGGCTGTTGCGCGGCAATCTGTACGGCTATGAGTCGGCATGGGATTCGCGGGCGAACCGTACCGGCATCGACCTGTTCCACCCAGACGAGATCACGGTAGACGGATCATCCAAGGTTCCGGTGTGGTCAGTCAACGGCAAGAAGGTTGATCAGAGCAAGTTCGTTCACGTCCGCGTGAACCCGATCCCGGGCAGGCTGCTGGGGTTGTCTCCAGTTGCTCAGCATGCGGCAACGATCGGCGTCTCGCTGGCCGCTACCGCGTTCGGCCGGCAATGGTTCCTCGACGGCGCTCACCCTGGCGGCATGCTGACCAACTCGCTGGCTGACCTGGACGACAAGCAGACCGAGACGGTTAAGGCCCGGTTCATGGCCCGGTTCCGCGGCACCCGCGAGCCGATTGTCATGGGCAAGGGCTGGGAGTTCAAGACGATCCAGATCAACCCGGAGGAGTCGCAGTTCCTGCAAACGCAGGGGCTCAGCGAGGCGCAATGCGCCCGCATCTTCGGGCCGGGCATGGCTGAACTGATGGGCTACGAAACGGGCGGCAGCATGACATACGCGAACGTCGTGGACCGCCGACAGGACGCTCTGGTGCTGTCAATCAACCGGTGGATTCGCCGCGCCGAGCGGCTGCTTACGTCCCTAACACCGCGCCCGGTGGAGATCGAACTGGAACGCAAGGGGCTGCTTGAGGCGACCACGTTGCAGCGCTATCAGGCGCACGCGCTGGCACTCGGTAATCAGCCGTGGATGGACGTGGACGAAGTGCGAGAGATCGAGAAGTTGGAACCGATGACGATTACTAAGGGGGTGCCGAATGGAGATCCTGCCAAACCTTGAGGTGGTGCGCTCGGCCCGCAACCCATCCACGCTGAGCGCGGACGCGGCTGATGGCGACTCGCTGGGGAAAATGGAAGTTAGGTTCTCCAAGTTCGGCCAGTGGTACGAGATCAACTCGGTATGGGAAGGCCGATTCCTTGAGCGCGTGATGCCTGGGGCGTTCGCCAAGACCATCGCCGAGAACCGCGACAAGATTCAGGCGTTGTTCAATCACGGATTTGACCCGCAGATTGGGCAGAAGGTTCTAGGTCCGATCATCGACCTGCGCGAGGACGGCGACTCCCCGGTCGCTGTTGTCGACCTCATGGACACGTCATACAACCGCGATCTCCTGCCGGGGCTGAAGCGGTCCCTGTATGGGTCGTCAATGCGAATGCGTGTCACCAAGGACACCATCGAGAAGTTCCCGGCAGTCAGCCGTCACAACCCAGAAGGGCTGCCGGAGCGCAGCATCGTCGAGGTGTCGCTGGCCGAGGCTGGCCCCGTGACGTTCCCGGCCAACCCTGGGTCTACGTCTGCGATGCGATCCGGCACGGACGCCTACTACGAGCAGTTGCGCACCATCGACCCGGCGCGGGTTGACGAGATCGAGCGCTCGCTCAGACCATCGCCGCCCCTGGCGAACCCAGAACGCACTCCCGAAATCCGCGAGGAGCAGGAAGCCGCGACCAATCCGCCAATCGAGCCGGCATGTGACCACTCGGAGGGCTTGACGCCCGCGCAACGGCGCGAGCGCATCATCAACCCGAAAGGAATCCGACATGGCTAACAAGGCCATCCTGGAGGCCCGGCTCGCGGAAATCGAGTCCGAGCTTCGTACCATCCACGCCGAGGCTGGCGAGGCCGCCCTCGACGCCGACCAGTCCACCCGCTGGGAGGCGCTCGACACCGAGGCCGCCGAGCAGCGTGACGCCCTCGCCGCGATCGAAGCCGACGAGGCCCGCTCTCAGCGTGTCGCCGAGGCTCGCGCCCGTTGGGGTTCGGTGCAGGTCGCACCGCCCAAGACTGCCGACCTGTTCGACGGCATGGATCGTCTGCGCGGCGCCGAGATGCGTGATCGTGCGCTGAAGGTCGCCGAGACCGTCCGTTACGACGGCCCGTTCGCCGTCTCCGACAAGGCACGCGAATCGGCGCTGGCGATGGTGTCCGGTGTCCGCGGTGCAGCCGAACTGCTGATGGCGACATCGAGCCCCGACTACCTGTCGGCGTTTCGGTCGTGGATCGCAGCCTCCGGCTCCCCGGTCTACACGCAGGCCGAGGCTGACGCGGTGCGTGCGTCCATGTCGCTGACCAGCGCTAACGGCGGCTACGTGCTCCCGTTCCTGCTGGACCCGACCCTGCTGGCGACCGGCACGGCGGTCAAGAATCCGATCCGCGCAATCTCCCGTGTCGTCACCGGCACCCAGAACGTGTGGCACGGCGTCACCGCTTCCAACGTCACCACGGCATGGAAGGGTGAGGGTTCGGCGTTCACCGACGGCAGCCCGACCACCGGGGGAATCGCGATCACCGCCGCGGCTCTGACCGCCTACGTGACCGGCTCCTACGAGCTGTTCCAGGACTCCGACATGCAGTCACAGCTTCCCGGCCTGATCGCGGAAAGCATCGACTACGCCGAGCAGACCGCGTTCATCTCCGGCTCCGGCTCGACCGCACCCAAGGGCATCGTCACCGCGATCAGCGCGACCGTTGCCAGCACCGTGACGGCCACCACCCGCGGATCGTTCACGTCCGCCTCCGCGGCGGACACGTTCGCGCTGCTCAACTCGGTCGCGCCTCGCTTCGAGGATTCCGCGACGTGGGTTGGCAACAAGCAGACGTTCAACACGATCCGTCAGCAGGTTGTCGGCACCGCAGGCGTCCCGGTCGTGAACATGCTGGAGCAGAACGCGCTTCTCGGCTCGCCGTGGAAGTCTGCTTCCGACATGCCGTCTGCCACCACCTCCGGCAACGTGCTCATCGTTCTGGGCGACTTCTCCCGGTTCGTGATCTACGACCGTCTCGGCGTGAACCTTGAGTTCATCCCGAACGTGGTGGACGGCTCGGGCATCCCGACCGGCCAGCGCGGCCTGGTCGCCGTCAAGCGCGTCGGCTCCGACGTGGCCGACGTGAACGCTTTCCGCTTCCTGAAGGCGTGACCCAAGGGCAGGCGGCCTAAGCAACCGCCTAGAACGCCCGCGACTCCCTCCGTGGTCGCGGGCGTTCGCCTTGCCCGGCAAGCACAACCAAGCCAGCGGGGATCACCGAGGAGAAGCCATGAGCAACCGCCGCAAGATCCGCCCATCCCAACCCAAGCCGCGCGCTGGCGGCGTCGTGCTGGCCTACATTCATCCCGGCGAAGTGTCGTCCTACTTCCTCGAATCGATGCTGACCACGACGCTGACCGACGTGGGCCGGGAGATGGCCGGCCAGCAACCCCGCCGAATCCTCAACATCCTCCAAGAGTGGTCAAGCGCGAACGTGTCAGCGGCTCGCAATACGGTCACGCAACGCTTCCTCGACCAGCCGCTTGGCGACTGGCTGCTGTGGGTCGACGCGGATATGCAGTGGGAGCCGGAAGCGCTCGACGCACTCCTCGCCGCCGCCGATCCCGAGACCCGGCCGATTGTCGGCGGACTGTGTTTCGGAATGTCCAAGGGCGGCCTGTTCCCGACCATCTACCAGTGGGCCGAGATTGACGGCCAGTTCACCACCGTCCGTGTCCGCGACTACCCGCGGGGCTCGCTGGTGCGCTGCGCCGCGACCGGTGCCGCGTTCCTGCTGATCCACCGCCGCGTCTTGGAAGCGATGAAGGCCCGCGGCTTCGACCGGGCGTTCCCCTTCTTCCAAGAGACCAGCGGCAACGGCTCCCCGGTCGGTGAGGATCTGACGTTCTGCATCCGCGCCGGCATTCTCGGCTTCCCGGTCTACGTCCATACCGGCGTGAGGATCGGCCACCACAAGAGCCACCTGTTGACCGAGGAACTGTTCGACCAGCAGTCACCGGCCGGACTGCCCGCCGACGTAGGGCTGACGATCCCGACCCGCGGCGACCATCCCGAACTGCTGCGCGCGATCGTGGCAACGTCGGGCCTGCCCCCCGAGCGGGTGGCGATCATCGACACTACCGACCTGCCCATCAATATCCACCAATGGTGGAACGCGGGCATTGACCTGCTGACCGAGCGTGGATGCACCCGTGTGGCCGTCCTGAATGACGACGTGGCGATAGCACCCGACACGCTGCCGCGCATGGCCCGCGCTCTCGACGGCGCAACCTTGGCGCTGACCGGCGATGAAGGCCCGTCCGGCCATTGCTTCATGCTGAACACCACGCACGGTGTGCGGCCGGACGAGTCCTACCGCTGGTATTCGGGCGACCTGCAACTGATCGCGGACGCAGAGGACGCGGGAGGCGTGGTCCGCGTCCCTGACGCCTGGTGCCTACACCTGCACCCGACCGAGGCGACCGAGGCCAGCCCCGAACTGCTGGCGCTGGCCGCTGCTGACGATGCCCTGTACGACTCCCGCCACCCTACCGGGTCGCGCCACGCAGCTATCAGGAAGGGCTAACCGTGAGCACCTGGCTCGACCTCGACACCGCCAAGGCGTTCATCAACTACACCAAACTCAGCGGGCAGGACGACGCCGCACTGGAGCTCGAGCTTGACCTCGCCATGAGCAAGGTCGAGGAACTGTGTGGCCCGGTCGTGACGACGACGATCACCGCCGAGTACGTGAAGGGCTCCGGCTGCGACCTGCCGCTGCAGTACCGCGCTGCCACCCTGACGAGCCTCGCCACCTATCCCGGCGGCACGACGCTGACCGCCGCCGACTACCGCATCGACGGCCAACTGCTGTCACGCAGGGACGGCGGCTGGATCGTCGGCCCGCTGTCGGTGACCTACACGACGGGCGCCGCGACGGCCCCGGCATGGGCGAAGGCTGCCGCGCTCGACATCATTCGGCAGCGCTGGCGCACCCGGCTGCGTCCGACGCAGGGCGCCCCTGAGGGCTTCCTCGTGTCCAAGCAGGCCGAGGAACTGATGGCCGACCACCTGCTGGCCCCGGGCGGGTTCGCCTGATGGCCCGCTCGTCCGTGGTCCCCGATCTGATCGTGGCCCTGGTCGACGCGATGGCCGGACTGCTGCCCAACTTCACCATCTCCGACGGCTTCCCGCTGGAGTTGCACACGGGTGATTACGTGGCGGTGGGCGTGGACGATCCGCAGGGCACCACCCCGGCGCCGTCGGCGAACTCGACCATCGAATGGGCGGGCGCGCATCGTGCGATAGGGCTGAATGAGGCTGGGGAGGTCACCTGCGCCGCGTGGGCGT
>CAYZBB010000257.1:0-6347 GCA_964476495.1 uncultured Actinomycetes bacterium | reverse complement strand
CATGCAAATCATGCTATTGGTACGCCTAGATTCCTGTCAATGGTGCGAGCGCCACTCCCCTTGAGCGGGTGACCGGACGTGATCCGGTCGGCGCCGGCCCGATCGCTCGCGCCGATCACCGGGGAGAGCAGCTCCGATGTTGCCTAATTAGGTTCATCATTATAAGCTGAATCTTCGAGGAGGCCCCATGTCCGACATCGTCGTCGACCAGCGCGGCAGCACCACCTGGATCCGGCTGAACCGGCCCGAGCGCCGGAACGCCTTCGATCCCGTGATGTCCGCCCAGATCTGCGCGGCACTGTCCGATACCCGTTACACGCGAAGCTTTGTCATCACCGGTTCGGGTGGCAGCTTCTGTGCGGGCGGCGCTCTCACCGAGCTGTCGAAGCCCGAGGAGCACCGATTGCGCGAGCTTTACTCCTCGTCGCTGGCACTGTTCGACGCGGTGCGGGCCTGCCCCCGACCGGTGCTGGCCGCGGTCAACGGCGCCGCCGCCGGCGGCGGCAACGAGCTCGTGGTCGCCTGCGACCTGGCCGTCGCCGCGAGATCGGCGACGTTCGGCCAGACCGGGCCACGGGTCGGCAGCGCCCCGGTGACCGGCGGCACCAACGTGATGGGTATCCAGATCGGCGAGAAGCGGGCCAAGGAGCTGTCCATGCTCTGCCGCCGCTACTCGGCCGACGACGCCTATCGCATGGGCCTGGTGAACGCCGTCGTCGACGACGACGATCTCGAGGCCACCGCGGCGAACTGGTGCGCCGACTTTGAAAAACTCAGCGCCCGGTACCTGGAGATCACCAAGGTGTCCAGCAACCTGTGGTGGCACAGTGCCCGCGACAACTTCGCCTCCGGCCTGGGCATGCTCATCCAGGCCATTGCATCACCCGACATGGCCGAAGGCGCTGCGGCATTCCTGGAGAAGCGGCGCCCGCGGTTCCCCTTCGAGACCCGGCCCGAACCCGGAACGGAGCAGGATTGACCGGCATGCGCACCTATACCGATCTGCAGCGCACCTTTCCCGACCAGCGCGACTGGCACCTGGACCACGTGCTGAGGCACCACGCCGCGCGAACCCCGGAGAGGATCTATCTGGACGCGGCCGACGAGGACCGCACCTTCAGCTACGCGACGATGCTCGAGCATGCCGAGGCGTTCGCGTCCGGTCTGCATTCCGCGGGTGCACGGGCGGGCGACCGTCTGCTCATCATGGCGTTCAACTCCTCCCAGCTCGTTCGGAGCTGGTTCGGCGCCGCCTTGGGCAGCCTCGTCGAGGTACCGCTCAACACCTCCTACGAGCACGAGTTCCTGGCCCACCAGGTGCGCACGGTGGCCCCGCGGTGGGCGGTGATCGACGACATCTTCGCCGAGCGATTCGTCGCGATCGCCGGTGACGCCAAGGTTGTCGAGGCGTTCTGGGTGATCGACACCGGCCACCTCGACGACGCCCTGACCACGCTCCGGTCGGCCGGCTGGGCCGCCCACCCGTGGGAGTCGCTGCTGGGTGCCGCATCAGTGCCGCTGACTCCACCCCGGATGCAGGATCTAGCTTCGATCTTCTTCACCTCGGGCACGACCGGCCCCTCCAAGGGAGTGGCGATGCCGCACTCCCAGATGTACTACTTCGCGGAGAGCGTGGTCAGCCTGACCCGGTTGACCGCCGATGACGTCTACCTGTCCACGACGCCGCTGTTCCACGGGAACGCCCAGTTCATGGCGGCCTATCCGGCCCTGATCGCAGGGGGCACGTTCGCGATGCGCCGCAAGTTCAGCGCGAGCCGCTGGGTCGACCACCTCCGGCACTCCGGGGTGACGGTCACCAACTTCGTCGGCCCGATGATGGACTTCGTGTACAAGCAGCCACCCCGCGACGACGACGCCGACAACCCGCTGCGCTGCGTCTTCGCCGCTCCGACCGCGTCGACCATCGTCCGTCGTTTCGAGAAGCGCTTCGGAGTAGAGGCTTTCGTCGAGGTATTCGGGCTGACCGAGACCTCGCCGCCGATCATGAGTCCCTACGGCGAGCATCGGCCGGCCGGCGCGGCGGGCCTGCTCGTCTCCGACTACTTCGAAGTCAGGTTGGTCGACCCGGACACTGACGAGGAGGTCCCGATCGGCCAGGTCGGTGAGCTGACCATCCGCACGAAGGTTCCGTGGACCTGTTCGATGGGCTACTACAACATGCCGGACAAGACCGTGGAGGCGTGGCGGAACTTGTGGTTCCACACCGGCGACGCGCTGCGCCGCGATGAGCACGGCTGGTACTACTTCGTCGACCGTTACAAGGATGCGTTGCGCCGGCGGGGCGAGAACATCTCCTCCTACGAGGTCGAACAGGGAATCCTCTCGCACCCGTCGGTGCTCGAGGTAGCGGTCATCGCGGTGACCGACGGCATCACGAGCACCGAGAACGAGGTAATGGCCTGCATCGTCGGCCAGGCGGAGGCCAACCCCGAGGAGATCTGGACCCATTGCGCGGGCACCCTGCCGGATTTCGCAATTCCTCGGTTTCTGCGCTTCCTCCCCGAACTACCCAAGACACCGTCGGAGAAGATCCGCAAGGCGGCGCTGCGCGAGCAGGCCGTCACCCCGGACACCTACGACCGCACCGTCGTGACGCAGGCGAGTTGACATGCGCCCCTACAGGTCGATCCTCTTCCTGCCCGGGCACAAGCCCGAATGGGTGGCCAAGGCGTTGGCCGTCCGGCCCGACGCCATCGTGCTCGACCTCGAGGATGCGGTCCCGGCCGAACTGAAGGTGGGCGCGCGGGCGGTCGTGGCCGAGTCGATCGGCCACGCTCGCGAGATCTCCTCGCAGGTTGGCATCTTCGTCCGACCCAACCCGCTGCCGAGCGGAATGGCCGGCGACGACCTGGAGGCGACCGCCGTCCCCGGGCTGGACGGGTACTTCGTGCCCAAAGTAACCGGTGCCTTGGACATCGTGCGCTGGGATACTCTGGCCGCGCACTTCGCCGGCCGATCGGGCAGCCCGCTCGAATTCATCGTGCCCGTCGAGATGGCGGCCGCCATTGTGCATGCGGACGAGATCGCCGCGGCAGCACCGCGGGTCGGTGCCATGATCGGGCCGACCGCCGAGCACGCCGACATCGCTCGGGCAGTCGGGTATGAGTGGACCCCGGAGGGCACCGAGACGCTGTACCTCCGCAGCCGAGTTCTGCTGGCCGCTCGCGCCGCGGGCATTCACCCGCTCACCGGCCTGTGGGAGCGGGTGCGGGACCTCGACGGATTGAGCGAGTTCGCTCACCATGGAAGGGGTCTCGGCTTCCGCGGGCAGGTTGTCATTCATCCGAGTCACGTACCGGTGGTCAACCGGGCCTACTCCCCCTCCCGGGCCGACGTCGACTTCTACACCGGGCTGGTAGCGGCGTACGCCGAGGCCGAGGCGTCCGGGAGCGGTGCCGTGGTGTACCGGAACCGGCACGTCGACAAAGCCCATGTGGACCGAGCACAGGACTGGCTCAAGCATGCCGAGGCCGTCGCCACCCTGGCCGGTGGAGACTGCGTCCGCGACTGACCACTGTGACGCGGCAGGATTGCGGAGCAGCCCAAGTCACGCACATGACTGCCAACCAGGCAACGTCGCGGATCAGGCCTGCTGGGCAGCAGGCAACGTCGCCGGCCCGACCGCTGGTTGGTCGGACCGGCGACGTCGCTCGACACTCAGCCCTTGTGAGCGAGCACGGCCTTGGTGAGCTGCGGAGCGACCGCGAACAGATCCCCGACAACGCCATAGTCGGCGATGTCGAAGATCGGGGCCTCGGCGTCCTTGTTGACCGCCACGATCGTCTTCGACGTCTGCATGCCGGCCCGGTGCTGGATGGCCCCAGAAATGCCGAGGGCGATGTAGAGCTGTGGAGACACCGAGGTGCCGGTTTGCCCGACCTGGAACTGCGGCGGGTAGTACCCGGAGTCGACCGCGGCGCGGGACGCGCCCACCGCACCGCCCATCGCGTCGGCCAGTTCCTCAACCAGCGCAAAATTCTCCGTCGATCCGACACCGCGTCCGCCGGACACGACGATCGCCGCAGCGCCCAGCGCCGGCCGGTCGCCGCTCACAGCGGGCCGCCGGGCCACGACCCGTGCCGCGCGTCTGACCTCGCCCGAGTCCACCGGGACCACCTCGGCGACCACGGGTGCCGCCCGATCATCGACAGCGCCCGGACGAATCGAGATGACCGGAATCGGCGAGTTGGCGGCCGATTTCACCGTGTAGGAACCGCCGAGCACGGATTGGGTCGCGATCACCCGGCCGTCGACTGATTCGACGGCGATCGCCTCGGCGAGCAGCCCGGAGCCCAGGCGTACGGCGAGCCGGGCGGCAATCTCCCGACCATCGACGGTCGCGGGCACGAGCACCGCCGCCACGTCGACCGCCGCCGCGACGGCAGCCGCCAACGCAGCGACCGAGCCGACCAGTAGAAGGTCCTCGGCCTCCGCGGATTCGGCGGCGTAGATCCGGGTGGCACCGGCGGCGCCGAGTTCGGCGGTCAGACCCGCGGCGGTCCCCGTCGGACCGGCCACGACGGCCGTCGGTGTGCCGATGCGGGCGGCAGCACCGAGTAGTCCGGCCGTCACCGGATCCAGCCCGTCGGCGCCGTGCCCGGCCAGGATGAGTACCTCAGCCATAGTTGTTGTCCCTTCGTCGAAGACGTTTGTCAGATCAGCCGAGCGGCGGCCAGGAACTCGGCGACGGCCTCGCCGGCGGCGCCCTCGTCGATGACCTTCTGGCCGGCCGCCCGAGGGGAGCTGGCCTGTACCTCGAGGAGGCTCGACCACGCGTTCCCGCCCCCGACGGTCGCGGCGTCCAGCCCGAGGTCGGCAGCGCTGACCTGCTCCAGCGGCTTGGACTTCGCCTTCATGATTCCCTTGAAGTTCGGATACCTTGGTTCGCCGATCTTCTCGGTAACCGATGCGATTGCCGGCAGCTCCGCGGTCAGATCGGCCGAGCCCTGCTCCGTCACCCGCTCGGCCGTCAACATGCCGTCCTCGACAGCCAGCGACCGGACGAAGGTGAGCTGCGGCAGGTCGAGGCGTTCGGCGAGCATCGCCGGAATCGCCGCGGTCCGCCCGTCACTGGCCTCGTTCCCGGCAATGATCAAGTCGAATCCGATACGGCCGGCGGCCGCGGCCAGCGCCGCCGACGTCTGCACTGCGTCAGAGCCAGCGAGCGCATCGTCCAACACGTGCACGCCTTTGTTCGCGCCCATGGCAAGCGCCTTGCGAAGAGATTCCGCAGCCTGCTCCGGACCCATCGTCAGCACCGTCACCTGCCCACCGTGTTCCTCCACGAGTTGCAGGGCAGTTTCCACGCCGCGGGTGTCGATCTCGTCGATGACACTGTCACCGGATTCGCGGTCGAGGGTGCCGTCGGCGGGACGCAGCCGCCGTTCCGCGTAGGTGTCGGGCACGTGCTTGACCAGGACTACGACGTCCATCGGGTTTCCTCTCGCCTATCACCTTGTCTTGCTATATGATTATCATGAATTAGGACTCCGATCAATCGTGACGGAGCCCACCGGAACCCGGGAGCAACGATGCGCTTCGGCCTAGCCCTGATGAATGACTTTCCTCCTGGAACCGTTCCGGCGCAACGGTTCCCGCAGATGCGGGAGCAGGTGAGGGCCGCCGCTGCGGCCGGCATCTCCTCGGTATGGTTCCTGCAGCACTACCTGGGCAACATGCCCACCCTGCAACCCCTGCCGACCATCGCGGCGTTGGCCGCCGACTCCGGCGACATGCACCTGGGCACCAACATGTTCATCCTCCCACTGCACCATCCGGTGGAAGTCGCCGAGCTGTACTCGACCCTGGACCACATCACCGACGGGCGGGTGATCGCCGGATTCGGGATGGGCTACCGCGAGAACGAGTTCGACGCCTTCGGCATCGGCCTGGACGACCGCGTCGGGCGGTACGAGGAGAGCATCCAGATCATCCGCAGACTGTGGAGCGGCGAGCCGCAGACCTTCAAGGGCGAGCACTTCGCGCTCAACGACGAACGGATCAGCCTGACCCCGGTACAGACGGGAGGTCCGAAGATTTGGGTCGGCGCCGGAGCGCACCGTACCGGAGCCCGCCGCGCGGCGCGGCTCGGCGACTCGTGGATCGTGCCCCCGCACGTGGCTCTCGATCGCCTGCGGATGGTGCTCGAATGGCAGCGGCAGGAGGTGGAAAAGCTCGGCCGACCCACCGACCGGGAGGTCGTGGTTCGCCGCGAACTCGTCCTCGACCACGACGCCGAACGGGCGCGGCATCGGGGGTTGTCCGCGCGGGGAGCGTTGACGTCGCAGTACAGCGCGTACAACGCTCCGGACACCACGGCCAGCTAC
>CAYZBB010000256.1:0-6351 GCA_964476495.1 uncultured Actinomycetes bacterium | reverse complement strand
CGGGTCAGTGATTCTCAGGGAGCTGGTGCCTCACCCCAGGTTGACAGAGAGGGCTTGGGCTGTGCCATCGCGCCGAACTTCGAGGTAATGCTGATCGCACGCATCGTCCTGGGCCTCGGTGTCGGCGCGGCTGCGACGACCTGCCCGCTGTTCCTGGCCGAGATGGCACCCGCGCACCGTCGCGGTCGCATGGTGACGATCAACGAGTTGATGATCGTCACCGGCCAGATGCTCGCGTTCGTCATGAACGCCATCCTCGACCAGCTCATCCACGACCCGCACGTCTGGCGCTGGATGCTCGCGATCGCCGCGATCCCGGCCGTCGCGTTGTTCGTCGGCATGTTCTTCCTGCCGGATTCGCCGCGCTGGTACGCGATCCGCGGCCGCCTCGACGATACGCGACGCGTGCTGGACCTCAGCCGCGACGAGGTCGAAGCCACCGCCGAGTACAACGTCATCGCCGAACATGCCAACCGGGATCGATCGGAGGACAAGGGCGCTGCGCTCCGCGACCTCAAGACCTACAAGTGGATGCGCCGGACCCTGTGGATCGGCATCGGCTTGGCCACCGTGCAGCAGGCTACCGGCATCAACACCGTGAACTACTACGCCCCGACCATCCTGGAGTCGACCGGCCTAGGCGCCAGCGCCGCCCTCATCGCCACCATCGCGGTGGGCGTCACCTCCGTCGTCATGACCATCGTCGGGATCATCCTGCTGGGCAAGTTCAACCGGCGGCCGCTGCTGCTCACCGGATTCTCCGGGGTGGTCGGCGCCCAGGTCATCCTGGCCCTGTCGTTCCTGCTGCCCGAGTCGACCGCCCGCAGCTACATCATCCTGGCCTCGATGCTGCTGTTCGTGGCCTTCGTCCAAGGCTTCATCGGCACCCTTGTCTGGCTGCTCCTCTCGGAGATCTTCCCGATGGCCATCCGCGGCTTCGCCATGGGCATCGCCGTGTTCGCGCTGTGGTGTGTCAACGCGGCGATCTCCTTCGTCTTCCCCCTGCTGGTGGCAGCGGCCGGCCCCACCACGACCTTCGCGATCTTCGCAGTGATCAACGTCGTCTCGATCCTGTTCGTCAAGAAGTTCGTGCCCGAGACCCGGGGGCGCACCCTGGAGGAACTCGAGGACGACTTCCGGACCCACGACGCCGCGCATCTCTCGCACTCCGCGCCGTCCGGCGTCACCGGCTCCTGACACGGCCGGATACGGCCGCGACGGCCTGGAGTTCCACATCCTGAGCACGACCGAGCCGAGCAATAAGTCTTCCCATCCGCTTCCAGGGGCCGCCGGTCGCCGACCGTTGCCCAGACTCAAAGGAGAACGAACGTGACGATCAACGTCGGCATCATCGGCGTGGGAATGATCGGTCAGGACCACATCCGCCGACTCACCCAGGTGGTGACCGGGGCCGCCGTGGTCGCGGTCACCGACGTCAACGCCGAGCAGGCGACCCGCGTCGCCGACGGCGTGCCCGGGGCGAAGGTGTTCGCCACCGGGAAGGAACTGATCGCCCACGAGTCCGTGGACGCGGTGGTCGTCTGCTCCTGGGGTCCCACCCACGAGGAGTACGTGCTGGCCGCGATCGCCGCCGGCAAGCCGGTGTTCTGCGAGAAGCCGCTGGCAACCACACAGGAGGCGTGCCTGCGCATCATCGAGGCCGAGGTCACGTTCGGCCGCCGACTGGTCCAGGTCGGGTACATGCGCCGCTACGACGCGGCCTACCGGGCGATGAAGCGGGTCATCGACAGTGGCGAGCTCGGCGCCCCGCTGATCATGTACAGCGGGCACCGCAACCCCGAGGTACCCGCCCACTACACCCGCGAGATGGCCATTACCGACACAGCGGTTCACGACATCGATACCGCTCGTTGGCTTCTCGGCCAGGAGATCGTCGCGGCGCAAGTGCTCAAGCCGCGTCGCAACAGCCTCGGGGGCGACTTGGAGGACCCGCTGCTGACGGTTCTGGAGACCACCAGCGGCGCACTGATCCAGGTCGAGACCAACGTGAACATCCGCTACGGCTACGACATACGTGGCGAGGTCGTCGGCGAGCAAGGAACGGTCAGCCTGGCCGAATCCACCCCGATCATCGTCCGGCATGGCGGGTCGTTCACCGGCCGGGTCACCGAGGACTGGCGCGAACGGTTCATCCGTGCCTACGACGTGGAGTTCGCCGAGTGGCTCGAAGCCATCGCAACGGGTGGCGAGCTGGGCCCCAGCTCCTGGGACGGCTACGCGGCCGCCGCGGTTTCCGACGCCGCGATCGAGGCCTTGCACAGCGGGCAGCGGGTCACCGTCACCCTGGCCGACAAGCCCGAGCTCTACAAGTAATCCGACCCACAAGACTCGAATCCAAGAGGAACCCAGCCATGGCAACGATTCGGCTGACGGTTGCGCAAGCGGTGGTGCGCTTCCTGGCCCAGCAGTACAGCGAACGCGACGGCATCCAACAACGTTTGGTGCCGGGCTGTTTCGGTATTTTCGGGCACGGCAATGTGGCCGGGGTGGGGCAGGCGCTGCTGCAGGCGGCCAGGACAGGTGAGGCTGATCTGCCCTACTACTTGGCCCGCAACGAGCAGGGCATGGTGCACGCGGCTTCGGGATACGCCAAGGCACGCAACCGGCTGCAGGCACTGGCCTGCACCGCCTCCATCGGGCCGGGGGCGGCGAACATGCTCACCGGGGCCGCGTTGGCCACCACCAACCGGTTGCCGGTGCTGCTGCTGCCCAGCGACATCTTCGCCACCCGGGCCAGCAGCCCGGTCCTGCAGGAACTGGAACTGCCCAGCGGTTACGACATCTCGGTCAACGACACGGTCCGCCCGATCTCCCGGTTCTTCGACCGGGTCTGGCGGCCCGAGCAGCTGCCGGCCGCCTTGTTGGGTGGGATGCGGGTCCTGACCGACCCGGCCGAGACCGGTGCCGTGACCATTGCGTTGCCCCAGGACGTCCAGGCGCAGGCGTACGACTTCCCCGAGGAACTGTTCGCCACACGGGTCTGGCACGTCCCCCGGCCACTGCCCGAACCCGCTGCGCTGGCCCGCGCGGTCGCGGCGATCCGGTCCGCGAAGCGGCCGCTGATCATCGCCGGCGGCGGCGTCATCTACAGCGAGGCGACGGCGGAGTTGCGGGCGCTGGCCGAGGCCACCGGTATCCCGGTCGGTGACACCCATGCCGGCAAGGGTGCGGTGTCCTGGGATCACCCGCAGGCGGTCGGCGGGGTCGGCTCGACGGGTTCCCCGGTGGCCAACGCGTTGGCCGCACAGGCGGATGTGGTGATCGGTGTCGGCACCCGGTACAGCGATTTCACCACCGCATCACGCATCGCGTTCCAGAACCCCGACGTCCGGTTCGTGAACCTGAACGTGACCGCGTTGGACGCGGCCAAACACGCCGGGGTCATGCTGGTCGCCGACGCCCGGGAGGGCCTGGAGGCGCTGACCCGGGAGCTGACCGGTTACCGGGTCGACCCGGCCTACATCACCGGGTACACCGAGCACCGGACCCGGTGGAACGCTGTGGTGGATCACGCCTACCACCTGGACCACGGGCCGCTGCCTGCACAGACCGAGGTGATCGGCGCGCTGAACGAATCGGTCGGTCCGGACGCCACGATCGTGCAGGCGGCCGGGTCGATGCCCGGTGATCTGCAGATGCTGTGGCGGGCCGAGGATCCCAAGCAGTACCACGTGGAGTACGCGTTCTCCTGCATGGGCTACGAGATCGCCGGTGCCCTGGGCATCAAGATGGCCGCGCCGGACCGCGAGGTGTACTCGCTGGTCGGCGACGGCTCCTACCTGATGATGGCCCAGGAGATCGTCACCGCCGTGTCCGAGAACATCAAGCTGATCGTGATCCTCATCCAGAACCACGGGTTCTGCTCGATCGGCGCCCTGTCCGAATCCCTGGGCTCGCAACGGTTCGGCACCAACTACCGGTACCGCAACCCCGACACCGGCCAACTCGACGGTGACATCCTGCCCGTCGACCTGGCCGCCAACGCCGAATCCCTCGGCGCGGACGTCATCCGGGTCAACGGGATCGAGGAGTTCCGCAAGGCGTTGGACGTGGCCCGCGCCGCCACCCGCACCACCGTCATCCACATCGACACCGACCCCTTGGCCCCGGTGCCCTCCTCCGAATCCTGGTGGGACGTCCCGGTCTCCGAGGTCTCCGAACTGGACAGCACCCAACAGGCCTACCGCACCTACCAGCAGCGCAAGGCCACCCAACGCCCCTACCTCACCCCCGTCACCGAGGAGCAGTCTTGACCACATCCGATCGGTCCCAGCTCGTCGTGGGCACCGCACCCGATTCCTGGGGCGTCTGGTTCGACCGGGACGATCGCCAGGTCGGCTGGAAGCAGTACCTGGACGAGGTCGCACTGGCCGGCTATGTATGGACCGAGCTCGGCCCACAGGGATTCCTGCCGCAGGACCCCGCCCAACTACGCGATGAGCTGGCATCCCGGGATCTGAAGGTTTGCGGCGGAACCGTGTTCGCCGGCCTGCACAAGGGTGCCGATGCCCTAAGGGACTCGATCGCCGCGTTCGGTCGGGAGGCCAAGCTGCTGAACGAGGTCGGCGCGAAGTACCTGATCGATCTGCCCGAGCAATACACCGACCTACACACCGGGGCGGCCACCGGGTCCGGACAGCTGGATCCGGAGCAGTGGAAGAACCTTGTCACCGGCACGAACGAACTCGGTAGGGTGATCAGCGAGGAGTATGGCGTGCAGCTACTGATGCACCCGCACGCCGATACCCACGTCGACACCCAGGAGAACATCCTGCGATTCCTGGCCGACACCGACCCGACCTATGTGAACCTGTGCCTGGACACCGGGCACATCGCCTACTGCGATGGCGACAATCTGGAGATCATCCGGCAGGCCCCCGAACGGATCACCTACGTGCACCTGAAGTTCGTCGACCCGAAGGTCCGCGCGCGCGTCCGGGACGAGGGTCTGTCCCTGGCCGAGGCCGTCCCCCTGGGCGTCATGACCGAGCCCCCATACGGAGAGCCCTCGGTGCCGCCGCTGATCGACGCGCTCACCGGACTGAACCGGGAAATCTTCACCATCCTGGAACAGGACCTCTACCCCGTCGCCCCCCAGTACCCGCTGGGCATCCAGGCCCGTGCCGCCGGCTACCTCACCGGCTGCGGGCTCGGCCCCATCCGCCGCTGGCCCTACCAGCGCTGACCGCAGCCGAAATCCGCGCCCATCCATTTGCCGGGTTCGGCCCCGATGCGGTCTCCGCAGGGGCCGAACCCGGCAGATTGCTGTACGAGAACCCACCACCCGCGACCAGCAGAGGACTTCGATGGTGAAGATCGCGCTCGACCCCGCCATGTACCACGCCGACCTGTCCGTGGCCGACGAGCTTCGCAAGGCCGCCGACCTGGGCTATGAATACCTGGAACTGTCCCCCCGCCCCGACTGGTTCTTCTGGCACCGCTATCCCAAGGCCGACAAGGCCGCGATCGCCGAGGTCAAGCGGGCCGAAAAGGAAACCGGCGTCAGGATCCTGACCCTGGTCCCGGTGTTCAACTGGTCTTCCCCGGACGAGCAGGAACGCCGCTACCAGGTCCGCAACTGGCGGCGGCTGCTGCAGATCGCCAACGAGTTGGAACTGGGCCTGGTCAACAGCGAGCTCTCCGGCGACCCGAACAAGCCGCTGCAGTCCGAGCACGCGTTCTATCAGTCCATGGAGGAGCTGGCCCCCGACTTCGAGCGGTACGGCATCCGGCTGAACCTGGAGGCGCACCCTTACGACTTCTCCGAGACCAACGACGACGCCGTGCAGATTATCCGCGGGTTGGACGTCGACTGGGTCGACTACGTCTTCTGCGCCCCGCACGCCTTCCACCTCTCGCAGGGCAAGGGCGACCTGGACCGGATGATCCGGTACGCCGCCGACACCGGCAAGCTCGCTCACCTACACGTCGCCGACTGCTACAACCACCTGGCCAACGTGGGGAACCGCTACATCATCAATCCGCCAGGTGTCGACGCCCGCATTCACCAACACAACGAGATCGGCAACGGCGACATCGACTGGGACCAGTTCTTCACGACACTGCGCGCAGCGGACTTCGACGGCATCGCCACCGTCTGCGTTTTCGGCTGGGAGGAGTCCGCCGACGACATCCATCGTCGCATGCTCGAACGGGTCGGCAAGGAACTCGGGTAGGCGATGACCCGCCGGGTGCCGACCTCGTAGGGGGTCGGCACCCGCGCCTCAGTCGTTCTGGGGGAAGCCGAGGTTCAGACCGCCATGGCTGGGGTCGATCCAGCGGGTGGTGACGACCTTTCCGCGGGTGAAGAAGTGGAAGCCCTCGGTGCCG
>CAYZBB010000255.1:2550-6368 GCA_964476495.1 uncultured Actinomycetes bacterium | reverse complement strand
CAGATCGCCGGCAACGCGACCGCGGCCGAGCTGATGTATTACCCGGCGCTGGGCATCCAGGTCGTGACCATCGGCTCGGGCAGCACCACCACGCGGATCGCCACCAACTTGACTGAGAGCGCCAACGACCACTGGAACGGGCGGACCCTGATGTTCATCAACGGTACACTCGCCAAGCAGGCCGCGGCCATCTCCGACTACAACGGCACGACCAAGGATCTGACCGTCAGCGCGCTCACGGTTGCGCCGACTGCGGGCGATCTCGCGGTGATTATCTGACCCGGGCGGCTTAAGGGGCAAAGCACATGGCCGTCACACGGCTTGGCCTCATCGGCCTGCCCACCGGCGCGGGCACCATCACCGCCAAGGCCGATACCTCCCTGCCGCCGTTCGGCATGCTGCTGGGGGACTTCGACGTTTGGCAGCCGACCTATGGCGCCGCCACGGTCCTGGCGGTCATCGCCGGCACCACGCAGCGGGCGCGGCTGTTCTCCGACCCCGGCCTGACGACCGAGATCGCGAACCCGCAAACCCTGCTGACGATGACGGACGAGAACGGCGTCACCTACGGCAAGTGGGCGCAGGCGGTGTACACGCCCTATGCGGTGTTCCTCTCGATCAACGAGAGCGACAACACCGGCGTGAACCGGCCGCCGATGTACACCCCCGCGGGCGCCGACGCCTCGTACATGCTGATCCAGGCCGAGCGAGGCACGCGCCAGCGCCTCATGCGCGAACTGGTGGACGATCTCATCTTCGCCGAGAACTTCGGCTCCCTGGCCGAGGCCAACGGCGCCGAGGCCAACACGGCGGTGCTGAACCGGGCCATCGGCGCGGCGGCGGCACAGGGCGGCGGCGACGTGATCCTGCCGGCCGGCCGCATCATCTTCACCGCGCTGACCGTGCCGGTGACGGTGCGCCTGGTCGGCCAGGGCGTCGGCGTGACCACGCTGACCTCCACCTTCGCCGGCGTGGCGATCACCCTGGACGGCGACGGCGCCGGGCTGAAGAACCTCACGCTCGACGGCATCAACCTGGTGCCGGCCTCGATCGGCGTGCAGGGCATCGGCATCGTGGCGCCGGTGCTGGAGAACGTCATCATCAAGCGGTTCGCGAAGTGCGTCCGCTTCCTCGGCCTCACCTCCGCGGTCTGGAACAACCTGTGGGTGTCCAATGCCGTCACCGGCATGGAACTCCGCGGCGACACCGATGCCAGCGGCACCGGCGACGGCGGCGTGGTGCGCGGCGTGACCTGGAACGGCGGCGGCGCGAACCTCTGCACCACCGTCGGCGTGGCCCTGACCTTCTTCGATGCCCTGGTGGAGAACATCACCTTCAACGGGGTGGAGATCACCGACAACATCGGCGACGGCCTCCTGATCTCCGGCGCGCGGAACGTCCTCGCCACCGGCGCCTGCTACTTCAAGGCGGCCGAGGGCGAGCGTGCGGTCAAGATCCAGGACGACACCAACCTGGCGCTGCGGGCCTCCAACACCGTCGACCACATCACCTTCCGCGGCGGCATCTTCAACGGCGGCACGCTGCTGTTCAACGGCACCTGCGCCTCGGTGCTGTTCCAGCGCAGCGACTTCCGGGCCATCTCCTTCGACCTGACGGTGCCCACTGAGGTCATCGTCCTCGACAACTGCATCGAGGACGCGGACACCACGGCCACCGGCGACACGACCAAGCTGATGCGGTCCTTCCAGGCCGACGATCGGCAGGTGGCGGGCAACACCTCGGACGCGGTGCCCACGGTCGCCTGGAGCAAGACGCTGGAGAGCGGCGAGGTCGGGTTCTTCCAGGCCGAAGTGGTGGCGCAGCAGCAGGACGGCGTGAAATACGGCTTCTGGTGGGTGGCCGCCGGTGTCGCCCGCCCGGGGGCCACGCTGCTGTTCAACCTGCAGACCGCCAACTTCACCGCCGGCTCGGTGCTCACCGGCGCCACCAGCGGGGCGACGGCCGGCATCTCCGCCGTCACCCAGGCGGCCGGCAGCGGCACCCTGACCCTGCGCGACATCGACGGCACCTTCATCGACGGCGAGGTGCTGACCGACGACGACGGCGGCGACGCCCGCGCCAACGGCACCATCTCGACCTCCAACGCGGCCCTGGACGGCGGCGGGAACACGGACGTGCGGACGCCCCAGGTGGGCAGCAGCGCGGCCTACGACAGCTACTGGGACGTTTCCGGCGCCAAGATCCGGCTGATGGTGGTGGGCGACAGTGGCGAGGCCGTGCAGTGGGTAGCCCGCGTGCGCGAGCTCGTGAGCTAGAGACAGGAGGCTGCAATCGTACAATGGGCTGAGGTCGATTGGTCGGCCCCCATGTTCATCAGCGCCGACGAAGCGATCCTTTCGCGCGCCGTCGCCTCGGCCGAGAACGCGCTGCCGAACGCGGCCCAGGGCTACAGCCGGTTCCCCGGCATCTCGACCTTCGCCACCCTCTCGGGCACGCGGACCTTCCTGGTCGAGTGGAACGGCGACCTCTACGCCGCCACCGACGAGGGGCGCGTGTACCGGATCAGCCGGGATGGCGTCGCGAGCGACATCACCGGCGTGCCCCTGGCCGGCGGCAAGCGCGTGATGTTCGAAGCCGGCGAGGATCGCCTGCTGATGGCGGCCGGCGGCCCCATCATCGAGGTGATCGGCGGCACGACGCAGCGCCTGGCCTCCACGGCGCCGGAGACCACGCACGTCGCCTACATCGACAGCTACCTCCTGGCGATCGAGCAGTGGAGCAACCGCTTCCAGCACTCGCCGCCGGGCGAGCCGACGGTGTGGAACGACATCGACGTGTTCTCGGCCAACGCCAAGGCCGCACCGATCACCGCCATGCTGGTGACGCCCTACCGCGAGTTGCTGCTGGCCGGCCCGCGGCACATCGAGCAGTTCGAGCGCCTGCCGAACGGCAACCAGCCGTTCTCGCGCCGGTGGACCACGGGGCAGGGGGTGCTCTACCCCTACACGCTGGTGGCGGACGAGACCGGCACCTACGGCATCAACGGCAAGCACGAGTTCGTCCGCTTCGCCGGCCAGGTGGCGCAGGAGCACGGCGAGGCCATCGGCATGCTGCTCGCCAACATCGACGATTGGACCGACGCCTGGGCGCAATCGCTCTCGATCGACGGCGAGCCCAGCATCGTCCTGCAGGCGCCCTTCGCCACCAACCCCTACGGCACCCAGGGCGTGACGCTGCACCTGCAGTTGCGCGGCAAGCGGTGGAACTTCCTCTACGGCTGGGACAGCGATGCGGCGGTGCCGGCGCGCTACCCGGCCTGGTCCTTCGTGCAGGCCTGGGGCCGCACCTACGTGGGCATCCCCGGCGGCGTGGGCCTGCTGAGCCAGAGCACCTTTACCAACATGGGCGAGGTGTCGCCCTTCCTGATCCGCTCGGGCCACCTGGACAAGTTCGGGCCCAGCCGGATCGACGACCTCCGCATCCGCCTCAAGCGCGGCGTCGGCTCCCGCACGGCTGACCGGGCGCCCCTCGTCGGCCTCCGGGTGAACCGGGACAACGAGGGCTTCGATCAGTGGAATTGGGAACCGCTGGGCGTGCAGGGCGACGGAATGATGATCGTGCACTTCGGCCCGCAGGGGTGCGCCGACACATGGCAGTTCGAGCTCCGCATCACCGATCCGGTGGCGGTCGAGTTCGTGTCCATGCAGATCCACGTTGAACGGCTGAGCTGGTAGCCGCGCCAGGAGAGGCAGCATGCAAATCGAAATGGTGGACACCATCCGGGGGCCGCTCCCCCGGGTGGCGCTGGATCGTCGCGAGGTGGTGGTGTCCGACGATGACGACCGCCGGGCCGTGCA
>CAYZBB010000255.1:0-2450 GCA_964476495.1 uncultured Actinomycetes bacterium | reverse complement strand
TCGCTGTCCTGGTCGGGCCTGACCCTCGCCTCCGCGGTGGATGCGCTGCTGCTCTACAACGACACCCAGAGCGGCGACCCGGCCATCGGCGTGTTCACCTTCGGCTCGCTCACGATAACGGCGGGTACTTTGACCATTTCGATGCCCACCAACGACGCCTCGACGGGGCTCGTGAGGATCGCATGAGCGAGCACTACCTCCGCCTGCGCGCGCTCGTCACCGGCGAGGGCGCCTATGCAGCGGCGACGCCGGACGAGGCTGAGGAGGCGCTCAACGCCGCCACGGTGGCGACGGCGGGCTCCGCACTGATGGCCCCGGATGAGTTCGTGGATCTGTTCACGCCGGCCGAGTTCGCCGGGATCGAGGATAGCGCCGACGTGAATGTGCGCAAATTGGTGTTCCGGCTTCGCACCCGCCAGGCGCCGCTCGACCTCGCCAGCGCCACCGTGCAGGGCGGCTTGGCCTACATGGCCGCGATTGGCCTGCTGACGGCGGAACGCGCCGCCGCAATCGGTGCCGTGCCGGCCGGGCCGAACATCACCCCGCGCGAGCAGATCGCATGGCCGGGGCCGCGCATATGGGCCGCCGACGTGATCGCTGCGCGCGCGATGAAGGGCTGATGCAATGGCAAGCATTCTCAGGCTCACGGCCGGCGTCGTCTCGTCGTGGAGCACGATGGGGTTCACAGCGGCCGACTTCAACTCGCTCGCCAACGGCTCTTTCGTGCTGGCGAGCACCGCGATCGACAACTCCAGCAACCTCGATCTGTGGGCGACCTGCGCGGGTTCTATGGAAGTCGGCGGCACCACCACGGCAGCACACTACCTGATGCTGTGGCGCCTGCCGCTGAGCCGCGACGGCAGCACCTACGGCGACGGCACGGCGAGCGGGACCAACCTGCCGGGCAGCCAGTTCCTCGCTGGCAGCACGACGGCGAAGGTCGGCATCACCAGTGGCAACGCGCTCCACTGGCAGTTCGACCGGGTGTGGATGCCGCGGAACACCTGGAAATGGGGCCTTTCCCAGCACCTAGGCGCGGCGCTGGATAGCACAGCGGCGTTTGCGGGAGAGTTCCAGACCACCAGCCTGAACACCAACGGGTAGCCATGTACGTCGGCGCACCTATCCGCCGGGGGCTGTTCTTCCCTCCGGGCGCCACGCCGCGCATCAACGAAGCGCACCCGGCGGCGGGACTGTTGCAAGCCGCATATCTGTTCGGCCCGCAGCCCTTGGCGGTTCTGCCCGGCTTTGGGGGATTGTCGGTCAAGACGGGCACCCCCGTTCCGGCAATCGGCCGCACTGGCGTCTATACGGCCTATACCGCGACATCCGGGCATGTTGCCGCATCATCCCCGACCGGGGATATTTCAATAGTTGCGGTCGCAATGCGGAGCATTACGCCCGGCAGCGCCGGGTTCGTGTCGAATGTGCAAGTTGCGGCTTCATCCATTTCAGTGTTCGCGACGCGGAATGGCATCGAATTTGATATAGGAAATTCCTACAACACCAATCCCCTTCGGATGAGTGCATGCCATTACGATGCGGGAGGGTCGAAGATTACCGCCGACGGCATGTGGGTCAACGGCGGCAAGGAAACTATCAGTAGCGGCGCAGGGTCGACCGATCTGGCAAACGGCGTCTGGTATGGCGTCGGCGCAACTATGTCCGGCGTTATTGCTGGCAACGGCGCGCTCACTATTGGCGATTTTGTCGATAACACCTTTGCGCTAACCGGCGGCGTTCAATTTCTGGTTTTGTTCCGAGGCATTCTGCCAGACGGGCTAATGTCGGAACTGACCGACAACCCGGCTGGGCTGCTGCTTTGGCCGGAAGATGAGTTTTACGGCCTCGCCGCAGGGCCGCTTGGCACCACCGTCTCTCTCTCCGGCATTTCTCTCACCGCCTCCGCCGGCTCGGTCGAGGAAGGCATCTCGGTTGCGGCCACGGGCAGCGCGGCGACCTCCGCCGCCGGCACGCCGACCTCCGCCATTGCGTCGGCGCTTGCCGGCAGCGCGGGCACGGCGAGCGCGGGCACGGCCACGAGCGGCATCGGCATGTCGCTCGCCGGCGAGGCGCTGACCGTCTCGGCGGGCTCGCTGGCCTACAGCATCGGCTTCACGCTCACGGGATCGGCCGCGACCACGGCGGGTGGCGCGCTCACATCCAGCGGCGGCGACGTGCTCACGACCCGCTCGCTGACCGGCATCAGCATGACGGCGCTGCCCGGCAACGTCCGCGTCACGGGCGGCACGCGCTGGCGGCCGAGCGAGGCCCAGGCCGTCACCCCGCCGTCGATGGTGGGGAACACGCTGCAGCCGCCGCCGCGCCTGGTCGGCGATCCGGCATCCGACAACCGGGCTATCCAGCAATGGCTCCAGACCCTGTACGATCACGTCATCAAGCGCGACAACGTGCTGGGGCGGATTGCCGACCACGAGACGCGCATCGCC
>CAYZBB010000254.1:0-6471 GCA_964476495.1 uncultured Actinomycetes bacterium | reverse complement strand
GTCGAAAGCTATCGAATAGTAGCGCACTAGCACACTAATACACCTGGACGCATGGCAAAGAAACGATCTGAAGTTGGTCAGCATAACGAGAAGGAACGCAAGGCGAGATACAAACGCCTTGCGACCGAGAGCGTCCGCGACATCGGCCCGATTCCGAAGCCGAAGAACGTCCGTCGCCTTCGCCGATGCGCTCGCGATCTGCTTCGGTTTTGCCGGGAGTTTTTCCCCGAACGGTTCCCGTTGGAGTTCTCGGCGGACCACCTCGAAGTCATTCAGATTCTGCAACGAACGATCCTCGAAGGCGGGCAGTTTGCTCTCGCGATGCCGCGAGGCTCAGGCAAGACGACGCTCGTCGAGGTCGCGGTAATTTTCGCCCTCGTGTACGGTCATCGCCGATTCGTGGTGCTGATCGGCGCGTCGTCACCGCACGCGGAAGAGATGCTGGAGTCGATCAAGTCGGAATTTGAAAGTAACGAGCGATTGCAAAAGTCGTTCCCCGAAGTGTGCTTCTCGATCATGGCGCTGGATCGCATCGCGAATCGAGCGAAGGGGCAACTGTGCGAGGGCAAGCCGACGCTGATCCGATGGTCGAACCGGATCGTCACGCTGCCGACGATCAAGGGCAGCAAGGCGAGCGGCGCGACGTTGCGAATCGCGGGGATCACGGGGCGGATTCGCGGGCTGAAACACGCCACGGAGAGCGGCGCGTCGATCCGTCCCGACCTGGTGGTGATCGACGATCCGCAGACCGACGAATCCGCCGGCAGCACATCGCAGAACCAAAAACGGGAGGCGATTCTCGCGGGGGCGGTGCTGGGACTCGCGGGGCCAAAGCAGAAAATCGCCGCGATCATGCCGACGACCGTGATCGAGCCGGGCGACATGGCGGACCGTATCCTCGACCGCGACCGGCATCCTGAGTGGCACGGCCTGCGTTTCAAGCTGCTGTATTCGATGCCCGAAAACCTGCGGCTGTGGGAGGAGTACAACCGCATTCGCATCGAAGAGCTGCGGGCCGGGCGGTCGATTACGGCGGCGACGGAATACTATCGTCAGCGTCAGACTGAAATGGATGCTGGTGCGAGAGCCGCATGGCCGGACCGATACAACCCGGACGAAGCCTCGGCGATCCAGCACGCGATGAACCTATTTTTCACGAACGAGCGGTCATTCAGGGCCGAATATCAGAATGACCCGATGCCCGCGCACAATGCCGACCAGATCAAGTCACTGATCGCCAACGACGTCGCGGCTCGCGTGTCGCAGATTCCGCGGTTAACCGTCCCGTCGGAAGCGACGCGAGTCACGGCGATGATCGACGTCGGCGGGCTGGTGCATTTCTACGTCGTGGTCGCATGGGACGAAAAATTCGGCGGCCACGTCATCGATTACGGCACATGGCCGCAGCAAATTCGGGCCTATTTTCGATCCTCTGACGCAAATCCGACTCTCGAAACCGCCTACGCCGGGATGTCCGCCGAGGCGAGAATCTACACCGGGCTGAAGGACCTGACGACGACGATCCTCGGTCGAGGCTATCCACGCGGCGAGGATCAGCGGCTCACGATTGAGCGGTGCCTCGTCGATGCCAACTGGGGCGAATCGACTGAGGTCGTGTACCAGTTCTGCCGTCAGTCGGTGTTTTCGTCGGTCTTATTGCCGTCTCACGGTCGCGGCGTGACGGCGGCGGCCAAGCCGATCAGCGAATGGCGAACCGAACCGGGCGACCGGCTCGGCCTCAACTGGCGGCTCTCGGCGAAGCCACGGCGTCACGTCACGTTCGATTCGAACTGGTGGAAATCCTTCATCGCGGCTCGAATTCAGACGCCAGCCGGAGCGGGAAGCCTGTGGTTGTTTGGCGGCCGCGCGGCGGATCATCAGTTGTTCGCCGATCATTGCGTCGCGGAGTATCAGATTCCGACGTTCGGCCGAGGTCGCCAGGTCGACCAGTGGCATCAGCATCCGCACAAGCCGGACAATCACTGGTGGGATTGTCTCGTCGGGTGTGCCGTCGGCGCGTCGGAGCGAGGTCTGCTCTGGGCCGCCGACGCGAACGCGCCCAAACAGCCGGAGTCGAAGCCAGCGGCCGCTACGCGGCTCGAATTCGAGCAGCGACGGCGAGAGTTCGAGGCACGTCGAGAGTCGCGATGATGGCCGTCGCTGAAAAATCTACGCGACGGTTTTGCAAGTAGTAAACACTTCCCCGAACACTGGCCATGTACCGATTTTCCCGGGCATAGCCAGCGGTTCAACCATGCCAGACGATCTAACGGAAACCATCACGGACGCAGCCCAAGAGCCGGCGGAAGCTGCCGGCGACGGGCATTCGGTCAAGTCGCGGACCATCGACGAGATGATCGCGGCGGACCAGTATGCGAAAGCTCAAACGGCTGTCACCGGGACGAATGACCAGGGCGGGCCGAAGTCGCCTTGGGGTTGTCTGCGTCCTGCTCGCGTCGTGCTGCCTGGGAGTCAGTAATGGCGGGCCTGATCGAGCGATTACGGTTCCTGTTCACTGGTCGACGACAGCACGTCGACCAACAGCAACCGATGCGCTCGAAGGTCGACGCCGCCCAGAATACCAGCGAAAACCGCAAGCACTGGGCGAACGCGGACAGCCTCGGACCGAACGCAGCTCTCGACCCTGTGACGCGGCAGCGGACTCGCGACCGATCGCGCTACGAGGCGCTGAACAACTCGTATCTCAAGGGCCTGATTCGTTCAACGGCCAGCGACCTGATCGGCACGGGACCACGGCCAGAGGTCACGATTCCCGGCGATCGCGACGGCGAGTTGGCGAAGGTCGTTGAGGCGAAATTCATCGCTTGGGCGCGAACGAACCTCATCGGTCGCAAGTACCGCACGCTGCACAAGTCCTACGTCCGCGACGGCGACGGGTTCCTGGTCCTCGACACGCGGCCTGAATCCGACGACCCGGTGAAGCTGTTCCTGCGCACGGTCGAGGCTGATCAGTGCGAAACGCCGCCGGAATTCGCTTACGACCGATTCGTTCGTGGCGGCGTCCGCGTGGATCGCTGCGGTGTACCGGTGCTGTACTACTTCATCAAGTACCACCCCGGCGAATCCGGGATGCCGTTCGCGTCGGCGTTAGAATTTGAGGCGGTTCGGGCCAGTGGCGTGCTGCACTGGTTCGCGGAGGACCGCGCAGGACAGACTCGCGGACTCGCCGAAACGACGCCGTCGCTGCCGCTGTTCTCGCAACTCCGCCGATATTCGCTCGCGACCCTGACGGCGGCCGAGATCGCGGCCATGCTCGCGGGCGTCTTGGAGACGAATCTTCCGCCCGACGGCCAGGCGCTGACGGTCGACTCATGGGAGATGGTCGAGCTTGTGCGAGGGGCATTGCTTGCGGCTCCGGCGGGCTGGAAGGCGACGCAATTCAAGCCCGAGCAGCCGACCGCGACGTTCGCCGAATTCGAGCGGACGAAACTCGGCGAGGCGGGGCGATGTGTGAACGCTCCTCTGAATGTCACGACCGGGAATTCCAGCGGGTACAACTTCTCGTCGGGCCGCCTCGATCACTTGCCGTATCAGCGGTATGCGTGGATTGATCGCGATGATTTTGAGCAGATCGTCGCCGATCGCGTATTCCGCGAGTGGGCGAGCGAGGCGGTTACGATCACGGGGCATCTGCCCGACAATCTGCCACCGATCGAACAATGGTCTTTTGCCTGGAACTGGGACGGATTCGACGAAATCGATCAGACGAAGGCCGCGAGCGCCGACGACACGCGGTTGAAGAACGGCACGGCGACGCTCGGCTCGATCCTGACGGAACGCCAGGGCGTCAAGTGGCGTGACGTGGTCGACCAAATCGCCCGCGAGATCGAGTATTGCAAGGCTCGCGGCGTGCGTCATCCAATGGAAGCGCCGGCCGCTGCCGAGCCACAAACGCCAATCGATCAGACCGTGCAGCCGGACGACGACACCGACGATGAGGGCGATCCTGACCCGCCCGCACAGCGATTTTCTCGCAACGGATTCAGCCGAAACGGGGTGCATCATGATTGATTCGCTGCACCTTCCGGGTTTCGCGCGTCTGCCGGACTTCGTCGGCCTGTGGGCAATCGAGCCGCTTCGCGCCCAGCAGTTCTGGAACATCGCACGGGGCATGGACCTGTTCGCACACGCTCAGGAGGTCGGGCAGCCCGAAGTCAAGTCAGCGCTGCGGATCGAGGCCGCGGCGAATGGTCGAAATATCGCCGTCGTGGGCATTCGCGGCCCGATGATGAAGCCTCAATCGTCGCTCGGCGGAACGTCCACGATCCAGGTCCGACGCGACATTCGGCAAGCTGCCGCTGATCCAAACGTCGCGGGAATTCTGCTCGAAATCGAGTCGCCGGGCGGCACGGTCGCGGGGACGGCGGAACTCGCCGCCGAGGTGCAGCGGGCGAGAGAAAAGAAGCCCGTCTGGGCGCAGATTGATGACCTCGGCGCAAGCGCGGCCTACTGGGTCGCGAGCCAAGCAGATCGCGTTTTCGCCAACGCGGAGACGGCTCACATCGGCAGCATCGGGACCTACCTGCCGATGTACGACGTGAGCGAAGCCGCCGAGCGGGAAGGCGTCCGGGTGTTGGTATTTGCGACCGGGCCGCTGAAGGGCGCGGGTGTACAGGGCAGCAAGATCACCGACGCTCAGATTGAATACTTTCAAACGCTCGTCGAAGACACGCAACGGGCGTTCGACCAAGCGGTCAAGGCCGGTCGCGGCATGACGGACCAGCAGCTCACGACGGTCCGAACGGGCGCGGTCTGGACCGCACCGACGGCAAAGAAACTCGGTCTGATCGACGGCATTCAGTCGAGCGATCGGACCCGCGACGAGCTGGCGAGGCTGGCGGTCAAAGTTCAAGCGAAGCCACAAAACACCGGGCGTTCCGGTGTTGGAGTCCCTGTCGTTCGGCGTTCGTTGCCGACCATCGGAGGTTGACGTGAATTCGAAATTCGTCGAATGGTTGGGCGCGAACGGCTACGACGCCGAGGCGCTCAACAAGCCGGAAAACGCCAAGCAGCGGACCCATTTGGAGGCCGCTTGGAAGGCCGAGACCTCGCCGCCGACGGTCGCCGTCAAGAGCAACGACGAGGGGGATTCCTTCGCTTCGAAGATGGCCGCCATCGAAGCGGAAGCGAGTCGCGTGTCGGAAATCCAGAGCCTCGCCGCGACCGAGGCCGCGACCCACACGCACAACCCGGACAAGATCAAGCAGATTCGTGAACTGTGCGATGCGGCGGTCGGGGATCAGACGACCAGCGTGAAGGATTTCAAACTGTCGCTGATCCGAATGTCGCGCATGGTTGGTCCGCTGATCTACGCGCCGGAGAAGCCGCAGGCGAACTCGGACGTGATCGAGGCCGCGATCTGCCGCATGGGTCGGCTCGACGGCATCGACAAGCATTTCGACGCACGGACGCTCGACCACTCGCACAAGATGTTCCGTCACGGCGTCGGCCTGCATGAGCTGATCGGCATCGGCGCGCAGCAGGCCGGTTGGCGTGGCCAGTCGGTCGGCCGCGACATGAAAAACGCGCTCAAGTACGCATTCCGCGGCGGCGAGATGGAGGCGATGAGCGGCCCCTCGACGATCAGCGTGCCGGGCATCCTGAGCAACATCGCGAACAAGTTCCTCGCGCAGTCGTGGAACTCGGTCGAGTCGTCCTGGCGCGAGATCACGGCGATTCGCAGCGTCAAGGATTTCAAGACCGTGACGAGCTACTCGCTCACGGGCGACCTGCAATACGACAAGGTCGCGCCGGGCGGCAAACTCAAGCACGGCACTCTCGGCGAGGAGACGTACACGAACCGCGCCGACACTTACGGCAAGGTCATGGGCCTGGATCGTCGTGACCTGATCAACGACGACCTGGGCGCGTTCCTGTCGATGCAGACTCGCCTCGGTCGCGGCGGCGCGCTGAAGCTCAATGACGTGTTCTGGACCGAGTTCCTCGCCGACGCCAGCACGTTCTGGACGGCGAACCGCGGCAATTACGACGACGGGACCGACACGGCATTCGGCTTCGATGGTCTGACGGCCGCGATGGTGATCTGGCGAGCCAAAACGGACCCGGACAGCAAGCCGCAGGGCATTCCGGCTCGCATCCTGCTCGTTCCGCCGCAGCACGAATTCCCGGCAATCCGGCTCATGTCGTCGCAGCAGCTCATGAAGGACTCGGTCGACGGCGACTCGAATCCATTCGTCGGCAAGTTCCGCGTCGTGGTGTCCGAATACCTCGCGAATTCGGCCTACACCGGGTACTCGACGAAGGCATGGTATCTGCTGTGCAGCCCGGCCGACCTGCCGGTCATCGAGGTCGCGTTCCTCAACGGCGTCGAGATGCCAACCGTCGAGGAAGTCGAGCTGTCGGCCGATCAGCTCGGCATGGCGATGCGAGCCTATCACGACTTCGGCGTCAACAAGCAAGAGTATCGCGGCGGCCTGAAGCTCAAGGGCG
>CAYZBB010000253.1:0-6486 GCA_964476495.1 uncultured Actinomycetes bacterium | reverse complement strand
CGTCGGTGGTCGCATGGGTGTCCGGCGGGACGGTCGGCACCACGGTGCAGCTCACCTGCCACATCACCACCGCAGCCGGACGGACCGACGACCGCACACTCTGGCTCCGAATCCGGCAACGCTAGACCCTTCTGACCTGCTCGCAAGAAACGCCCCCACCTTCCCAGACCGGGAGCGTGGGGGCTTTCGTCATGCTACGGCCCCCGACTTCGGTCGGGGGCCTTTCGTGCGTCGTCGACCAGCTGCTTGCGGTGCACGGGCACGCCGCGCGCCGACCACTGCACACCCTGTGGACGCCGCTTAGCCATCGGTCGCCTTGCGCGGCCTGCCCGTGCGGCCCGGGCGGTCCATGGACCACGCCTCAATCGTCTCCGGACGCCACCAGGGCGTGCGACCGAGCTTGCCGTCCGGCGCCGGAAAGCTGGCGTCCCGCACCCGGTAGCGACGCACTGATTGAGCGGCGATGCCGAGGTGCGCAGCCACCTCGGCCATCGTCCACTGGTCGCTCACCGGTACCAGCCCCAACCCTTGGGCTCGGAGTCGGATACGGCGATCTCCCACCGCAGCGAGGTGCAGCCGTTGTTCGGGTAGCTGGCATCGCCCCAGATGTCGCCGCCGACAGGCGAGGCCCACAGGGTCATCACGTCGAGACCGAGCGCCGCGGCGACGGCCTCCTCGGCGAGGTTGAAGTCGAACATGGTCGGGTCGCCGACAGTGGCGAGCCATTCACCGTCCTGCTCGATGACCGCCTGGCCGAGGTCTTCGTCGCCCTCGTAGCCGTTGCCTGCGATGGTCAGGTCGTATGTGGTGGTCGTGGTCATGTCTGGGCTTCCCTTCGGTTGTCGTCCCCTTGATGTAGACAACTTTACGCGTCGCACCTGAATATGTCAACCCTACATGGACAACTTTCTTCCGATGACTTCCTACTCGCACACCCGTACGATTACCCGATGACGGACCCCGGACGCGAGCACCTCCCCCGTTCACCCCGCAACGCGGTCCGGGAGCCCGTCGGCAAGGAACCGCAAGGATGGCCGCCCAGGCCGCTACCCCGCCCGCGTCTAGCCGACGCTCACCGACCCCTGTCGCTATGTCTCAATCAATCGGACACGGCCTCGACGATGCGGGCCTCGTGAGCCGCGATGGCCGCGTACGCCTGCTCGATCGTCATCCAGTGCAGCCACGGAGCCTCTCCCGTCACCTCCCCACCGGCCGCCAGGTGCTCACTCCCGTGGCGGACGAGGTACTGCGGGACGGCGCGCTCGTGATTTCCCGGCACGGGCACGATCCACGGCTTGGAGCCGGAGGCGTGGCCCGGGATGCACGAACCGGGAGCGATGGTGATGGTCATGGTGTGAGTCCTCTCGGGTTGGTGGCCGGGGCCTTTGGAAGCCCCCGGCCGGGGTTTTGGTCAGGCGGCGAAGGCTGCGGACTGTGCAGCGGACACCAGGGCGTCGACGTCGAGCGTCCAGTCGGCGTCGGCGTTGCTCCACAGGGTGCCGTTGCCGAGCATCGCGAACCCGGTCGGCAGCAGCGCGGTGACCCGCTCGGCGTAGGCGTCGCTCAGCGCGATCCGCTCGGCAACGGTGGCGCCGCCGATGCGCCGGGTGTCGATGCCGTAGATGCGTCCGGAGGCGTAGCCGGCCTTGCGGAGCTGGCGGGCGGTCTCGATGCGGGGCTGCGTCATGTTCATGGCTCAATAGTAAGTGGCTTACCTATATCATGTCAAGTAACTTACCCTACGATGTTGCCATGACCGACCCACTCACCCAGATCCGCGACGCCACCCAGCGCCAACGCCAAGCCATCACCGACCGAGACGCCGCCATGCGCGCCGCCCGAGACGCCGGCCACACCTGGGCCTCCATCGCAGAAGCCGCAGGGCTCACGCCCCACGGCGTCCGGTACGCGCTCGGCTACAGCCGCAAGAGCACCGGCGGAGAGTGAGCCTCCCCGCGGATGCTGGGGGCCTGTCGCTATGCCTCAATCAATCGGACGTCGGCCAAACGCATGCTCGTCGCACGTTGCGTGCAATACTGCACGTCAGGCGTAGCCGCTGAGGCGAGAGGCGTAGAAGTCGTAGAGTTCTGCGCCTGGCCTTACCGCCTCCCGGTCTCGATCGCTCGGACGGTGCTCGCGTACCACTCTTTGCCGCCCTGCGCCGTGGGCACGCCCTCGGTGTTCAGCGTGGCCGCGATGGTCCGGTACGACGAGCCAGACGAGCGCATGGCCCGGATGATGGCGACCGCCTCGCGGGCCACAACGGTCGGCCGGCCGAGCTTCACGCCGCGTTGCTTCACCTGACCGAGCGCCAGGGCCGTCCGCTGCCCGATAATGCGCCGCTCCCACTGCGCCAGCGCCATGATGATGTTGGCGATTAGTTCACCGTTGATGGTCGACGTATCAATGCCGATATCGAGCGCGTCGATGCTCCATCCCTCTTTGCGCGACTGGGCCATGAGCCCCGCGAAATCGACCAGGGAGCGCGACAGTCGGTCGAGCTTTGCGACGACCAGCACCGCGGCTCGACCCTCGGACAACTCGCGGACGGCAGCGGCGTACTGGGGGCGTCGCTTAGTGCTCTTGCCGCTCGCCACGTCGACGTAGACGTGCGCAAGGTTCCACCCCCGGCGTTCGGCTTCGTCCTCGATGAGCGCCGTCTGCGCATCGAGTCCGTAGCCGCGTTCGCCCTGTTGGTCGGTGCTCACCCGGATATAGCCGATTGCTTCCACTCCATTTCCCCTAGCCGCGCCGCGTTTCGGGCCGCATTGTTGTACACCCTTGGAAGCCTGACGAGTGTACGTCAAGCCCCCGTTAGTTGTACGTTACGCCAGGGCGTAAGCCTGTGCCAGCACGACTCGCTCAACCGGCGTGGCGAAGGGCCTCGCGCAAGGTCTCCGGGCTGGTGGCGACTACCGCTGAGTGGTCGCCGCCAGGGGTGGTGTACGCAACCCTGCCTAGATTTGGGCGTATCACTTGCGCAAACTTACGCACATGCGTAAGTTTGGACACATGCAGACCCCGGTGAGTCCCGAGACTCTGACGGTAGGCGAGGTGTCCGAGCAGTATGGAGCCTCCCGCCGGACCATCGCTCGCAAGATCAAGACGGGGGAGCTGACTCCCGTGATGAAGCTCCCCGGCAAGACCGGCAGTTACCTCCTGAGCGCCGCGCAAGTGCGTGACGTGTTCTCTGAGGTGGCGTGATGCTTCCCGACGCCTTTGGGTCGATTCCCTGATCAAGGCGTCCTAGTTCTCGGCCGGTTCGCGTGTCTCCCGTCGCGTGACCGTCCGATCCAGGGTCGGGGATCACATTCCCCCCGTGGTCCCCGACCCGACCAAAAGCAGCAACCAACGAAAGGGGCTCACATGTCCAGCCAGCCGACCGAACTCGTCAGCATCCGCGAGATTCAGAAGTACTTCGCCTACGACTCCATCAAAGAGTTCTCCGCCGACTGGAAGGCGCTGTCCGAGAAGGACAAGGCCGATCTCCGGATCGGCATCAGCAACGGCACCTTCACCTACTGACCAAACGCAAGTGGCTCCCCGCGCCGACCTAAGACAGCGGGGAGCCGTGAGAACCAATCTCAGCAAGGAGTGTATCCCGATGCCGGAAGAATCCACGAGATGCGGCTTTGGTGGCTGTGACGCTGCCGCCGATCTGCACATGGCGATGCTCAACGCGGAGGGTCGCCCGTACATCGAGCGGGACGTCTGCCGCGACCACTACGGCATGGAGTTGGCAGCCCTTCGTCCTGGCCGGACCCTCACCGTGAGGCTGGTGTCGGCATGACCTTCACAGTCCCCCTGGCCGACTTCCGCCTGATCGCCGAGATCGCCGGCAAGTCGGCAGGCACCGACAAGTTCACGCCCGCCCTCACCTACATCCGGTTTCGGACGTCCGGCGGAGTGTTGTCGGCGACAGCGACCGACCGATACACGATCTCGACCGCCCGCGTCGGGGTGGAGAACGCTCCCGATGTCGAGTTCTTCCTGACGGTCCCGGAGTGCGCAGCGATCTGGCGGACCTTCAATCCGGCGCGCGCCGCCCAGGTCGAGGTCCGCGTCACGGTGAAAGCCGATGGCATCTCTGTGTCGCGAGAGTCTGGACTGCTCCGGGTTGGGGGTGACGCCACTCTGAGTTTCAAAGTCCCCAACTTCGGCGAGTGGCCGTCGGGATCCGTGGATCCGCTCATCACCAGGACCGCGCGCGGAAACGCCACCGAGGCGCCACCCCTGAACGCCGCCTACATTCGCCGCCTGCCTGCCGGCACTTGCGAGGTGCGCACGAGCGAATCCATCTATGGCTTCTTCGCCGAATCGTGGGCGGTGCTCATCATGGGCATGCGGATGTCGAACGACTGGTCCAAGGCGGTCCTGGCGGGGTGGTCGGCATGACCGTCTCCCCTGAGGTCCAGGCTCACGCTGACCGTGAGCAGCGCCGCAAGCTGACCCGCGCCGCCCGCGCCTGGACGGCCACATTCGTCCTCGGTGTCCTGCTCTGGGCCGGGCTGATCTTCGCCGGGCTCAAGGCTGCGGAGTGGCTCCGATGACCACCAATCTCGCCCGCGCCATCAAGGTCATCGACCGCACCGCCGAGAAGGTCGGCACCCGCGCACCCCTGCTGGCTCAGGCGCTCAAGCGGGCGCACCTGCTGGTGCCGGACGCCCCGAACCCCGTCGAGCACGGGATGACCATCGACGGGGGTGGGGCCGGCATCCTCGGCGTCCTCGCCGATCACATGCCGGCTCCGTGGGTGACGCATCGCGGCGCCCAAATGCTCGCCTGCTGCGGGCAGGATTTCGGTGACCGGCACGGCAGCAGCGTGTGCCGCTCGTCGAGCGCTGCGCGATCCGGCGCTGACGGGGGTCGTGAGGCAGCGTGGGCCGGATATCTGGCGCACGTCACGAGCATGTCGGCGTCCTGGATCGTCCTGGCCGACTCTGATGCGCCATGGGCGGCCGATCTGGGCATCTGCACCCGGTACGCCACCGAGGCCGACGCAATACAGGCGTGCGGCCCAGGTGAGCGGGTGTGGCGCATCGTCTTCGACGCACAGCCGGTTGCGAAATGAGCGACCTGGTGAAGACCCGCGCCATGCTCCGCTGGCACATCCCGGTCGGGCAGGTCGCCATTGACGGGCGCAGTTGGTGGCAGGTCGCGTGCGGCCGGACGATCCGTCAGGCGTCCGCGCTGACCGCGTCAGCTGCTGGCCGCGACCTGTGCGCGGTGTGCGCCCGGTCCGTGGTCGCCGAGAAGATCGTCACATACCCGAGCAGCGCCGACCGGATCACATCTGACACCGTCTCACCGCGCGACGCGGCCAGGGCCTGCGCAGCGGACCACAGGTCGTCCGGGATGCGCACATTCCGTGCCGGGTCAGCCACGAGCCCGTGCGATCGCAGCCGCCAGGTAGGGATGCTTCGGCGCCGCCGAGTAGTTGGCGCGCTGCGCCGTCACGGCCGACACGGCGTCGGGGAAGATCCACACCTGGTCACGATCCATGACGAGCCGCTCGGTGGGCTGCATGCCAGCCTCGACGTCCCGCATGCACGCCCGCTTGGCGTTGACGCCGGACGGCGTGGCGCACACCCCTTCGGCGAGGTGGCGGCAGGAGGCCTGGCGGCCTCCGTGGCTGGTCATGATCTGGCTGTCGAACATCGTGGGCTTCCTTCCCTCGGACCATCTGTACCTACAGACTACACGTATTGCGTAGGTACAGCAGCCCTACATGTTGGGCATTCCGCAGAGGTCGCATCGTGACCGGCCTCTACCTGACTCTCGCGATCTCCGATCACTACCCGGCAGGCACCTGCTGGGCGTGGATGGAGAAGGCCGAGAAGGCGTGCGGGCGACCTGAAGGAGCCGAGCCGCACCTGTGCCCCCGGCATGAGGTCGTAGCGCGCCGGAGGCTGGATCAGCGCATCGCCCGCGAGGCCGCCCGGAACGTGCAGCGCAAGGCCGATTCGATCAGCAAGCTGCCGAAGCTGCGCGCCCAACTGGCCAAGGTCGAAGCGGAGATCGAACGCCGCGATCCGAAGCCGCCCACCGATGACCCCGCCGCCTTTGGTGGCGTCGGCTGCACCACCACCGCCAGATGGCAGAAGCGGGTCATGTCCGACTCGAACATCAGCCGCATGGCGACCCTGTGGGACGAGCAGCGACGTCTCGCTGAGGCAGTCCGCATCGCCGAAAGCTGGGCCAACTCATGACCGGCCTCATCTTCGCCTGCGCGCTGCTGACCATCATCGCCGCCATCGCTGACGTCTGCCACCACGGACTACAAGCCCATGAAGAGAGGTCATCATGACCACCACTCCGCTCCTGGTGACAACCCATGAAGCCATGGACGCCGCGCTCGCTGACGGCGTCACCGATCTGATCGTCGAAGCTCCGGGCGGTGACTACCTGGATATCCGGCACGGCTTCGTGCGGCTGCGGGAGTCGTCCCACGCCGTGCTGTGCGGGTCGTCCAGCGCCGAGCTGCGG
>CAYZBB010000252.1:0-6506 GCA_964476495.1 uncultured Actinomycetes bacterium | reverse complement strand
CCGCCCCATGGCCCTGCCCGACCGAGAACGTCCGGGCCGCCCTCGCCGCATTGGAGGCCGACCGGTGAGCCGCACCCGACCCGTCACCGCCAACCCTGCCGACGACCCACCTCCACTGTCGTCGAAGATCGAGGTCCGGCTCACCGACGAGCTCAAGGCGCGAGCACAGGCCAAGGCGTCCGAGAAGGGGATCACCCTGTCGGAGCAGTTGAGGGGCGCGCTCGAGCGGTGGGTGGAGTCGTGAGCGAGACATGGGTGTAGTGCGGCCGTAGGATCGGGCCATGCCCTCCAAGCCTCGACTCTCCGCTCGCATCGCACGGTCGAAGGTCCCGGTCAACCCGACTGCCAAACCGGCCATGAACGCGCCGGCGTGGGCAACCGGGCTGATCGGCCTGTTCGCCGCTGTGAAGGCGCTGACCGAGGGGTGGCCCATCTGGGCCGTCGTCGTCGTGTTCGTCGCCTTCGTGGCGTTCGGGGTGGTCACCCAGTTCTTCACCACGCCGGCCCGCGACGTCGCGGACCACGGCGACGCGCCTCTCGACGGGGACTGACCTGTGGCGTACCAGACGGGTGTTCTGGAAGCCCTCAACGACTGGGGCGTCAACTACCGGGAGTACCCCGGCTGCCGGACACGCGGGTACTCGTCGTTCTGGCCGCTCGGCATGGTCGAGCATCACGACGCCATCGAGGCGCGGTGGACCTACCCGCCGTCCATCTTCGCCAACGGGCGCCCGCCCCCGAACTACCTGCCGGGCCCGATCACGAACTTCTGCAACACCTTCGATGGCATCGTGTGGGTCATCGCTCTCGGCGCGGCCAACCACGCCGGCACCGGGTCGTGGCGCGGGATCTACGGCAACTCGAAGGTGTGGGGCCTCGAGCAGCAGAACGCCGGCAACGGGGTGCAGGTCTACCCGGACGCACAGATCGAGTCGACGGTCCTGCTCACCTCGGCGCTGGCGGAGTTCTCGGGGTTCGACGCTTCGATGGTCTGTCGCCACGCTGAGTGGACGAGCAGGAAGATCGACCCCTACGGGCCGTGGCAGGACGGGCACCTGTGGCAGAACGACATGGATCATTTCCGGGCACTCGTCGCCCAAGGAGGAACACCCGACATGACCGAAGCCGAGTCCAAGATGCTCGTCGAGATCCACCAGGAGTTGTTCGGCCAGCCGAAGTTCGGCTACCCGAAGCTGCGCGACGCCGCCACCGGCCTGATGATCGCCAAGGCGAAGGGGTCGCGCCAGGGGTGGATCACCAACGGGATCGTCAAGGTGAAGGCGCAGAAGGGCCTCGGCGGGTTCCTCGCGAACCGCGGTGTCCCGAAGGTGGAGATGGACCCCGAGGTGCTCGGCGCCATCCCCGTAGTGGGTGAGTGACCCGCCGTGATCCCCCCGGCAGTGGACCGCATCGGACTGCGCGCCACACCCGTCGTGTTCGCAGCGGTGTTCGCCCTCGGCGTGTGGGCCGAACCGATCGACCTGTTCGGGGTCCACGCCGGGTGGGTCACCCGCGCCGCGTTCGCAGTCGCCTGCGTCACGTCCCTCGCCGGCGCTGTCCACCCCAACCCCACCGTGCGGCTCGTCGCGTTCCGCGCCGGGATGTTCGCCGCCGTGTCGCGGGGTCTCACCATCCTCGTGATCGGCCAGGACCTCGTGCCCCGCAAGTCCGAGCTCATCGGCGGCAGCGTGTGGATGGCGACCGGGTGGATGGTGTTCGCCATCTGGGTGTTGACCATCCCCGCCGCGGCGAGGTGGCAGCGGTGAGCACCCAGGACGCCGACGCGCTGATAGCACTGGCCCGCACCCTCGGGACGTTGGGCGCCACCGTGCTCCTCGTCATCTACCTCGGCCGGCTCGCCATCTCCTATCAGCGGGACTTCACGGTGCAGTACCGCGAGTTGTCCCGCGAGCAGGAGGCGACGATTGACCGTCTCCACCGCCGCGCCGACGCGCTCGAGGCTGAGGTCGACGCACTCCACACCGACATGGCCGCGGCGAAGCGTGCGGTCACCGAGTGCCGGGACCGTGAGTCCCGTCTGGTGCAGGCCATCGAAGCGCTCGGCGGGACGATCCCTCCCGTGTAGTTGTGATACGCTCTCGGGCATGGACGAGACGAAACGCTCATTCGCTTGGACGGCACTCTGGATGGTGCCGTCCTTCCTGATCGGCTACCTCTGGGTGGCGCCCGCGATCCTCCCGCCAGACTCCACCAACGTCGGACGCGCCACCGGCTACGCCGTGGTCGAGCAGTACGACACCTCGTGGGTGACCACCGACCCGTCGTGGAACCCGCTGGTGGACGGCTGCCTGCACGACTGCGGCGCGCCGTGAAGTTCGCCATCGCCATGGGCTTCCGCGACGCCGCGGACCGCGGCGGGTTCCGCTACGTCCCCGGCAAGTCGTCGCGCCAGGCCATCCACGACTGGGTGTTCGACCGCTACCGCACCCTGTGGCCCGACGCCGAAATCTTCGAGTCGGAGGGACCCGAAGGCCCACCGAACCGCGCCGCCATGCGCAACCACGCCGTGCGCGCCGCACTCTCCTACCCCGACGTGGACGTGATCGCCGTGGTGGACGCCGACGTGATCCCGATGTACGACCAGATGCAGGAGGGGATCGACGCCATCCGACGCTTCGACGGCGTGCAGTGGGTGACGCCCTACGTCGAGTACGCCAAGGTCGGCCGCAAGGGAACGAGGGCCATCCTGGCACAACCCCCTAGCGACCCGATCGCCCGCCCGAAGGACTTGGGGTGGAGCACTCCGACCGGCACGGCGGGGCTCATGCTCGTCAGCCGCGAAGCGTGGGAGACGGTGGGCGGGTACGACGAGACATTCGCGAAGTGGTCCTTCGAGGATTGGGCCATCGTGGTCGCCCTCGAGACGTTGGTTCATGGCGTCACGAGGACCCATGGCTCGTGCCTACACCTAGAGCACGACCGCTCTCCGACTCGCCTGCGAGAGAAGAAGGAACAGGCCCCCCTCTACGCGCCCTACGAACAGGCACACGGGAATCCCGAGGCGATGAGGGCACTCCTGCGCGAACGCGGAGTGCTAGCGTGAGGACGTTGAAGGCCCCGCGCAGTGGACGCTGCCGGGGCCATGACCGGAACCGCAAGGAGGTCCCGATGACGCCGAAGCGTACATGCTCCATGGATGGATGCGAGAGTCACGTCGTGGCTCGCGGCCTGTGTGGGAAGCACTACCAAGCCAAGCGCAAGAGCGGGGAGATGGAGGTCATCCGACCCCACCGGGCGGGAGTACCCGACGATCCGGTAGTCGTGGGTGATGTCGCACTGGTACCCCTGACCGCTGGCAAGTTCGCCACCGTCGACATCTCGGACCTGGGGCTAGTGGAGGGTCGCTGGTGGTCCGCCACTCACAGCGGGAACACTTGGTACGCCGTCTCACGGCATGCCCTATTGCACCGCGTCATCATGGGGTTCGGCCCCGACGATCCCGACGTGGATCACATCGACATGGACGGCCTCAACAACCGCAGGTCCAACCTGAGAGGGGCCTCTCGTTCGCAGAACATGGCGAACACCCGAGCCAGAGGCAGCACCTCCCGCTTCAAGGGTGTGAGTTGGAGCAAGCAGAACAAGAAGTGGACGGCACAAGTTCGCAGAGGCGCCAAGATGCGATGCTTGGGTCACTTCGATGATGAGGTCGCAGCCGCCTTGGCCTACGACGCAGCCGCCATCGAAACGTGGGGCGAGTTCGCTCGGGTCAACTTCCCGCGGGGGCAGCAGTGATGGCGCGACCTGTTGGATTCAAGGCACTTGAGCGCTACGGCCGACTAGCCAACCAACTGTTTCAGGTGGCAGCGGTGATCGGCGTGGCGCACACCCACGGGTTGCCGGTTGCACTGAACCCCTCGTGGTCCTATCGCCCCTTCTTCTCGGTCCCTGACTCACATTTCTCGCCCAAGTACAGGAGTGCCACCGAGTTCTACGAGTTCCCCGAGGTCGAGCACATCGACCATCGCGCCAGGCCCTACGGGCAGGACCCGGCCCTGTTCCGCGACGTCGCGGACGACGTGCGCCGGTTCTTCTACCCCTCCCCCGAGGCGCAGTCGTATCTCGGCTGGCACTCACGCTGGGACGGTGGGATCGCGGTCCACGTCCGGCGCGGCGACCTGCTCACACAGACGCCCGGCTTCCAGCCCGCACTCACCGTGGACGCGCCCGACTACTACCGGACCGCGCTCGACGTGCTCGACCCGATGGACGTGCTCCCGGTGGTCGTGTTCTCCGACGACCCGCAGTGGTGCGCCGAGAACCAGCAGGAGGTGTTCGGCCGCAAGGTGGAGGTCCGCCAGACGAAGCCGCGCAGCCACATCCCCCGCGAGTATCGGAACCAGCCGGCGATGGACTGGATCGACCTGCTACTCATGGGCCAGTTCGACAACCTCATCATCTCCAACTCGACCTCCGGGTGGTGGGCCGCGTGGCTCAACACCAGCGCCAAGAACGTGCTCTATCCCGATCTTTGGTACGGCCCGAACCTCGCCCATGTGAACACCGAACTGCTGTTCGTAGACCTGCCGTGGAGGCGAGTGCCCTGTGCCTGACGAGATCGACGAGTTCATGAAGGTCACCGACCGTGGCGAGGGGAAGTGCGACTACGTGGCGTGGCGGTGTCCGCTCGGGTGTGGCTTCACCATCGACTTCCTTGCCCGGTGCGGTGCTGCGGACCCGGTGGAGCCGGTGCGGGAGATCACCCGCCACCTGATCCACGGTGGGATCGTGCACCGGGGGAAGTTGCCATGCTGATTCCACTCCCCGACCTGATCGCCCGCCACGGCGTCGACCCCACCCGCGTCCTGCACCTCGGCGCACATCTCGGGGAGGAAGCCGACGCCTACGACAAGGCCGGTGCCGAGCGGGTCGTGTGGGTGGAGGCCAACCCCGCGAAGATCGCTCCGCTCATGGAGAACGTCGCCCACCGACCGGGCCACGAGGTGATCCACGCCTTCCTCGGTGAGTACGACGACGAGCCGGCCACCCTCCACGTCGCCAACAACGGCGAGTCGTCCTCGGTGCTCGACTTCGGCACCCACGCCCGCGAGCACCGCGACGTGCGCTTCGTGGCCGACGTGACCGGACTCACCCGCAGCGTCGACTCCATCTGCGCCGAGCTCGACTTCGTGCCCACCTTCCTCAATGTAGATTTGCAGGGGATCGAGCTGCCGGTGCTGCGCGGCGGCATCCGCACCATCCCGTCCCCCGGCTGCGACGACGTGTACGCCGAGCTAAACAGGAAGCTGCTCTACAAGGGGTGCACGTTGGTCGGTGACCTCGATAGGTGGTTGTCGCAGCAGGGCTTCCGGCGCGCCGAGACGAAGTGGACCCGCCATTTTTGGGGCGATGGAATCTATGTTCGCCGTCCCCGCAGTGGCTAGAATGACGAGGACCGGGCGCAACGGCCCGGTCCTCAACTGCCGAACCCGTGAGAGGGGTCCAGCAATGTCGAAGCCTATCCGACCAGTCGTGATCGACGGCGGCGTGGCGCGCGTTCCACTGACGCAAGGTGTTGAGGCCATCGTGGATCTGGCAGACATCGACCTCGTGCAGTCGCGCAACTGGTACGCGTCCAAGGGTCGTCACACCCTCTACGCCGTCAGCAATGGAGAGCGACGTGGCAGCGCCCCTCGCGCCCCGAGCGTCCAGATGCACCGAGTCGTGCTTGGGTTGGCCCCAGATGATCCCCGAGAAGTCGACCACATCGACCATGACGGCCTCAACAACCGCAGATCGAATCTACGACCAGCCACGCGCTCACAGAACTCACGGAACATGGGGAGTCCGACCGGCGCAAGGACGCCCTACAAGGGTGTCGGCTGGCATTCGCGGGACCAGTCGTGGCGCGCTTACATCAGCATCGACCGTCGCCAAATCTCACTCGGCTACTTCGCGACAGAAGAAGAAGCCGCTCGCGCCTACGATGCCGCCGCCGTTGAAGCGTGGGGCGAGTTCGCATGGCTCAACTTCCCAGAGGAGATGCAGGGATGAAGGTTTACGTCGTGACGGCCTTTCGCAACAGGCCCGACCTGCTGCGTCCATCGTTGGAGTCGATCGCCTCTCAGGTCGGTGCCGACTTCGAGGTGCTCGTGGGCGATGACGCCTCTGACGAGCCTGGGGTGGGTGAGGTGCTTGACGAGTTCGAGGGTCGGCAGGGCTGGCACATCTTCCGTCACCCAGAACGACTCGGGGTGGTCGGGAACCAGGCGTCCATGATCCGAGACACGCCGATGAACCCCGAGGACGTCGTGGCCTTTCTGGATGGGGATGACAGATTCGCCCACCCCGAGGTGATCTCCCGGCTCATGGATGTGTACGCCTCCACCAATGTTGATGTCACCTACGGCAACTACGCCCCAGACCCGCCCGACCCCGGCTGCCCGCCCGTGAAGCCCATCCCGCCCGAGGTGTGCGCCAAGCGGGGCGCCTACCGGCGGTGGGTGCGGGCCAACGGCACCTGCTGGAACCACCTGCGCACCATG
>CAYZBB010000251.1:4553-6535 GCA_964476495.1 uncultured Actinomycetes bacterium | reverse complement strand
AACGCGGACCGCTACAGCTCAGGCGGGACGGCGCTGACGGTGCTTCGGACAGACATGGGCGCCACGTCCCTCCCTACAGGTGTGACGGCATTCTCCACGACCGGCTCCGCGATCACTGCGACGAATGCCGTTGGCATCCCCGTACGTCGCTGGCTGCTCGGACCAGACGTGTCACCGGCCGAGGGTGCGGTGAACTCGGTCGAGTGGGGGCCACAGGCCGGCCTAGAGATCCTCAAGCCCACGGCGACCACGGGGGCGTCCTGGCTCATTAACACGTCTGCCGGGGTGACGGGGCCGACCTGGCTGTACTCGATGAAGATCGCGGTCGTGCCGGCGAGCTGGGCGTAAGCGGATGTTGCTTATCGCGCACCAGCAAGGGCACACGGTGAACGTTTCGGCTGCGGTCGTAGGCGCCGGCGCCGGTGTTCACATGCTGGGCTCGAGGCAGCGCAGGTACAGCTATGGCTATCGCTACATCAGGAGGAAGGCATGGAACCCCTTGCGTTTGCTGCCGTCGCCATTGCGGGCATCGTAGGCGTTGCAGTCGGGTACTTCACGCGCCGTCCTGAAGCACCACCGCCACCCATCACCTACATCGGCTCGCCCTCAGTGGTCAGTGTCGAGCACGTCCACGAAGCCACGACCGCGAACCCGCGAGGCTGGTTCTGCGAGTGCGGGAAGCACAAGCACATCTATGTCTTCGCGATTGGCGGCACTGAGAAGAAGCGGTGCCAGTGCGGCGCCGTGGGCGTCGGGAAGGAGTGGGGGGAATGATCAAGGTAGCTGACCTCGAGGCCCGCATCCGCGAGATGGCCGGCGAGATCGCCATCCTCCAACTGCGCGAAGCAGGGTACAAGGACGACATCGCCCAACTCCAGGCCAAGCTGGTAGAAGCCGCGACCGAGCCCGCCCCGAAGCGGAAGGGGAAGCCCGATGGCGAATAACGTCACGCTCAGCGCAGGGACCGCGGACGGCGCAGTCATCGCCACCGACGACATCGGCGCCGTCCACTACCCCTACACGAAGATCGGCATCGGCGCAGATGACACGTTCACGATTCTTGTGGGCGGCGCCGGCGCGGTTGCGGCCGGTGTCCAGCGCGTAACCCTGGCCTCGGACGACCCTGCGGTTACCGACCTCGCGGCCATCGAAGTCCTCCTCACGACGCAGGCGGGTTACCTCGACGGCATCGAGACCCTCATCGGCACCACGAACACGAACACCGGGAACGCTGCCACCTCCCTCAGTGTCATGGACGACTGGGACAACGGGGCCAGTGATGGTGCATCCGTCTCAGGCGATGTGGCCCACGATGCTGCCGACGCGGGCGAGCCGGTCAAGATTGGCGGCTTCGCCAAGGCTGCTGCCCCCACGGATGTCTCCGCCGATGGCGACCGTGTAAACGCATGGTTCGACCTCGCTGGGCGGCTCCAGATTGGCGACGGCGGCGGCTCGCTCACGGTTGATAACGCCGGCCTCACCGAACTGGCGGCGGCTATCAACGCCTCTTCCCAGGTGGACGTGAACATCGCGGCGAGCAACGCCTCGGTGGCTGTCACCAACGCGGGGATTACCACCATCGCGGGCGCGGTGTCGGGCACTGAGATGCAGGTTGACGTGCTGACCAGCGCGTTGCCCACGGGTGCCGCGACTGCGGCCAAGCAGCCCGCGCTCGGCACGGCCGGAACAGCTTCCGCCGATGTGATCACCGTCCAGGGAATCGCGTCCATGACCGCGCTGAAGGTGGACGGATCGGGCGTCACACAGCCGGTATCCAACGCCGGGATTACCACGATTGCCGGTGCGGTCTCGGGGACCGAGATGCAGGTTGATGTGGTTGCCGCGCTCCCCGCTGGCACGAACGCCATCGGCAAGCTCGCGGCGAACTCGGGTGTGGACATCGGGGACGTAGACGTTACCTCGATCTCCGCTGGCACCAATGCGATTGGCAACGTCGGCCTGATTGGGCGCACCACGGGCGG
>CAYZBB010000251.1:0-4453 GCA_964476495.1 uncultured Actinomycetes bacterium | reverse complement strand
TATCTCCGTAGGCATGGCCCTTTTCGGGGCGGCAATCGTCGCGAACGCATCGACCTTTGATGGCAATCCCGCTGCGCCGCTGCCTGTGACCACCGGCTACACCGATGCGGGGGACGGCGCGACCTACGACGTGCAGGTGCATGACCGGAACGAGTGGTTCACGCTTCCCGCGATCCAGGCGCAGCACGGGAGTGATTGCGCTGGCCCACCAGCCACGCACACGAACACGTCCTATGAAGGCTCGGTGTTCATCTGCCGCGACCATGTGATGACGGCCATCAACGGTGAGGCCGGGTATTCGGTCATCTACCTGACCCCGAACCGGCTGTTCGACTTCTCGCAGGGCGGGAGCGTCACCTTCGACATCTCGACGGAACGAATGAGCGTGCGCGACTGGTGGGACGTGCTGATTACGCCCTACGGCGACAACCTGGCGCTGCCGCTGCTCTCGGACCTCTCGCAGGGCGTTGACCTGCAAGGCCCGCCCATGAACACGATCCACATCGGCACGGACAATGGCGAGGGTTCGCCCGTCCTGAAGGTCATTCGGAACGGGAGCGAGCAGGGGTATCAGTCGAGCTGGGCGGTACAACCGCCGAGTGCAGGTGTTGCGGCTGGGACGAACCAGGCGGTGACGCGGCAGACGATGAAACTGACCATCGCCAACGGGCGGATGAAGTTCGAACGGCTGGCATCGGCCACTGCCCCCGCGCTGGTGTTCTGGGACGTGGCGGCAACGGTGCCGTTCACCTCGGGCATCGTCCAGTTCGGCCACCACAGCTACACCCCGGAGAAGGATGGCGCGGGTGTGCCGGGGACGTGGCACTGGGACAACATCACCCTCAGCAACTCGACGCCGTTCACGATGATCAAGGCAGACCGGCGCTACACACAGGGCGGGACTGTGAACTTCGCTTCGCCCGCCCCGGCGAATGCGTACCTGCGGTTTTCGGCCATCTGCCGGGTGAGCGTCAACGGGCAGGCTGTGACGCAGCAGCCGACCGTGAACCGCTGGGGCATCTCGCAGAAGGTCGAGCACATGGCGAGCTACTTCGTGCCGGTTGCGGAGGGCACGCAGAGCGTAAACATTTCGTTCGCCGATGACGGCTGGTACACCGGCCCATGCATCGCAAAGGATTTCTCGATATGGTCACTCTCTTCTGGTGGCGGAATCCCGACAGACACTCCCACTTCGACCCCGTCTGTAGCGTCACCTACAAGCACTCCCACGACAATTCTTCCACCCCCCACCGCCACCTCCACGGCCATCCCGCCTACCGCTACACCGACCCCCATCCCGCCAACCGCAACTCCGACGCCCGCCCGCTGCCGCGTCCTCGTTCGGAACGCCAGTAACACCGGCTGGACGTACAGCACCGCTCGCGGCTCCTACGAGGGGACGCTGGTGGGCGGGGAGTGCAGGCGCTAGGTGCGCCAGACACTCGTACCGCAGCGGGCACTGGCCCTCAACGCAGCGACGCGCACCCTCGCGACGTTGCCGGTTGAACTTGACCCGCAGACGGCGAGCCTGACGGTACGCATCCCGCGCCCGACGACAGCAAACCCGATGGCGTGGGGAAGCACGGGGCGGCTCCGGGTGCGAATCGTGGTGGACTGCGACGGGGTGATCCACACCTGCCAGGGAAGCACGAAGGGCGGCGTCATCACGGACAACCGGCGCGGGCGCGAAGGCACGGAGATCCCTGAGTACAGCCTGACGTGGAACCTGCCGACCGGGTTTTTCCAGAAGGGCAACGAGCCGCGCGAACAGTGGGCATCGTTCCGCAACAAACGCTGGGGCGAAACCTCAAAGACGCCGCTCCGGGCATGGGTGGAACTGGATCGCACGGCGGGGGCGGTTGCCTCACAGGTCGAGTTGGTCGCGGACGTGGAGCCCGCGCCCGCGCAGGAATACCACTCCTCGGTTGCCTATCAGAACGCCGCCTCAGCACTCGAGGCGGCGTCCGGCGATATGGCGGTATCCGTGTCGTTCGACGCGGGCGCGGGAACCGACCGGGTAGCGTTCGTGTTCGGCTCCACCTCGCGCGACACGCGCCCCACAGGTGCGGCAGTGACCTACGACGGCTCCATTTCCAGCGACCTCGGGGACGTGACCAACACGTACTGGCGAGGCGCTGGTGGGCTGGCGTGGGATAGCCTCATCGGCTCAGGGGCGAAGACGGTAGGGTTCACCGGCTCCGGCGGTTCGGGGTCGATCTACGAGTCCTACGTCGGGGTCATCTCCGTCACCGGGGCGCACCAGACGACGCACGGGACGGCTGCTACGAACGGTGCGGACACAGGGACGGCACTGACCTGCAACCTGCCCTCCAGCCCAGCCAGCGATTCACTCGCGGTGGCGGCATGGACTTACGTCGTCTTTGGCGGGAGCGCTGGCACGACGGGTGCCGATCAGACTGTCCGCACGTCTCAGGGGAGCGCCCAGCCAAGGGGTTACTGGGAAACCCAGCCCGGTACGGCGGGCACTGCGCTCACTCATACCAAATCCCACACGGACTACGAGTGGGTCGCGATGTCGATCGAACTCAAGGCGGCGGCGGGCGGGGGCACTACAACCCGTCGCTACAGCCTTTCACTCACAGGCGTCGGGTAAGGAGGGAGCACATGGCAAATAGCCTTCGCGCGATTGCATCCGAGATGGTGCGGCAACTCAAGGGCGACCTCTGGCGGGAGGAGTCGATCGCTTCGCTCACCACGACCACCGTGGTCTGTTCCGGCCTTGCCGTCGGTGGGTGGTCACCTGAGCGGTTCACGTCGCAATTCCTCTGGCGCCCGGACACCACCACGACGGCGGACAAGATCCGCTACGTCACGAACTTCGCGAGCTCCACCGGCACGCTTACCCATGCCGGGACGAACTACGCGGATACGACGGCGACGAGTGAGAAGGTAATCATCTCGCGCATCGAGCCGTACATCATCCGTCAGGCCATCGACCAGGCCGTGCAGCAACTGCGCCAGCAGGACCGGACGATCATCCCGGTACGGCAGGGCACGGACACCTACTGGCTCGGGGACATGACGTGGATTCGCCAGCCGGCCGATATCGTGAAGGTCTGCTACTCGGCGAACCCGGTCATCTCGCGGAATCGCTACTTCCAGAAGCGCACCGGCAACAGCAGCGGCGTGTGGACGCCGGATGACTGGACGGTGAGCAACAACGCCGACAGCACGCCGTATGAGACGCACACAGGCTGGAAAAACCAGCCCTACGTGTACAAGCTCCAGCGCTCGGGCGGCACGGACGCGACGATGGTGCAGACCATCTCAGCGGGGCGCACGGGCGTCTCGGGCGACTGGCCCTCGGGCGAGACGATTACCGCCGTCGTGGTAGCCGACCCGGACACCGCGGGCGATGTGCTGCTCACGCTCACGGACGGGACGACCACGAGCACCAGCACGGGCAGCGGCGCCGCACTCCAGGAAATCAGCGCCACGCTCACCCTGGCGGCCGCGGCGAGCACGATAACCATCACCATCACCGCACAGACTTCCAACGCCACACAGGCCGTACATGAGGCCTACGTGATGGTTGGCGACCTGTCCGACCCGGTGAGGCGCGACAGCTACAGCGAGCAAGAGATCGGCTGGGACTTCGACCAGTACGGCGGCCTGCGGTTGAAGGCCGGCAACATCGGGCACGGGCAGATCATCATCTACTCGAAGCGCCCTTATCCCGCCTTCGACAGCACGCGACTGTCCAGCGGCGCGGCCGACGCGGACGAGACGGATGCGCCGCTGCAAGCTACGGCCTTCGGGGCGATTGCCAACATCCTCCTCGGGCGCGAGGGCGAATCGAGCGTCGAGTACCTCATGTGGAAACGCAGGTTCGACCAGGCTGCGATGGCGCACCTCGGGGCACGGAACCGGCTGAACGACGTGGTGAATAACGGGCTGCTCGCCGCTCCGGCAAGGACGCTGCGCTAATGGCTGAAGCACCGAAGCTAAAGATGGCGGAATGGTTCATCAGCGGGCAACCGGGCCTCAACAGCTACGAGTCCGAGAGCACGCCGCTGTCATGGGCCTATGCGACCGGGGTGGACACGCGCTTCCCGGGCGTGGTCCAGCTTGCGCCGCTGATTACGAGCCTCTCGTTTACCACCTCTCAAGGCTCCACAGTGACCAACACGCGGGCAATCGCCTTCAGTGAAGGGATTACCACAGATACCGCAGAACTCGCCGTGTTCGCCTGTGGGACGAAGCTGGCGACGGTGCGGCTGGATACCCGCGCGGTGACTTCGGATGGGAGCGCCGCGGCGTTCTCCTCGGCAGTCACCGACCTGGAGACGACGCGCTCAACGGCCGGTACGCAAGAGATGAGTGTGTGCCTTGATGCACACACGTACCAGGTCATCACGGCGTTTGCGACCGGGGCGTACACCGCGAGCGCGAACAACGAGAGCATCATCAACCGCTTCATCTCGAAGGGCGA
>CAYZBB010000250.1:0-6562 GCA_964476495.1 uncultured Actinomycetes bacterium | reverse complement strand
ATTTGGCACTGACTATCGGTACGCTGTTGAGTTCTCAAAGAACGGACGCACACCCTCGGTGTTCTTTCGAGCACCTCCGGAGCAAACCCGAACTACCTTACCGATCGGACCGGCCGATTTCAAATCGCCGTTCCTGCCGGTTACCCGACGCTCGGTGAAGCGTGCTTCGCCGACTCCCTGATCGCGTGGCGATCAACGAGTACGTCGTCGGGGTTGTTTGCCCTGGGCCGCCCAGCCACACCGGATCAATCCGGTCGCTGTGCGGTTCCCCAAGAGCGCGATCCAACTTACCCGTGCCGAACGACCGAGTCAAATCTGTCGCCGGAGGATCCGTCTGCGCAGGTCAGGAGGTCTTCGTCAGCTCGACCCCGGCGACCGATCGCTTGCCCCGGCGCAGCACGAGCAGGCTTCCGTGCAGCAGATCAGCGGCCGCCGGAACGTGATCGACGTCGCGTACCCGGACGTTGTTGATGTTCGCGCCGCCCTCGGCGACCACCCGCCTGGCCTCGGACAGCGACTTCACCAGGCCGGACGCGACGAGCAGGCCCGTCACGGTGGGTATCTGTCCGACCACGATGTGCAGCCCGGCCTCGGTGAGAGCCGCCCGCAGTGTCGGCTCGTCCACCGCACCCAGCTCGCCGCGTCCGAACAGGGCGGCGCTCGCGGCGATCGCCGCCTCGGTCGCGGCCGCACCGTGCACCAGGGTGGTGACGTCGCCGGCCAGGGTGCGCTGGGCCGTCCGGGCCTGCGGGCGGTCGGCGACCTCGCGCTCCAGGTCCGCGATTTCCTCGGCGGTGCGGTCGGTGAACACCCGCAGCAGGTGGCCAACGGACGCGTCCTCGACGTTCAGCCAGTACTGATAGAAGGCATACGGACTGGTCATCTCGGCGGACAGCCAAATGGCATTGCCCTCCGACTTGCCGAACTTCTGCCCATGGCTATCGGTGATCAGCGGCGTGGCCAGCAGATGCACCGATTCTCCCGTCACCTTGCGGATCAGGTCGGTGCCGGCGGTCAGGTTCCCCCACTGATCCTGTCCGCCGGTCTGCAGGATGCAGCCGTACTCGCGGAACAGGTGCAGATAGTCCATGCCCTGCAGCAGCTGGTAGCTGAACTCGGTGTAGCTGATGCCCTCGTCGCTGGCCAGCCGCGCGGCCACCGCGTCCTTGCGCAGCATGGCGTTGACCCGGAAATGCTTGCCGATGTCACGGAGGAAATCCAGCGCACTCATCGGCGCGGTCCAGTCCAGATTGTTGACCATGATCGCCGGGTTGGGCCCGTCGAAGTCCAGGAAGGGCCGGACCTGTGCCTGGATGCGGGTCACCCAGTCCGCGGTCTGTTCCTTGGACTTGAGCACGCGCTCGGCGGTCGGCCGGGGGTCCCCGATCAGCCCGGTCGACCCGCCGACCAGGCAGATCACCCGATGCCCGGCCCGCTGCAGGTGGCGCAGCACGATCAGCTGCACCAGGTTGCCGAAGTGCAGGCTGGCCGCGGTCGGGTCGAATCCGCAGTAGGCGGTGATCGGCCCGGCGGCCAGCGCACGGGCCAACGCGTCCTCGTCGGTGGTCAGGGCCACCAACCCGCGCCAGCGCAGCTCGTCGAGCACGGTCCGCGCCTCGGGAGCGGTCGGTTCCGGCTGAGCCGGCTCGGTCGTGACAATCGCGTCGGGCACGGCACCATCCTGGCAGGACCGGTCGAGCTCTCTGCGGCCACCTCGCAGGACCGGTGGGATCGCAGCCGAACCCGCCGCGGCCGATGCCTCGCTCGGCAGGCCTGCCTCAGCCGACCCTTCCGCGGGTCATTCGGGTGCCCCGCCGATAGGCGCTGACCGTCGGATCGCCCTGCAGGTAGAACCGCCACGGCACGTCGGCGGCGGTCGACACGCCGACGCGGGGACCCTGTGCCACCTCGAGCGGGCCGCCGAGTCCCGCCCGCACCAGCAGCCGCCCGTCCGGTTCACAGATGTCGGTGCCGGTGTCGACGCCGGTCAGCCCGAGCACGCCGGCCAGGCCGGCCGGCCCGCGGGCCAGGTCGCTGTCGCGGCGCGCGGACGGACGCCTGGCGCGGGCGATCGGCAGCCCGTCGACCACCTCACCGGCCCGCAGCAGCACGGCCGATGCCGTGCCGTCCGCACCGGCGACGATATTCGCGCACCAGTGCATCCCGTAGACGAAGTAGACGTACAGATGACCGGCCGGGCCGTACATGATCTCCGACCGAGCGGTCCGCCGGTATGCATGGGAGGCCGGATCCAACGGCCCGGCATAGGCCTCCACCTCGGTGAGCCGGACGGCGACCGCGCCGTCCGGCGAGTGGCCGACGAGCACCCGACCGAGCAGGTCGGGAGCCAGCGTCATGACATCGCGGGCGAAGAATGCCCTTGTCAGGCGCCGCCCCCATCGCATCGGGACATTGTGCCAGCGCCGATCGGGCAACCAATGGTCGACGGCGGTCGGCGTGACACGTCGGGCCAGGATCAAAAGGTGGGACGACCGGATCGCACGCCCGGAGAGGACAGGAGCCGGGCCGATCGGGGCCGTCAGCCGATCGTGACCCGTACGTGTCCCAGAACGCTATGTCCACCGACCCGGACGATCGGCGCACCGGGCGGGACAGACGCGCTCCGGTCACCGCGACCCCGTTCGACGGTGGACCGTTTGCCGAGCCACGCGGTCCCGACGTCCATCAGCTGCGTACCGGGCGAAACGTAGACCTCCACCTTGCCCAGCAGCGAATCGGCCAGCACCTCGACGGCACAGCCCTGCGGCAGGCTTCGCAGATCGACGAACGCGGCCCCGAGGGTCGCCGTGATGTGCTGAGACGTGTTCGGTTCGACGCTGCGACACACCTTGCCGAGCGTGACTCGCAGCGGCCCTGTCGCAGACGGCGGCAAGGCCGGGATTGCCGTCGGCGACGGGAGAATCGGCCGCTCCACGGCTGGCAGATCACGAAGCAGCGGGACCAGTTCGGCGTCGGTCTTCGCCGCATAGACCGCTGTCAGACGCTCACCGTGTTCAGCCCAGTCCAGCCGGCCGTCGGCGACCGCCTGGTGGAGCACGGCCGCGGCACGTTCGCGATCGAGGTCTGATATCCGCAGTCCAGGCTCAACCATGGCGTCAGTCTATGACGTCACGAAGACACCAAAAAGACACCAACAAGACATCAAGCAAGACGTCTAGCAGGACATCCCGTGACACCGAGCGATCCGGGCCCGTTCCGACCGGATTCATTCGGTTACATCAGTGAGATCCTTGTGACCAGGCACGATCGGCTGCGATCCGGATGCGCAGCGCGGCGATCTGCTCAGCCACCCGCGCCGGGGCGGTGCCCCCGACCGCGTCCCGCGACGCCAGCGAGCCCTCGACGGTAAGCACCTCGCGGACGGCCGGCGTCAGCGTCCGGTCGATCCGCGCCAGCTCGGCGCCGGTCAGGTCGGCCAGGTCCTTGCCCCCCGCCTCGGCGACCGCGACGCACCTACCGGCCACCTCGTGCGCCACTCGGAACGGAACCCCTTGTCGCACCAGCCATTCGGCGATATCGGTGGCCAGTGAGAAGCCGGCCGGCGCCATCGCGGCCATCCGAGCCTCGTCGAAGGTCAGGGTCGCCGTCATGCCGACAACCGCCGGAAGCAGCAGCTCGAGCTGATCGACCGAGTCGATCAGCGGTTCCTTGTCCTCCTGCAGATCCCGGTTGTAGGCCAGCGGCAGCGCCTTGAGCGTGGCCAGCAGGCCGGTGAGGTTGCCGATGAGTCGCCCGGCCTTGCCGCGAGCCAGCTCGGCGATGTCCGGGTTCTTCTTCTGCGGCATGATCGACGACCCGGTGGCGAAGGCGTCGTGCAGCCGCGCGTAGCCGAACTCCGCCGTGGTGAAGACGATCACCTCCTCCGCCCATCGGGACGCGTTCACCGCCAGCATCGCCAGCACGAACGCCAGTTCGGCGGCGAAGTCGCGGGAAGCGGTGGCGTCGATCGAGTTCGCCGCGGGTGCGTCGAAGCCCAGGTCGGCGGCGATCGCGGCCGGGTCCAGTCCGAGGCTCGACCCGGCCAACGCGCCCGAGCCATACGGGGAGATGGCTGCCCGGCGGTCCCAGTCCCGGAGCCGGTCGACGTCCCGGGCCAGCGCCTGGGCGTGCGCGGCCAGGTGATGCGCCAGCAGAACGGGCTGCGCGTGCTGGAAATGCGTGCGCCCGGGCATCGCCGCACCCGGGTGCGCCTCGGCCTGGGCCAGCAGTGCGGCCTGCAGGTCGGTGACCAGGGCCGCGATGCGTCGGGCGTGGTCGCGCAGGTACATCCGGTACAGGGTGGCGACCTGGTCGTTGCGCGATCGGCCCGCCCGGAGCTTGCCGCCGAGGTCCCCGCCGGCCCGCTCCAGCAGGCCCCGCTCCAGTGCGGTGTGCACGTCCTCGTCGGCTGGTTCCGGTTGGAACGCACCGGATTCCACATCCCTGGCCAGAGCGTCGAGTGCGGCCAGCATGCCGGCCAGCTCGTCGTCGGACAGCAAACCGGCGCGGTGCAGCACCCGGGCGTGCGCCCGGGATCCGGCGATGTCGTACAGGGCGAGCACCCAGTCGAAGTGGGTGCTGCGGCTCAGCGCCGCCATCTCCGGGGACGGGCCGGAGGAGAACCGGCCGCCCCACAGGGCCGTCGGCTGCTGGTCGCCGCCGGTCACCACATCCCGCCGATCACGCGCCCGGTCCCGCCGACCACGCACGGGGTCCCCCCGACCACGCACGGGGTCCCCCCGACCACGCGCCGGTTTGCCACTCTCGGCCCCTTCGTGGGCAGATTCGGGGCGGAAAGTGGCAAACCGGCGGAGGTCGGGGAGGCAGGGGTGAGTGTGCCGCGGCCCGCGGTCCCGTGGTCGAAGACGGGTACGGACCGGCGGTCGACGAAGCCCGGGTCGAAGGAGGGTGTGCGCATCAGTCGGTCCCGGCGTCCATGGCGGCGCTGTCGCTTGCCTGCTCGATGGCCTGCGTCTGCTCCGGATGCTCGTCGGCCTGGGCCGGCAGGCTCGCGATGGCCTCGGCCTGACCCGGCCGCAGGGTGCCGACGAGCGTCTGCTCCGGGTCGAGCTGCCCGAGCCCGGCATAGAGCTCGAGCTTCGAGCGGGTGTCGGCGATGTCCAGGTTCCGCATGGTCAGCTGGCCGATCCGGTCGCCGGGCCCGAACGCGGCCTCGGCCACCCGCTCCATCGAGAGCTTGTCCGGGTGGTAGGAGAGCTCCGGACCGGCGGTGTCCAGGATCGTGTAATCGTTGCCGCGACGCAGCCGCAGGGTGACCGACCCGGTGACCGCGGAGCCGACCCATCGCTGCAGCGACTCGCGCAGCATCAGGCCCTGCGGATCCAGCCAGCGACCCTCGTACAGCAGACGGCCCAGCCTCCGGCCCTGGTCGTGATAGGTCGCGACGGTGTCCTCGTTGTGGATGGCGTTGACCAACCGCTCGTAGGCGATCCACAGCAGGGCCATTCCCGGCGCCTCGTAGATTCCCCGCGACTTGGCCTCGATGATGCGGTTCTCGATCTGGTCGCTCATGCCCAGGCCGTGCCGGCCGCCGATGGCGTTGGCCTCGATCACCAGGGCCACCGGGTCGAGCTGGACCCCGTTGATCGCGACCGGCCGGCCGCGCTCGAACTGCAGCGTGACGTCCTCCGGCACGATCGTCACCGACTCGTCCCAGTAGGCCACACCCATGATCGGCTGGACGATCTCGACGGAGGCGTCCAGGTGCTCCAGCCGCTTGGCCTCGTGGGTGGCGCCCCAGATGTTCGCGTCGGTGGAGTACGCCTTCTCGACCGACGCGCGGTAGGGCAGGCCGCGGGCCAGCAACCATTCGCTCATCTCGGTCCGGCCGCCCAGCTCGGCCACGAACTGGGCGTCCAGCCAGGGCTTGTAGATCCGCAGCCGGGGGTTGGCCAGCAGTCCGTAGCGGTAGAACCGTTCGATGTCGTTGCCCTTGTAGGTCGACCCGTCGCCCCAGATGTCGACCTCGTCGTCGGCCATCGCCCGGACGAGCAGGGTGCCGGTGACGGCTCGGCCGAGCGGAGTGGTGTTGAAGTAGGTCAGCCCGGCCGAGCGGATGTGGAACGCGCCGCAGGCGAGCGCGACGAACCCCTCCTCGACGAGGGCGGCGCGGCAGTCGACGATGCGGGCGATCTCGGCGCCGTATTCGGCCGCCCGGTCCGGGACGCCGGACAGGTCTGGTTCGTCGTACTGGCCGAGATCGGCGGTGTATGCGCACGGCACGGCGCCGTTCTCGCGCATCCAGGCGACGGCCACCGAGGTGTCCAGGCCTCCCGAGAACGCGATGCCGACCTTCTGCCCCTTGGGCAGGGACTCAAGAACCTTTGACACGAGGTGGGAGCCTATCTGTGCGGGTCGGCCGACCCTCCGGTCGGCCGAGCATGCGATGTCGTCATCCGGCGCGGGGTGGCGGCCGAGTGGTCATGCGCCGGTCAGGTTTCCCCCACGGCGTAACCGGCCAGCGTCCGGCCGACCTCGGCGCCGGTGAGGCCGTCCCGGGCGACGACCAGGATGGTGTCGTCACCGGCGATGGTGCCGACGA
>CAYZBB010000249.1:4617-6583 GCA_964476495.1 uncultured Actinomycetes bacterium | reverse complement strand
GCTGACCGTTGGCCTACCCGTCGTCGCTGGATGAACTGACCGACGGCGTCCCGTCCGACGGGGCTGCGCCGACCACCGACCTCGGAGACGCCACGTACCCGCACGACGACCACCACCGGGCGTTGGCTACGGCGGTGGAGGCTGTCGAGGCCGAGCTGGGGCTTGCCCCGTCGGGCGCTTCGGCGACTGTCGTGGCGCGGTTGGATGCGTTGGACGCGACGGTGGCCGCGGCGGGCCTCGACGCACCGTGGCATCAGACCGTCGACGTGCGAGCCGTGCCGTTCGCGCAGACGAACATGAGCACCCTGACGACCCTGTCGGGGACGGCGCTCTACCCGTATGCCCGGATCGACTCGGGGACGGCGGGTGCGGCGTCGATCTCGTACAAGTTCCCCATGTCGGCCGGTACCTACTCCATCGAGATCGTGGCCTACGCCGACACGTATATGCCGATCGTGACCGCCAAGATCGACGGCACCACCGTCGGCACCGTCGACTTCTACAAGACGGGCGGCATCGCTCAACGGGAAGGTGCCATCACCGGCATCACGGTCGCTACGTCCGGCACCAAGACGATCAACCTGACGAACGCCACGAAGAACGCCAGCTCGTCGGGTTACACGTTCTACTTGATGGCGCTCCGCATCCTGAGGACGGCCTGATGCCCACCGAGATCAACGACCTCCCGTGTCCGCAGGTCGACCTGCGTAACCCACCGCCAGCGTCCGACGCCGAGCGTGTCGCCGCACTTGAGGCGCAGAACGCTGCGCTGCTAGCCGAGCTCGCCAAGGTAACCACTCTCGCCCAGGTGCGCTCTGCTGCAGCGAAGGCCGCCGGGGCCTGATGTCCGCCACTTGGGCTGACTCGACTGCCACCTGGGCTGACCCCGGGTGGTCGTGGACCGGCGCCGAGGTCGTGATCCCAGACATCAACGCCACCAGCACCCCGACCGTGACGAGCCGCACCACTTCCACCGCGACCCTCGCCGGCGCCGCCACGTCCACCACCGCTGTGGCGGGCGCCGCCACCTCGACCCCAGGAGTGTCCGATGGCTGAGCGATTCGTGGTGGGTGACACCGTCACACTGTCGAACACGTTCAAGGTGTCCGGCACCGCCACCGACCCGTCCACCATCAGCCTCGTCGTCACCGACCCCACCGGCACCGCCACCACCTACACCTACGCCGGGTCCACCATCACCAAGTCCGCCACCGGCGTCTACACCAAGAACATCACCGCCTCGACCGCCGGGCTCTGGGCCTACACCTGGACCGGGACCGGCACCGCCGCCGACGTCGAGTCCGGGTCGTTCGAGGTGCGGCCCGTCCAACCGCAGTCGCCCGACACCCTCAACGTGCTGACCCTCCTCGAGGGTCGCCTCGCCGTCGGGATCAGCGACACCGACACCCGATACGACCTGCCCCTGGCGCAGAAGATCGCCGCCGTGTCCCGCCGCCTCGACCGGCTCTGCGGGCCCATCGTGCAACGCACCGTCACCGACGAGGTCCACCCCGGCGGGTGCCCATCGATCCGGGTGCGCCGCTGGCCCGTCGCATCGTTCACCACGGTCACCGAGTACGACGCCACCACCCCCACCGTCCTCACCCAGGAGGACTTCGACACCCAGCCGACGAACGGGTTCCTCCCGGAGCGGTGGGAGTCGACCCCGACCGCGGTGTTCAACGGGATCATCTGGCGGCGGTCGTCGGGCTACGGGGCCTGGTTCCCGTTCGGGCCCGAGGCGGTCAAGGTCACCTACGTCGCCGGTCGCGCAGCCACCACCGCCGCCGTCGACCCCGTGTTCAAGGAGGCCGCCGGGATCGCGTTGAAGAACCTGTGGCGCACCATGGAGTCCGCCACCCTGTCGGTCAACGAGTTCGACGTCCCGGCGCAGAACTTCCCGGTGTCGATGGTCACCAAGGCGGTCCGGGACGCACTGCAGTCCGAGACCATCGAGATCCCGGGG
>CAYZBB010000249.1:0-4517 GCA_964476495.1 uncultured Actinomycetes bacterium | reverse complement strand
GCCATCTGGATCGGCGACGCCGAAGAGACCGAAGACATCCCGCTCCTCACCGCCTCGCATCTCCACCGCGACGAGGAGATCGACCAGGCCCTCGTCGTGCAGGTCCTCAAGCCCGGCACCGACGGCACCCAGCTCGCCGCCGACACCCGCGCCGTCGAGATCCTCACCCGCATCCAGTCCGTGCTCGCCAACAGCGTCGACCTCGGCGTCACCGACCCCGCCCGCTTCGAAGCCGTCATCACCCGCTGGCGGCTCCACCGTGGGTTCCTCGGGAACGGGCAGGGTCACGGCGCCCGGTTCGAGGTCACCGTCCAGTTCACCGCCCGCCTCACCCCCAGCTAGGAGGCCCCTGTGCCCAAGTTCCGCTACGTCGGCCCCTCCGCCCTCCCCGTCGAACTCCCCGCCGTCAGCGCGGTCACCGACGACAAGGGCGTGGTCGACGTCGACACCGACATCGCCGTGGGCCTCGCCGCTCAGCCCGACATCTGGCAGCCCGTCGCCGCCAGCACGAAGAAGGAGAACAGCTGATGGCGCCCAAGTCCGGCCTCGCCGCGCAGGTGGGCCTCAAGACCGAGTCGACCTGGGGGACCCCGGTCACCGTCGACCGGTTCACTCCGCTCGTACAGGAGTCGATGACCGAGCAGATCGCCCGCATGGAGTCCGGCGGGATCATGTCCGGCGCCCGTGTGCTGCGGTCCGCCCAGTGGGCCGCCGGCGACGTCGAGATCTCCGGGGACCTCGGCTTCGAGCTGTACCAGCAGGGCGCCGGCCTGTGGTTCCGTCACATGTTCGGCGGGCTGGCCACCACCGGGTCGAACCCGTACACCCACACCTTCACCCCCGGCGACCTCACCGACGACCACTTCACCCTGCAGATCGGCAAGCCCGACGTGTCCGGCACCGTGCAGCCGTTCACGTTCGCCGGGTGCAAGGTCACCGAGTGGGAGCTGGCGGCGAAGGCCGGCGAGCTCGTGACCCTCGGGGTGTCGGTCGTCGGGAAGTCGCTCGCCACCGGCACCTCGTTGGCGTCGGCAAGCATCGCTTCGGGTGCGGCCACCCCGTTCACGTTCAAGCACGCGTCGGTGACGGTCGGCGGGTCGTCAGCGAACGTGAAGGAGATCTCCCTCAAGGGGAACAACGGGCTGGTGACGGACCGCCGGTTCATCGGCTCCGAGTACGTGTCCGAGCCGCTCGAGGCGGAGCTGCGGGAGTACTCGGGTGAGGCGACGATGGAGTTCGAGTCCCTCACCCAGATGAACTACTTCCGGAACGCGACGGAGAACGCCCTGGTGCTCACCATCACGGCGGGTGCGTCGGCGTCGGTGACGGTCACCACGAACGTCCGTTGGGACGGGTCGACCCCCGAGGTCGGTGGTCGCGGTGTCGTGGAGCTGAAGGCGCCGTTCAAGTGCGTCGGCGCGTCGACGGACGCCGGTGCGATCACCGCGGTGATGGTGAACACCGACTCGACCCCGACCTGATCGCCGATGGCGAACGTCGGCGGGCAGATGGTCCGCTTCGAGGGGTTCGACGAGTTCCGCCGGCTGCTCCGCCAGGCCGAGGGGAACTGGGACGGTGCCCTACGCGAGTCGAACCGTCAGATCGCTCAGGGTGTCGCCGGCAAGGCCCGGGGCGCGACTGAGACCGACCAGCAGGCAGCGGCCGCCGGGGCCATCACCGGCCGCGGCGACCGTCGCGGCGCCGCCATCGGCGTCAACCGGTCGCCTGCGTTCGCTCAGGGCGCCTTCTACGGGGCGCTGCAGTACCCCCAGTTCCCGGCGTGGGTCGGCAACAGCTGGGACGTCGGCGGTTCCGGCGGCCCAGCGGCGATCAACCCCACCATCCGCGACAACCTCGGCGAGATCGTCGAGGCCTACGGGGACGCCTTCGAGAAGATCTGCGCTCTGGCGTTCCCGAACGGCCGGCCGGTGCAGCGCTCGGAGTTCACCCTCGTGAACAGCTTCGGTGCGGTCGCCCAGCAGGGCACCGGCGCCTTCTAGTCCTCCCCGGGCAGGGGAGCGCACCGGGGTCACCAGCGCATGGCGGCCCCGGTGCGAGACCTGCCCACCAACCCGACCCCTGCCCAAAGGAGAACACCCCCCATGGCCACCGCACCTCGACCAGGCGCCGTCCGCGAGAACGAGCAGTCCGAAGAAGTCGCAGCCGCACTGCGCCAGGTCGTCACCATCGAATGCGGAGCCGACGGCCGCAGCCTGTCGTTCTCCATGGGCGATGTCACCGCCCGCGACGATCTCGCCTGCCGCAAGGCCACCGGCATGAACACCGGCGAGCTCGTCGGCGCCACCCAGGTCGGCCAGCTGGAGGTGCTCGCCCTCTGGTGGCTCGCTCGGCGCCACAACGGAGAACCGGACCTGCTCCTCGAGGATGTGCTCGACGAGTTCCCCACGCTGGGCGACTTCCTCGCCGCTGGGTTCAAGTCCCCCGAGATCGAAGACGAAGAGGCCGCCAGAGGGAAGCTCCCGGAAGTCTGAGGCGGGCCCTGCGCGAGCAGTGGCCCGCCCTTTCTGCGTTGTTCGGCCTGCGCCCGTGGGACGCCGACCCGGACAACCCCGGCTGTCTCAGCTGGGGCGAGGTGTTCGCCTACCAGAGGGCGCTCCAGGATCACGCCGACGCCGCCCGTGTGGCCGAGGCCGAATGACCGATCGGAGGTGATCGCATGGCTTCACGCCGGCTCGAGGTGGTGATCTCCGGGAACGCCGGTGACGCCGTGCGCGCTCTGGGGCAGACCGAACGTGCGGTGGGCCAGTTCGACCGGACGTCGTCGCGCGCTGGGTCGCGGTTCTCGTCGACGTGGCGGTCTGGGATCTCGTCGGTCGGGTCGGCCATCGGGGGGCTGATCGCCGGCGCCGGGCTCGCTTCGTTCTTCAGTGGGTCGATCACCGAGGCCGAGGAGGCCGCCCGGGTGATGCGTCAGACGACTGCGGTGATCGACTCGACCGGGGGCGTGGCGGGGGTAACGGCGGGGCACCTGTCGGACCTGGCCGGATCCCTGTCGGAACTCTCGGCGGTGGACGATGAGGTGATCCAGCAGGGCGGGAACCTCCTGCTCACGTTCCGAAACGTGCACGCCGAGGGCGGGATCTTCGACGACGCTCTCGCCTCGGCGCTCGACATGTCCGCTGCGATGGGCACCCAGCTGCAACCCAACATCATGGCCGTCGGTCGCGCCCTGAACGACCCTGCCGCGGGCATCTCCCGGCTGACTCGCATGGGCGTCACGTTCACCGAGCAGCAGAAGTCGCAGATCGAGGCGATGGTCGCGTTCGGGGACACCGCCGGGGCGCAACGGATCATCCTCGAAGAGCTCGCGACCGAGTTCGGCGGGGCTGCCGAGGCGAACGCAACGAGCACCGGCCGGATGACCGTGGCGTGGGAGAACCTGAAGGAGCAGGTCGGCACGGGTCTCCTACCTGTTGTCGAGAGGCTGGCTGATGGCCTCACGACGATCAACGAAGGGTTCTCTCGCCTCTCCGGGCCGGTTCAGCAGGTGGTGGTCGTGCTCGGTCTGGTCGGCGCAGCAGCTGGAGCCGCCGCCGCCGTGTTCTCATCGGTGTGGGCCGGTGTAGCGGTCGCGGCGGTCGCCGCGGTCGGCCTGGAGATCTACGGGGTGTGGAGGCTCACCCAGCCGTTGCGGGACCTGTTCTTCGCGGTCGTCGATCAACTCCGGCGGTGGTGGAACCAGTCGCAGAACATCAGGGCCACGATGGCGCAGATCGGCGCCCAGGCTCTCTCCGGGCTCCGCACGGCACTCAGCTGGGTCATGTCGGCGTTCCAGGCGTGGTGGTCGCTCACGGCACCCGTGCGGGGAGCGCTGAACGTGATCGGATCGATCGGGTTGTTCGCCCTGCGGTCGGGGATCTCGAATGTGGTGGCGCTTCTCAGGCTGGCGTGGGCGGCGTCGGCGCCGGTTCGGTCCGTGCTATCAGCGATCGGCGCCTTGGGGTGGAGTGCGCTGCGATCGGCGGTGTCGTCGGTCGTGTCGAACCTGCGGGCGGCGTGGGCGGCGTCGGCGCCGTTGCGGAGTGCGCTGTCGACTCTCGGATCGATCGGCCTGTCGGCTCTGCGGTCTGCGGTCGAGTCGATCCGATCGGGGTTCGAGCGGGTCGGGTCGATCCTCGACACGATCGCATCGAAGATCCGGAACCTGCCGTCCCCATCGAGCCTTCTCTCTGGGCTGCCGGGGTTCGCCTCGGGGACCGTGTCGGCGCCGGCAGGTCTGGCAGTGGTCGGTGAGAACGGGCCCGAGCTTGTCCGGTTCCGTGGCGGTGAGCGGGTCGTGAACGCCAACAGCACCCGATCGGTGATGCATTCGATCGGTGGGGGTGGATCGACGGTGGTCAACATCTGGTTGAACGACAAGCTCATCGCCCGGGCCGTCACTGGCGCCCAACGCAAGGACGCCCGCGCGTACGCCGGCGCCGATGGAGGGTCGTACTGATGGGCAGCTGGACCCTCGGACGTGTCGGCCTCGACGTCGTGGCGAACAGCGTGGACGC
>CAYZBB010000248.1:4309-6600 GCA_964476495.1 uncultured Actinomycetes bacterium | reverse complement strand
CGTCATCCGAGCCGAGAACGACCCGGACGACGACGACCCGATCACCCGAGGCTAGACATGGGCCCCTTCGACCAAGAGACTGAGGACGCCACCGAGACGATGACGGAGGGGGGCGTCGAGGAGCCGGGGCGGGCGATGCCGTCGATGCCCGAGAAGCCCCCGGTGGCGGAGGGCATCTTCGACCAGATGGACGCGATCGACGCGAACCCGCCCGACCCCGAGGGGATGGCGGCGCTGATCGCGGAGACGGACCGCATCCACGCGAAGTTGCAGGACGACCCGGCGCCCGAGGTTCCGACGTTCAAGATGAGCGACGCGGAACTCGCCACGCTGTTCCGCGGCCGGCTGCTCGAGGCGTCCTCGGCGCGGTCGGTGCTGTCGAGCCAATGGCTCACGGCGTTCTCGGACTACAACCAGAAGATCGACCCGTCGGTGAACGTGTGGCGCAGCAAGATCAAGCTGCCCTACGTCCGCGCGCTCGTGCTCTCGGCCATCCCGTCGGGGCTGGCGGCGATGTTCGACTCGGGCACGATCCTCAAGATGGTGCCGGTGCGGCCCGAGTGGACCGACAACGCGCAGTCGATGCAAGACCTGACGCAATGGCAGTTGACGGTCAAGACTCCGGCGCGCAAGGCCATGCGGCACTTCCTCCACTACCGGGCGCTCTACGGGACCGGGGTGCTCAAGCAGGGGTGGAAGTACCGGACGAAGATGAAGCTCGTACCGACGAAGGTCTACGACGACGTGGACGATGCGGGCAACCCGCTCCCCGAGGGCGTCCAGGGCAAGTTCCTCGGGACGCGCCGGGTGCTCAAGTCGGTCGAACTGAACGACGAGCCCGAGATCCGCGCTGTCGATCTGTGGAACTTCTTTCCCTGCCCGTGGTCGGAACTCGGCTACATCCCTTACGCGATGGAGCGGGTAGAGACGACGCAGGAGGCGTTGCTGGCCGCGGCTCGTGCCGGGTCGCTGGGCGAGGAGGCGGGGCTGTCCAAGGACGGGCAGCCGCAGACGCCCGAGCAGGCGCTCCTCGCGTGGTTCGCGGAGAACCCGACGCACGCGCTGACGGCCGGGACGGAGGAGTTCGCCATCGGGACGCGCAACGACGCGCTCCAGAAGATCGGGCTGAACTCCATCTACGGGAGCGACGGCGGGAGCGGGACGGAGAAGGAGCCGGGTCCGAACCCGGTGGTGGTGTACGAATACTGGACCGAGGACGTCAAGATCGTCTTCGCGGGCGACGGGTCGCGCAAGGTGCTCGGCAAGCAGGCGAACCCGTACGACATCCACGGCATCCCGTACACGGTGTCCCAGTACGACGAGATCCTGCCCGGGTTCGTCTGGGGCTGCGGGATCGGGATGGCGGCCGGCCCGATCCAGAAGCAGCTCGACTTCGACGTCAACCACGCGAACGACGGGCGCCGGCTGGCTCTGAACCCGGTGATGAAGCGCAAGAAGGTCGGGTCGTCGCTGATGGGCGACATCACGATCAAGCCCGGGGCGGTGGTCGACGTGCGCGAGATGACGGACCTCGAGCCCCTGGTGCTCCAGGACCGGACGATGAACGCGCTCGAATGGCAGAGGATGCTCGTTGGGTTCGGGGACCGTGCCACCGGGATCGGGGACCTCCAGCGCGGGCTGGGGGACGCCGGGGTGAACACGGCGACCGAGGCGCAGATCGTGGACAGCAACGCGATCACCCGGAAGCTCGGCCAGGTGTTCGAGATCCGCGACGTGCTCCAGGCGGTCGGGCGCATCCACATCGCGCTCAACAAGCAGTTCTTCGACAAGGAGACGATGGTCCGCATCTCGGGCAAGGCCGGGATGTCGTGGAAGACGATCACCCCCGAGGACATTCTGGGCGAGTACGACGTCGTGCCGGGGGCGTCCATGACGCGCTCGGATACGGTGCTCCAGCGGCGCGACTGGAACCTGATGTACCCGCAGATGAACGGCGACCCGCTCATCAACCAGCACGAACTCCGCCGCCGCTACCTGACCGCGATGGACGTCGAGAACGTGGACGACCTCCTCCAGCCCCCGCCGCCCCCGGCGCAGGACCCGATGGACGAGGAGATCCTGCTCCGCCTGGGGCTGGCCGTGCCCGTCTCGCCCGAGGAGAACTTCCAGCAGCACCTCCAGGTTCACGGGCTGGCGCTCCAGGCGCTCAAGGCCGAGGGGGCGCCAGACACCCGGGCCATCGCCGCCCACGAGCACCACATCCAGGAGACGATGCAGATGATGGCGATGGCGCAGCAGCAGATGCTCATGGGGGCGTCCGCGGCGGCCGG
>CAYZBB010000248.1:0-4209 GCA_964476495.1 uncultured Actinomycetes bacterium | reverse complement strand
CACGACGGGATCGTTGTGCTTCGCAAGTTGTTCAAGCGCCGTCACGACGACGCGCTCGGCAACCTGCGTGGCATCGACTTCCCGTCCGAGAAGGCGATGTTCGAGCGGGGTGCGCTCGACGCGCTGGCCTCGGTCGATGAGATTCTGCTTGCGCTCCGCAAGAACTACGACGATGCTGCTGCCAAGGAGTCCATCGACGATGGCACCCAAGACGCTCGAAGCGACCTCGCACACGCCCCCGCCGACGAACCCGGCCCCGGGTAGCGGGGGAGACGGTCCGAACCTCGGCGCTCCGGCGCAGTTCGAGGACGGGGAGGCGGAGGCCCTTGCGGCGGAGGACGAGGGGCACATCCTCGCCACGCCGAGCAAGCGCAACGTCCAGCCTCCCGTCCCGGCGCCCGACGCCGAGGTCCGTGCCGACGGCGAGTCCGCGGACGACGCGGGCGAGAAGCCGGATGGTGAGTCCCCCGAGTCCAACGGCGAGAAGCCCGAGGGCGAGGAGTCCGACGAGGGGGATGCGGAGGAGAGCGCGGTTGCGGAGCAGTTCAACCTCGCGCTCAAGATGGCGGGTGGAGATCCCAAGAAGGCGCTCAAGATCCTCCAGACGGCGATGGGCGAGGCCGAGAAGCCGGCGGCGGTGGAGGCCCCCAAGCCCTCCCCGTTCGACGCGAAGGCCGAGGCCAAGCAGTTCTACGAGGACGTCGCCAAGCACGGGGAGCAGGAGGCGTTCGCGCTTCACCTCGAGCGACTGGCGAAGGCGCAGGAGGCATCGACGAGCGAGGTCCGCAAGGAACTCGCCCGGCAGCGCGAGATCGACGCGGCAGCCGCCGCCGAGATCAAGGCGATGGACAAGGCGTTCCCGGCGTGGCGTGGCGACAAGGCTTTCATGGCCTGGTACGACACGCCGCAGTACCGGAATCTCCCCGGCGTCGACGCCTACACGCTCTACTCCGCGAAGCGCACCGCTCGGAAAGGTTCCGAGAACGGGGCAACGGCAGCCGCGAAGGTGGCCGCCGACAAGAAGGCAAAGATGGCAGGAGCAGCGGGGAGCATTCCCGGGGGTCGTCCCGCCGGTCCGAACGCACCGCGCCCGCACGTCAGCGCCGTCGAGTTGGAGATGCGCGAGCACGTCCGCCAGGAAGGCGGCAGGCTCCGCGCGCTCCCGTAGTAGGACTCCTCCCCATGAAGCGTCTCGTCTCCCTCTTGACCGCCCTGGTGGCGGTCATCGTCTCGCCCTTCATCCCGCAGGCCCTCGGCGTCACCATGCGCTCGGGCGCCGCGTTCGTCGGCTCCGGCAACCAGGACACCCGTCCCGGTGACTGGGACGGCGTGCTCAAGATGCTCGACCCGGACCTGTCGAAGTTCACGAGCTTCATGATGAAGTTCGCCAACACCGACGTCACGGACCCGAAGTTCAACCAGTTCGAGGACCAGGACGTCCCGCTGTGGTCCCAGGTGAACGGCGGCACGCTGACGTCGGGCACCACGACCATCTCGACGGACGACGGCACCGTGTTCGCCGCGGACTTCCGCGTGCTGATCCCCCGCACCGGGGAGATCTTCCTCGTCGGCGCGGTGTCGACGAACGACCTGACGGGCTGCACGCGCGGCCACTCGGGCACGTCGGCGGCGGCGCTGCTCGACAACGACTACCTGCTCGTGCTGGGCGAGATCGTCTACGAGATGGACACGGTGGGCACGGTCAAGACGACCGTTCCGACGACCGTCTACAACTACTGTCAGACGTTCCGCAAGGCGTGGAGCGCGTCGGGTCGCAACCTCGTGACCGGCAAGCGCACGATCGCGGACGACGTGCGCGACAAGAAGCTCGCCCTCCGCAACATGAAGCGGGACATGGAGCACGCGCTCCGGTTCGGCACTCGGTACACGACCGGCTCGGGCACCACGACCCAGATGTACACGGGCGGGTTCGAGTACTACGTCACGACCAACGTCTTCCAGGCCAACGGCTACCTGACCGAGCCCTTCCTGCTGGCGGCGTGCAAGGAGGTCTTCACCTACGGCACGGCGACCAAGAAGCTGTGCTTCGCGGGCCCCGAGGCGATGGCGCAGCTCGCCTCGCTCGGGATGCTGGCGGACACGGTGATCTCGGCGGACGACAAGGACCGGAACTGGCTCGGCATGGACATCCGGCAGTTCATCTCGCCGTTCGGCACGCTCGACTTCGTGTGGGACAAGACGCTCCAGAACGGCTACGCGGACCGCATCCACATCGTCGACGTCGACCACATCTCGATCGCCACGCTCCAGGGCCGGGCGCTGAACTACACCGAGGTCAAGGGCCGCACCGGGACGGACACCACGTTCCTCGACGGCACGATCGGTGAGTACCTGTCCGACCGCGGGCTCAAGATCGACAACGAGAAGGTGCACGCCGTCATCAAGGGCTGCACGGTGGCCGCGCCGTCCTAGGGCGGGGCTTCCTGATCCTCGGGGGCCGGCGGCGTTCGCCGGCCCCCATCTCAAGGAGAGACGATGGGCGCCGACACGATCAACCTCCGCAGCAAGACCAAGGGCCTCCGCGTCTGCCTCGAAGGCGGGCAGATGGGGGAGCCGATCGGCAAGGGCCGGGTCGCGCCGGTCAAGGTCCAGCCCACCTTCATCGTCTTCCAGAACGGGCAGGCGACGATCGAGAAGGACACCCCGACGGGCGACGGCAAGTCGACGATCTGGGAGTTCTTCAAGCAGCGCGCGCAGGAACGCTCGTCGGTTCCCATCAAGGAATGGACGCGGGCCGACGTCATCGCCTCCCTCAAGGGGTGGCGCGGGCACGGCACCGAGTTCTGGGCGCTCGAAGTCGAGACTCCGGGCGTGAAGTCTGGGGGGCGCTCCCCCGTGACTGCGTAGCAACCACACCCTTTGGCGGGACAACGACTCGGGGTAGCGCCATCCCGGGTGAGTCACCACAAGGAGCAGCGACATGGGACCGGCGAAGACCAAGTTTTTCTTCGGGACGCGCAGCGGCGCGGACGTCACGTTCTCCTCGTCCAACGATGGCGTCACGCAGTCGCGTGACCTCGCGTCGGCGGTGCAGACGGGGACGGGCGGCGTCATCATCCGGTGCAAGACCGGAACTCGGAACGGATCGGGTGTCCTCGACATCGACATCTACGACAGCGAGGACGGCCTGAACTTCGACAAGGTGGCGTCCTTCACGCAGATCACGGCGGCGGGTCAGTACGCGAAGGACCCGGGCCGTCGCCTGCGCCGCTTCGTGCGCCTGGACATGATCCTCACGTCGGGCACGGGCTTCGACGCGACGAAGGCATGGGCGGAGTACGTCGAGAGCCGCGAGAGCGGCGTCCCGGCCGGCTCGATCCGCGAGTCGTAGCCCTCTGAACCAGGTGGGGCGGCGGGCCTGCGCTCGCCGCCTCCCGACCCGGAGGCCGCATGACGTCCCCGCTCTCCCAGAACCCGCTCACGCCCTGGACCCAAGTCACCTGGGGAAGATTGCGTGAACTCGTGCTCAACCAGCGCGGGGTGAGCGACGCGGGGCACGCCAGTCCGAACACGAACCTGCCCGCGGCGAACTCCTGGGAAATCGCCATCGCGGGCGAGCATCTTCAAGAGGCGCTGCTCGAGCTGGAGTCCTCGCACTCCCGCTACTGGCCCCTCTCCGAGTCGACGGTGACGGCCGACGGAGACTTCACGTCGATCCTCCTGCCCGCCGACTTCGAGTCGATCCCCAAGGGCGGGTGCCACATCAACGGGAACCCGGTGGACGTGCTGACTACGGAGCAATGGCTCCGCACGCGCGTCCCCGACACGCTGGGCGGCGGGACGTCGCTGACCCGGGCGGTGGGCACCCCGGCGCAGACGCGCACCGTGGCGGTCATCAAGCCGCAGCGGCAGGCGAGCGACACGACGGCCTGGCGCATGGCGCTGTGGCTCTACCCGGTCCAGACCGCCGCGTGGACGATGGAGTTCGTCTACCGCGCGACGGTGAAGAACATGACGGGCGACACCTGGCCGATCCGGCTTCCCAACCGCTTCCGCCGGCCGATCCTGCTCTACTGCTCGATGCGCGGGTGCGAGCAGAACAAGGACTTCGAGGGCGCGGCGGCTTTCATGGGACTCTACGAGAAGGCGCTGTCGACCATCGCTGACACCTCCCCGTCGGAGGAGCAGCAGAGCGAGATGATCCTGGGATACCCGATCGACGGGTGACGGAGGCAACGTGAGCGAGCG
>CAYZBB010000247.1:0-6601 GCA_964476495.1 uncultured Actinomycetes bacterium | reverse complement strand
CACGGCATAGAGCAAGACATTGGCGTCGACGATCAACGGGCGCCCTTGGAGTCGTATTGATCGAGCAACTCCAGCGCTTCGGCGACATTGGTGATGTCAATCTTCACCCCGGCACTGGCCGTCCGCTGTCGGAACGGCGTGGCCCTCTCTCCGCGAGCGAGGCCCGCGCGCGCCAGCTCGTTGACTGCCTCACTGAGTCCGATGTGACGCTCTCTACGCAACCGCTCGGCGGCCGCTGCCACCTCGGGGTCGAGTCGTACTGTGGTCCGCATGCCATCCAAGCTAGCATCAGTGGTGCGGAGGTCGCGCATCACTGATGCTAGGTCGGGGGCAGTCACTCGTGCCGCGGATCCTGCGTACGCAAGCCCTGGCCGGCCGCGCGTGAGAGGCCACACTTCCCCTGTTGGAGGGTGTTTCGACCCCAGGCGCCGGCTCATCAGGCCGCCGCGGCCCACCGGCGGAGACATCAGTTTCCAGTCCACTCAGGAGCCTCGTTCCGGGGCTGTAGGTGACATTGGGTGACGTTTGCTCCGACTCCGGACGCGACAGATCCTCCCGGACGACCTCTGCCATCACGCATATGTGGTCAAGTGCCATCACGCATATGTGGTCAAGCATGACCATTCCGGAGACCACATCCGATAGATTCGCTGTCCTCGCCGAACGCGCGGCGCGCCGACCCCCCGAGGTCGGCGCCCTGGCCAAGCTCCGCACCTTGGCTGCCGAGCCGCCGACGGAACCAGTCAGGGTGATCGCATCCAGCCCGCTGACGGTCGACGAGGCCACCGGTTCGCTATCGCTGAGCCGTTCCGCGGTGTACGAGCTGATGCGCACCGGCGAGCTCAACTCGGTCCAGATCGGCGTCCGCCGCCCGATCCCGGTAGCCGCCGTTGACGGGTACGTCGCGCAACTCACCGGCGCGGCCTGACCATGGCGGCTCCGAAACGTTGTAGACGGCGATCGACCGCGGCCGGATCAGCCGCAATCCTGTCGCGCTCGGCGAGGCGCCCGGCAATGATTCCCCGAAGGCGGAATCCCTTACCGCCGAAGAGGTTCAATCCGTCCTTGCCCCGGCTGCTGCGACTCGGTCCGGCGCCCGATGGGTGATCACTGCAGCGAGCACATGCAAGGCAGGTCCCGCTTCCGGAACGGACAGCGGCCCAGCGACGAACTCAACGACCAGATCGGGCTGACGCCGCCCCAGTCGGGCTCAGTACCAGATTGCGCGGATTGTCCCCTGTGTCAGCTTCGAAGCCAACCATCGAATGTACGTCCGACTATCCCCGCGCCTTTCAGCCTAGGCCGACCAGGGTCACGGGGATCCGGGTCAGACTCAGACCGACCACAAGGAACAGGACGCCACCCGCCGCGATGGAGGTCACCGGCCGGTTGACGGCGGCGCCCATGACGGCGCGGGAGCGGGTCAGCAGGAGCAGCGGGAGTAGGGCGAACGGCAGGCCGACGGACAGCACGACCTGCGACCCGACGAGCGCCTGGGTGGGGTCGACGCCGACGACCAGGATCAGCACGGCCGGACTGACGGTGATCAGCCGCCGGGCGACCGGCGGGACGGAGCGGTGAAGCAGGCCGTCCATCACCACCGACCCGGCATAACCGCCGACCGTGGACGACGCCAGACCGGACGCCAGCAGCCCCACCGCGAACAGGATCGCGACAGCCCCACCGACGCGGTGGCCGCCGCCGCCGAGATCGCCGCGGTCGACGGCGTCGACGGGGGTGTTCGTCGGGCCGTCCGACCTGGCCGCTTCCATGGGTCTGATCGGCCAGCAGACCCACCCGGACGTCACCGCCGCCGTGCTCCGCGCGTTCGCCGACGTCCGGGCCGCGGGCAAGCCGGCCGGCGTCAATGCCTTCGACCACACGGTGGCCGACACCTATCTGGCCGCCGGAGCCACCTTCGTCCTGGTCGGGGCGGACGTGGCTATGCTGGCCCGCGGTTCCGAGGCGCTGGCGTCCCGCTTCGCCATCGCGGGTCGCGAAGCCCGCGCCAGTTACTGAACTCGGGCCATAGTGCATCCCCGATCAGTCAGGGGAACATCGTGTCTACATTGTCCAGCCCGCGTGTCCGTGAGGTGCTCGATAAGCTTTTCGCGGACGCTGAGGAGTCGGTGGGCACGTTCCGGTGGGATCGGGCCTCGCTCCGAGCCCAGGGATTCGAACTCGGCTCGCCGGAATTCGATGCGGCCGTCCGCGAGGCGCATCTGGCGATCGACGGCGAAACCGGCAAGCTGCTGTACCTGGTGAACGACGGCATGCCGACGAGATCGACCAGAAGCTGCCCCAACTGCTGGACATCGACTCATTCGCCACCCATCTGGCGTTCCAAGAGCTGATCGACAACTTCGACGACATCGACGGTCCGGGCAACAACTCCTACCTGTTGTGGGACTCGGCAACGGGCAAGTTCACGGTCGACACCTGGGACCACACCCGACGAGCTGGCGAACGGTGAGGCGGGTGCTGCCGTCCGCTGGCGATCTCCGGCTGCCAGGCGTCGACGTTCGCGCCCCGGAGCTCCCGGAGGTGTTCGCCCCTTCGCCGAAGTCGGAGGTAGGGAAGACGCGCAGTTGGCGATCAATTGGTCGGCGACGGAGCTGTCCAGCTGCGATCCGTCGTATCGGTCTGGCATCTCGGCATCGTCCGATCCGTCAGGTCACAGCGCGAGCACGATCCGCAGGGCCGCCTCGACCTGGCGCAGTTCGTCGCAACTGAGGCTCGCGACTCGATCGCCCAGTCGCGACGGGTCGACAGCCGCCGTTTGCTCGGCCAGCACCAACGTGCGTTGACCACCGATGGTCACCGCCGGCCTGAACGACGCCGGCCGCGCAGATGTCGAGGTCGGCGCGACCAACAGCGTCGACAGCGGCAGGAAGTCGGACTGCACGACAACGCAGTAGCGAACGCCCGCCTGCTCGTGTCCACGCGAGGCGCGCGGCGCCCGCAACCGGTGCACATCACCACGCACGCAATGAATCCATGTCCCGCAGCACGGCAGCCATTTCCGCGCGATCGGCCTCATCCTCCGCGAGAGCTCGCGCCTGCGCCCGCAGGCTCGCAACTCCGCGATCATGCGCCACCTGGATCACCGCGGCCCGAACCGCCGCGGACACCGACGTTCCGTCGGCCGTCAGAATCTTCAGAGCCCGAGCGACATCGTCGTCGGTGCGAATGGTGATCGTCTCCGCCATGCCCCGAGTGTACGACGGAACGTAAGACAGCAGCGTCGCAGACCACACGCACCGCCGGTCTGGAGGCGCGACCTCAACCGATGACGAGGACGATGTCTTGGGTGACACTGTGGGTGACACCGGGGAGCAAGTCAGGGCATCCCGTGGCACCATCGAGCCATGAAAACCGCAGGTCAGGACGCTGACGGACGCCACAGCACGATCCCGCGTACCCCTGAAAAGCGGAAGGTCGCCGGTTCGATCCCGGCCCTGGCCACCAGCATGGCCTGCGGAAATGCCGGTCTCCAGCCCTCCCGAGCCCCCGTTTCGGGGCCGTGGGTGACACGGAGATTTCCTCTCGGAGCGTCTACGGACCCCACAGAACGACGCTCCGGGGCGTGCCGCGCATGACCCGGGCATGACGATCAATGCCTCCGACGCTGACCGGTTCGCCGACCTCGCCGGCCGGGCCGCCCGACTCCGGCAGAGATCATTGCCTTGGCGGACGAGCTCAGCGCCATTGCGTCGTCGCCCGCACGGAACCGATCCGGACGGTTGCGCCAACCCTGCTGACCGCCGACGAGGCCGCAGCCGCCCCGTCGCTGAGTGGACTCGGCCGTAAGTCCGTCGGTGGTTCATGACCAGGCAGTGGGTCGCCGAGGTAGAGGGGCGGCCGCAGGCGGTGTCCAGGGCATCTTCGGGAGCCCCGGCGGTGAAGCCGCTGGGCAGTACGGAGTCCTGGTATCCGTCTTTGCTGGCCAGGTAGACCGCGAAATCCCCACGTCGAGGCCGATCCGCCGTACCGCAGCCGCATCAACGGCAGTTCCTGGTCGTCGACGGTGGTGCCGGTGACGTAGGCGAAGGTGCCGCAGAACCGGATCTGGATCCGGACCAGTTGCGGCCACCTCTGCCGCGCGCGGGCACTGAGGCGTTGCTGCAGGGACGTTTTCGTCGAGTCTGGTGGGCCGGCCATGGATGTGATCGTGCCCGACCGACCCGGAGTGTCGATCCGCATCCACACCTGTGACAGATGAGGCTGAAGTGACAATTGTCCATTTTAACGAGACAGGTTCATCCAATGTCACAGACCAGCCCGGACCAGATCGGGCTGACCGACCAACAACGCCACGACCTCCAACAGCTGACCCGGGCCGGCCGTACCCAGCAGCGGTTGGTCCAGCGCGCCCGGATCGTGCTGCACGCCCCCGACGGCCACAGCACCGCCGGCATCGCCGCCGACCTGGGCCTGTGTGCGGACACGGTCCGCAAATGGCGGCGCCGATGGCGCAGCAACCCGAGGGTGGCATCGCTGCGCGACGCGGCCCGGTCGGGTCGGCCGCCGCGGTTCACCGCGGTACAGGTCGCCCAGGTCAAGGCGTTGGCTTGCGTTGATCCGGGCCGACACTCAGATTCAAGCGTCTGACTCCCTTTCGCCGCTGAGGGACGCGGCGCCAGCGGCGATTTCGCGGCCGATGTGGTCGGGCTGGGCATGGCCTCCGCTGAGGGACTCCGCGCCAGCGGCGATTTCGCGGCCGATGTGGTCGGGCTGGGCGTGACCTCCGCTGAGGGATTCGGCGCCGGGGGCGACTTCGCGGCCGAGATGGGTTTGCTGATGCGCTCGGAGGGCATGGAGAGCCCGCTGGTGGATCTCCTCGATTGGGCCGTCTCCGTCGATGGTGACCAGCAGGTGGCCGTAGTAGTCGAGCAGGGGTCGGGTCTCGGTGTGGTACAGCTCGAGGCGCCGTGCGATGGCTTCTGCGGTGTCGTCGGCCCGGCCGCGGGCCAGCATGCGGGTCAGTAGGACGTCGTTGGGCACCGTGAGCAGGAGGACTGCGTTCAGGGCGTGGCCGTCGGTGTGGAGTCGATCGGCGAGCCATTGGGCCTGCGGGACGGTGCGTGGGTATCCGTCGAGGAGAAAGCCGGCGCTGGCGTCCGTCTCGGCCAGCCGCGCGGACACCATGGCGCTGGTGACTTCGTCGGGAACGAGCTCGCCGGCGTCCATGTATTTCTTGGCCAGCGCGCCGAGGTCGGTGCCGGCCGTCGCGTTTGCCCGGAAGATGTCGCCGGTGGAGATGTGCGGAATGTTCAGGGCCGCCGCCAGTAGGACCGCCTGGGCGCCTTTCCCTGCACCCTGCGGCCCGACGATCAGCACTCTCATCGCTGACGTCCTTTCAAGTTCTGTCGCATCACGGTTCTTGGGAGAGCGCAGCGAGCCGACTGGTTGGTTAGGTCAGCAGCGCACTGACGCCGAGGACCAGAGTGGTCATGACCCAGATCGACGATGCCGGCGGGTCGATGTGGGTGTCGCCGTGGATGTGCCAGAACCGAGAGAAAAACTCTGCGGTCCAGGCCGCGAACATGCCGCATACGGCGCCGATCAGCAATGCGGCGACCATGTTGCCGTCGACCACCGGAAGGAAACTGACCGCGGTGACACCGCCGATGAGGGTGATGTGGTGGGTGACGGGGATGGACATCCCCAGGGCCAGGAAGAACAGCGAGAAGGCCGACAGGCCGAACCCGATGGTCGCGGCGACTCCGGCGGCGGTGGGAAAGTTCTGGGCCACGATGAGGGCGACGCTGGCGGCAAGGCCGCCGGCGAACAGTCCGAGCACCGAGTTGGGGATGAACTTTTCCTGGTAGCGGATCCAGCTGTGGCTGTCGGTGGGGGCGAAGCGGGCCCAACCGGTGGCCGGGCTGAGCGTGGTCGCCGCGGTGGTCGGGTCGTTGTCCGGGCTGGGGGCGTACCGGACCCGGCCTCCGATCGGCTGTTCAGGTCGCGCGGTGGATGCGGCGGCCTTCGCGGGGAGGTGGCCGACAAGGCCCGATCTGCCGAACGCGAACCGCACGATGAGGGCGGAGACGACGACGGTGACGGCAACGGTGTCGGTGTGGCCGCCGAACCAGGGCACAGCGGCGATGCCCGCTTGGAGCAGGTAACCGATCATGCCGAACACCGCGCCGACCAGCAGGACGTCCGGTTTCCCGATGGACATCATGGGCGTGACGATGTCTTTCCCGGATTCGACATAGCCGCGGCGGTAGGCATAGGCGACCGCGGCCACTCCCCCGGCGAACGCGATGTGTGGGCCCAGGACCGGGCCGAACGGGACGAAGCTGATGAACGTCGCGGTGGCGTTGCCGAACAGGCCGGCCACCCCGAGAAGGACGGTGAGCCCGCAGAAAATGAACGACTGCAGCGCGCCGATGGCGGCGCCGAAGAACCCTCCCGCGGCCGCGGCGATGAGCCAGAACGGGTCGATCTGCATCCGAAGTTCCTTTCGGGAAGCGAGGTGAGGGTGCGACTTTGCGGCCGCGACTCAATCGGTGGCGGGGGTGGCCAGTCCGGAGGAGATCCGGTTCAGGACGGTTGAGTCCTGCAGGGTGGTGGCGTCGCCGACGGCGCGGTTCTC
>CAYZBB010000246.1:0-6606 GCA_964476495.1 uncultured Actinomycetes bacterium | reverse complement strand
TCGGCATGGCCCACCGCGGCCGGCTCAACGTGCTGGCCAACATCGTCGGCAAGCCGTACTCGCAGATCTTCCGTGAGTTCGAGGGCAACATGGACCCCGGGCAGGCGCACGGCTCCGGTGACGTCAAGTACCACCTGGGCGCCGAGGGCAAGTACATTCGTCCGTTCGGCGAGGGCCAGGTCGACGTGACGCTGGTCGCCAACCCCTCGCACCTCGAGGTCGTCGACCCGGTGCTGGAGGGTGTCGCACGGGCCAAGCAGGACATGCTCGACCTGGGCGAGGAGGGCTACACCGTCATGCCGATCGCCATCCACGGCGATGCGGCGTTCGCCGGCCAGGGCGTGGTCGCCGAGACGCTGAACCTGTCGCTGCTGCGCGGTTACCGCACCGGCGGCACGCTGCACGTGATCATCAACAACCAGGTCGGTTTCACCACCGCCCCTGAGTCGTCGCGGTCCAGCGAGTACTGCACCGACGTCGCCAAAATGATCCAGGCACCGATCTTCCACGTGAACGGGGACGACCCCGAGGCCGCGGTCTGGGTGGCCCGGCTCGCGGTCGAGTACCGGCAGACGTTCGGCCGGGACGTCGTCGTCGACATGGTCTGCTACCGCCGGCGGGGGCACAACGAGGGTGACGACCCTTCGATGACCAACCCGCTGATGTACCAGATCATCGACGGCAAGCGGTCCGTCCGGCGGATCTACACAGAGGCGCTGATCGGCCGCGGCGACATCACCCCGCAGGACGCCGAGGAGGCGCTGCGCGACTATCACACCCAGCTGGAGCGAGTGTTCAACGAGGTCCGGGATCTGGAACGAGCGGCCGTCGAGCCCTCCCCCTCGGTGGAGGCCGAGCAACCGATCCCGCCCCGCGTGGAGACCAAGGTCAGCCACCAGGTGATGGAACGCATCGCCGACGTCGCGCTGGAGTACCCGCCGGGCTTCACCCCGCACCCGCGGGTCAAGCAGGTGCTGCAGCGCCGCGCGGAGATGGCCCGCGACGGCGGCATCGACTGGGCATTCGGCGAGTTGCTCGCCATCGGCTCGATCGCCATGGAGGGTCGGCTGGTCAGGTTCGCCGGGCAGGACACCCGCCGCGGCACCTTCGTGCAGCGCCACTCCGCGCTCATCGACCGCAACACCGGAGCGGAATACCTTCCACTGCAACACCTGTCGGAGGACCAGGGTCGGGTGCTGATCTACGACTCGGCCCTTTCCGAGTACGCCGCACTCGGCTTCGAGTACGGCTACTCGGTGGCCAACCGGGATGCGCTTGTGCTCTGGGAGGCCCAGTTCGGGGACTTCGTCAACGGCGCCCAGTCGGTCATCGACGAATACCTGTCCTCCGGCGAGGCGAAGTGGGGCCAGCAGTCGGGCGTGGTGCTGCTGCTGCCGCACGCACACGAGGGGCAGGGCCCGGACCACACGTCCGGCCGCGTCGAGCGGTTCCTGCAGCTGTGTGCGGAGGGCTCGATGACGATCGCGGTGCCCTCCACCCCGGCGAACTACTTCCACCTGCTGCGCCGGCATGTGCTGGACGGAGTGCACCGGCCGATGGTGGTATTCACCCCGAAGTCGATGCTGCGCAACAAGGCCGCCGTCTCGTCCGTGCAGGACTTCACCCAGGGCAAGTTCGAATCGGTGATCGCGGATTCCTCCATCACTCCGCTGCATGTCAAGCGGGTGCTGCTGACCAGCGGCAAACTCTTCTACGAGTTGGACGCGTACCGCAGGGCACACGACATCACCGACACGGCAATCGTCCGACTCGAGCAGATCTACCCGGTGCCCAGGCGCAAGCTGCTGCACGTGTTGGAGTCCTATCCGAACGTCATGGACTTCCGCTGGGTGCAGGAGGAGCCGGCCAACCAGGGTGCATGGACGTTCCTGGCGCTCGCGCTGCCGGAGATGCTGCCCCGGCTCACCGGCATCCAACGGGTGTCCCGCCGAGCGATGGCCGCCCCGTCCGCCGGGTCGGCCAAGGTGCACGACGTGGAGCAGCAGGCGGTGATCGCCGCGGCGTTCGCCCGTTGAGCGTCGCGGTCGGCGGCCCGCGTCATCAGTAGGCGGCGCGAGCCGCGGCATACTGCTTCCGGATCACCGGCCGGGGATCCGGCGCGAGGTCCGCGACCATGTCGACGGTCCAGGCCGGACGCTCGCCGGTCAGCACCCAGCCCGCCTGCACCGCGGCGCCCATGGCCACGTACTCCCCCGGCGTCGGCACCGCGACCGGCACCTTGAACACCTGGGCGGCGACCGCCTGGACCGCCGGGTTCAGCGCGGCCCCGCCGATCAGCAGCAGCCGTCGCGGCTGGACGCCAAGACCGACCAGCGCGTCAAGTCCGTCCGCCAAGCCGCACAGCATGCCCTCGACCGCGGCCCTGGCCAGGTGTGTCCGGGTGGTGGAGGCCGGCGTCAACCCGGTCAGCGACGCCGTGGCGGACGGCAGGTTGGGGGTGCGCTCACCCTCGAAGTAGGGCACCAGCACCGCCCCGTTCGCGCCTGGACGGGACCCCAAGGCCAGCTCGGCGAGCCCGCCGTGATCCACCCCGAGCAGGCCGGCGACCGCGTCCAGCACCCGGGCCGCATTCAGGGTCGCCACCAGCGGCAGGAACGCGCCGGCGGCGTCGGCGAAGCCCGCGACCGTCCCGCTCGCGTCCCGCACCGGCTCCGGGGTGACCGCGAAGACCGTGCCACTGGTTCCGATGGAGACCACACAGTCCCCCTCGCTCGCGCCCAGACCCAATGCGGCACCCGCGTTGTCGCCCGCACCGGGGCCGACCAACAGGTGCCCTGCGCTGCCCGCCGGCTCGCCCGGACCGAGCACCCTTGGCAGCACCACGTCGTGGCCGAGCGCACGGACCAGCAGCTCGCGGTCGTAGTCGCCGGTGGCCGGCGACCAGTAGGCGGTGCCGCTGGCGTCGGACCGGTCGGTGGCCAGTTCGGTCAGGTCGGGTCCCAGCACGCCCTCACCCGCCGGGCCGTACCCGCGCAGCCGCCAGGTCAGCCAGTCGTGCGGCAGCGCCACCGCGGCAACCCTGGCGGCGTTCTCCGGCTCGGCGTCACGCAGCCAACGCAGCTTGGTCGCGGTGAACGAGGCAACCGGCAGCACCCCGGCGCGCGCGACGTAGTCATCCGCGCCGACCTCCTCGATGAGCCGAGCTGCCGCGTCGGCACTGCGGGTGTCGTTCCACAGCAGGGCATCCCGGATGACACAGCCCCGTTCGTCCAGCGCCACCATGCCGTGCTGCTGGCCGGCGATCGAGATGGCGGCGACGTCGTCGAGGCCACCGGCCCCGGCGATCGCCTCCTGCATCGCCGCCCACCAGGCGACCGGCGGCACCGCGGTCCCGTCGGGATGCATCGCCCGGCCGGAACGCACCAACGCCCCGGTGCTCGCGTCGACGACGACCACCTTGCAGCTCTGCGTCGAGGAATCGATGCCGGCGACCAGGGTCATGACACTCCGCTCGTCCGATTTGTTTGGGCCGACAACTTATAAGCGGTCCGCCTGTCGCGTCAAGCGGCGTTGTTCGCCCCGGTCAATCCCGGCGCGTGGTCAGCCTGTCGATGGACCGCTGCAACTCGGCCTGCTGTTCGGACAGCACCCGCAGCTGGTCGGTCAATGCGGCGACGGCCGAACCGACGCCCTGCGGGTCCTCAGGTGCGGCCGATTGGCCGGTGTCGGGCGGTGCGGCCCGGTGCTTGACAAACCAGGCGGCCACCGTGGCCGACACGGTGCCGATCAGGCCGATGCCGACCAGCATGATCACCGAGGCAATCACCCGTCCGACAGGTGTGACCGGGTAGGTGTCGCCGTAACCGACGGTGGTGGTCGTGACGATCGCCCACCAGAACGCGGTACCGATCGTGGTGATGGTGGCATCAGGGGCGTTGTGCTCGACCATGTACTCGAGAACCGCGCCGGTGGCCACGATGACGCCCACGATGGTCAGCAGCGATCCGGCGATCCGCTCGGTGGACACGTTCTTGAACGACCGGCGCACCAACAGAACCGCCCGCAACACCCGCAGCATCGGCAGCAGCACCATCAGCAGGTCGAGCGGATGATGCTTGACGAACTCCCACCGGTCCGTCGAGAGGGCCAGCCGCACCACGTAGTCGATCACGAACGCGACCCACACCAGGGTCGAGATCACCGTCAGCGACGGTTGCCACCAGGCCGGTCCGTCCGTGACCAGGCGCCCGGCCAGGAAGTCCATCAGGAACAGCCACCCGAGGACATCCAACGGCCGGGTTGTGACCCGCACCCATCGCTGGTACCGATGCCGGCGGCGGTCACCCTGGTGATCCGGTGAATTCGTCATGGTGGGCCCTCCCGGTCATGCCGGGGACGATGATCCCCCGGCAGGTACGGGGCCGCGACCGCCCGGCCCGCGCCCGGCCGGCCTGGCCCGGCCCGCATCAATGTCGAGGTCAGCCGAGCAGGGTCTCCAGCACGTCCGCGAGCGCCTGGACGCCGACTGTGCAGTCGGCCGCGTCGGCATACTCGTCGGGTGCATGGGAGATCCCCGACGGGTTGCGGACGAACAGCATCGCGGTGGGCACGTGCGGCGCGAAAACACCCGCGTCGTGGCCGGCCGCCGTCGGGATCACCGGCGCGTCCAGCAGGCCGGATATCTCCAGACCGAGCCCCGGATCGAAGGCGACCCGATCGGACATCGACTCGCGCTGCACCATCACGGTGCAACCCTCGGCGGCCGCCTCCGTGCGCAGCTCGGCGACGATCGCGTCGACGATCGCGGCCGTGACGCCTGCGTCATCGTGCCGCACGTCCAGCCACAGCGACACCGCCGAGGCGATCACGTTGGTGCCGCCGGGCGTCGGCGTGATCCGGCCGACGGTGGCCACGCCGCCCGGATAGCCGGAGACGACGCGGCGCGCGGCCAGCACGGTGGCCGCGGCCGGGATCATCGGGTCGACGCGGTCCGGCAGTGCGGTCGTGCCGGCGTGATTGCCCTGGCCTGTGACGGTGATCCGCCACCGGCCGTGCGCGACGATCCCCGACGCGACGCCGACCGGAGCGGCCGGGTCGACCCCATGCAGCAGCCGGCCCTGCTCGATGTGAAGTTCGACGAACGCTCCGACGGTGGCGAGCCGTACCGGGTCCGGACCCATGGTGGATGGGTCGAAGCCCACCCGGCGGGCCGCCTCCGCCACGGACACCCCGGCGGCGTCGTGCAGCCGGCGGACGTGGTCGGCGTCGACCGCGCCGGTCAGCAGGCGTGAACCGAGACAGGGCAGACCGAATCGGCCACCCTCCTCGTCCAGGAAGCAGGCGACCGCCAGCGACCGGGCCGGCGTCACGCCGCGCAGCCGCAACTCGTCGACGGCCAGCAGTCCGGACACCACGCCCAGCGGACCGTCGAAGGCGCCACCGCCCGGGACGGAATCAAGGTGCGATCCGGTGACCACAGCGCCCGGGGCGGGCGCGCCCCACCAGGCCCACACGTTCCCGTTCCGATCGTTCTCCACATCGAGCCTGCGCCGCTGCGCCTCCTCGATGAACCACTGCCTCAGCAGCATCTCTGCGTCGTCGAAGGCGTGTCTGGAGTACCCGCCGCGCAGGCGATCGCGGCCGATTCCGGCCAGGTCGGACCAGATACCGGCGAAGCGGCTGCCATCCCCCGCCGACGGGCCGAATCTCACGGTCGACTCCCTGCTCCCAAGACAGCTCCGGGGATGGATCCCGAGGACAACAGTGCTACCACGGCGTCGATCTCGGGCGCCAGGTGGCGGTCCGGACCGGGGCCGGGCACGACGGTCCGGATCAGTTCTCGCACCGCGCCGGTCACCGGACCGGCCTGCAGCGGCGCACGCAGGTCCAGCGCCCTTGCTGCGGCCAGCATCTCGATCGCGATCACCCGACGCAGGGCGTCCACCCCGCGGCGCAGCTTGCGCGCCGCATGCCATCCCATGGAGACGTGATCCTCCTGCATGGCCGACGACGGAATGGAGTCGACGGACGCCGGCACCGCGAGCCGCTTGAGCTCCGTGACCAGGCCGGCCTGGGTGTACTGGGCGATCATCAGCCCGGAATCCACCCCGACCTCGTGTGCCAGGAACGGGGGCAGGCCATGGGACCTGGCCCGGTCCAGCATCCGATCGGTGCGTCGCTCGCAAATGCTCGCCACGTCGGCCACCGAGATGGCCAGGAAGTCCAGCACGGCGGCGACCGGTGCGCCGTGGAAGTTGCCGTTGGACTCGACCCGGCCGTCCGGCAGCACGACCGGGTTGTCGATCGAGGATGCCAGTTCCCGATCTGCGGTCAGCGAGGCGTACCCGACGGTGTCCCGAGCGGTGCCGTGCACCGCCGGCGCGCACCGCAGCGAATACGCGTCCTGAACCCGGGTGTCCTCCGGTCCGGCGTGCGAGGCGACGATCGGCGACCCGGCCAGGGCCGCGGCGATCCGGGCGGCGCTGACCGCTTGCCCGGTCTGCGGCCGCAGCTGCTGCAGGTCGGCGGCGAACACCCGGTCGGTGCCCAGCAGGGCCTCCACCGACATTGCGGCGGCCAGGTCGGCCGCATCCAGCAGCTGCGCCAGGTCATGCAGCGCGAGCACCAGCATTCCGAGCATTCCGT
>CAYZBB010000245.1:0-6644 GCA_964476495.1 uncultured Actinomycetes bacterium | reverse complement strand
GTCGATGACGTCCTGCTCGCCGTTCCAGTAACCCACCGCGATGCCGGCCGCGTAGGCGGCGCCGAGCGCGGTGGTCTCGGCCACCACCGGACGCACCACCGGCACGCCCACCTGATCGGCCTGGAACTGCATCAGGGTGTCGTTGGCGGTCATCCCGCCGTCCACCTTCAGCTCGGCCAACGTGACACCCGAATCGGCCTCCATCGCGTCCAGCACCTCGCGGGTCTGGTAGGCCACCGACTCCAGCACCGCGCGGGCGATGTGATTGCGGTTGACGTAGCGGGTCAGGCCGACGATGGCGCCGCGGGCGTCCGACTTCCAGTACGGGGCGAACAGGCCGGAGAAGGCCGGCACGAAGTAGACCCCGCCGTTGTCCTCGACCTGCGAGGCCAGTTCCTCCACCTCGGGGGCGGAGTCGAACATCTTGAGGTTGTCGCGCAACCACTGCACCAGCGAACCGGTGACGGCGATCGAGCCCTCCAGGGCGTACACCGCCTTGTCGTCACCGATCTTGTAGCAGACGGTGGTGAGCAGGCCGTTCTTGGAGGGGACGATCTCCTCGCCGGTGTTCATGATCATGAAGCAGCCGGTGCCGTAGGTGTTCTTGGCCATGCCGACCTCGAACGCCGCCTGGCCGAAGGTCGCCGCCTGCTGGTCACCCAGGTCGCCGGCGATCGGCACGTCGTAGAGCAGGCCGGCCGGCCGGCCCCTGCCGTACACCTCGGAAGAAGACCTGATCTCGGGCAGCATCGACATCGGAATGCCCATATCGGCGGCGATGTCGGCGTCCCAGGACAGCGTCTTCAGGTCCATCAGCATGGTGCGCGAGGCGTTGGTCACGTCGGTGACGTGAACGCCGCCGTCGACACCGCCGGTGAGGTTCCAGATCACCCAGGTGTCCATGGTGCCCATGATCAGGTTGCCGGCGTCGGCCTGCTCCCTGGCACCGTCGACGTTGTCGAGGATCCACTTCACCTTCGGGCCACAGAAGTAGGTGGCCAGCGGCAGACCGACCCGCTCCTTGTACTTGTCCTGGTCGCCGCCACCGAGCTCCTCGACGATCTTGGCGGTACGGGTGTCCTGCCAGACGATCGCGTTGTAGACCGGCTTGCCGGTGTTCTTGTCCCAAACCAGGGTGGTCTCGCGCTGATTGGTCACGCCGACGGCCGCGAGGCTGTCCTTGTTCACCTGCGCATCGGCAAGTGCGATGCCGACGACCTCGCGGATGTTCTCCCAGATCTCGATCGCGTTGTGTTCGACCCAGCCCGCCTTCGGGAGGATCTGTTCGTGTTCCTTCTGACCCGAGCCAACGATCTGGCCCGCGTGATTGAAGACGATCGCACGGGAACTCGTGGTCCCCTGATCGATCGAGAGAACGTATTTCTCAGCCATTGTGTTCCTTCCCACATCTTTGTAGCGGCTTGAGGTACATGGTGCCCGGTGCCGGACGGCAAGGCCAGCGATTTATCGCCCGGCCGTCCGGAACCAGGTTTCGGATGCTCCGGTTCAGGCCGGCAGCAGGAATCCGGAGGTAACGCCGGCGATCACGCCGCCGATGATCGGGCCGACGACCGGTACCCACGAGTAACCCCAATCGGAGGAGCCCTTGTTGGGGATCGGCAGGATGGCGTGCGCGATGCGCGGACCGAGGTCACGAGCCGGGTTGATCGCGTACCCGGTCGGGCCGCCGAGGCTGGTGCCGAGCACGACCACCAGCAGCGCCACACCCAGAGCGCCCAGCCAGCCGAGGCCGGCGGGTGTGTGGGTGCTCGAATCGCCCCAATGCCCGGCCGCGATCACGACGAACACCAGCACGAAGGTACCGATGGCCTCAGTGATCACGTTCCACAGCGGGCTGCGGATCTCCGGACCGGTCGAGAAGACGCCCAGCTTGAAGCCGTCCGGGGCGTCCTCGTCGAATTGCTTCTTGTAAGCCAGCCAGGCCAGCACCGCACCCAGGAAGGCGCCGATCAGCTGGGCGCTCAGATAGGTGAAGATGGAGGCCGCGTTGACCGGGATACCGGGAACGAACTCTTTGACTCCCGAGGCCGCCAGGCCCAGGGTGACGGCCGGGTTCAGGTGCCCGCCCGACTTGTACGAGACCAGGACGCCGGAGAAGACCGCGAGACCCCAGCCCCAGTTGACCATCAGGAAACCGCCGCCGTTGCCCTTGTTCTTCGGCAGGATGTTGTTGGCAACCACGCCGGCACCGAGCAGCAGCAGCATGGCCGTGCCGACGACTTCGGAGAGGAAGATGGTTGCGAGATTCACTGTGACTCCCTTCAGGCACCGCTAGCGATGCCAAATATGGAGGCCGGGATCCCCGGCCGCCTTTTTCCTTACGTCGCCGATCGGTTGGATCGGCGGGGAGGCGAGAGGGTGTCGGAGGGGGTCGCCACCTTTGCGACCGGCCCCCGGACGGCCGTCCGCTTCCGGCCGTCGTGCCAAGTCTTGCCAGGCTCGAACACATGCGCTAGGTCTGTGCACGAACGTGCAAGCAAAGGGAGAACAAATGAACGACCGCTACGACGACATGTACGAAGCGGCCTCCCGCTACTACATCCAGGGCGAAACGATGGAATCCATCGCCCGTCAACTCGGCTTGTCCCGCTCGACGATCAGCCGCCTGCTGAAGCAAGCCCGCGGTTCGGGGCTGGTGCGAATCAGTCTCGCCCATCACAATGGCTCGCGCTCACCGCTGGCCGCTGCGCTGACCCGCGCGTTCGGCGTTCGGGTGCATCTGGTCGGCGTCCGCGACGGTGCCTCCGACGGACGCCGGCTCGATCAGGTCGCACGGGTGGCCGGACGGCTGTTGTCCGAAGCCGTCGAGGACCACCAGGTGATCGGGGTGGCTTGGGGCGTCACCACCTCGCAGGTCGTGCGTCATCTGATGCCCCGGCCGCTGGCGGGCGCCACCGTGGTGCAGATGAACGGCGGCACCAATCAATGGTCCTCGGGCATCCCGTATGTGGGCGAGATCCTGACCACCGTCGGCGACGCCTTCAACTCGCGGGTCGTCTACTTCCCGGTGCCGGCCTTCTTCGACTACGCCAGCACGAAGCGGGCGATGTGGCGCGAACGCTCGGTGCAGAACGTCATCACGCTGCTGCACCGCATGGACGTCGCGGTGTTCGGGGTGGGTTGCATCAACGCACAAGTGCCCTCACACGTCTATTCCTCCGGCTACCTCGACGACGATGAGGTACGCCGGTTGGCCGCTGACGGCGTGGTCGGCGACGTGTCGACGGTGCTGCTGCGCGAGGACGGGTCGTGGACCGACATCGACTTCAACGCCCGGGCGACCGGCCTGACCCCGTCGGAGCTGGCCCAGGTGACCCGCCGGTTCTGCGTGGTTGCCGACCCCTCCCGGGCTGGTGCGGTCGTCGGTGCACTGCGGGCGGGCACCACCACCGACCTGGTGATCGACGAGGGCACCGCCCGCGCGGTGCTGGCCAGGCTGTAGCCCGCGATGATCTGGCCACCGCTGATCGGGCCTGGCTCGCTGCTGGAATCGGACGACCGCCCCGCCTGGTGGACGCCGCCGGGCGCGCCGCACCGGCTCGAGGCGGTGATCGGCGCCGACAACGGTGACGGCACGCTGACCATTCATCACTATTTCCACGGGCAGGGCCGTCCGGACACTCCGTGGTTGCGCGGCGACGCGATCAGCACGGCGGCTGTGGGCCCGGCGGCGCTGTGGCAGCGAGGGCGTCCCGGCACCGAGGCACACGAACTGGTTGCTTCGGTGCCTGAATCGGACGGGGTGATCAGCTACGCGTGGGCCGTGAATGCGGCGCGGCCGAATCGCTGGCGCCGGCTCGGGCCCGGTCTGGGCGCCCCGGACGACTCCCGGCCGGTGTGGGACGGCCCCTGGGATGCCCGCGAGTGGGGGTCGGGCCGATTGGTCGCGGTCGCGACCGCACGCACCCGGCTGGCCGACGGCTGGGTGCAGGCCCTGGTGCAGGTGGACGGCTCCCTCTATCACCTGCATCGACAGGTGCGTGCCGGCGGCGTCCGATGGATGCGGCATGCCTGCCTGCGGCTGGCCGACCATCAGGGTGTCATCGACGCCGGGGAGCCGTCGACCAAGGTGGCCCAGGTCAGCGGCGAGCGGGACAGCCAGCCGGGCGGCCTGGTGCGCACGCTGTCCGCGTCCGAGTCCCGTTCGGGCGTGCGGGGCACCGATCTCGGCGTCCGGTTCGAGCATGCCGGACGCAGCTTCCTGCTGTTCGGCGACACCCATTGGGCCGGACGCCCCTGGCTCGGCACCCGCGATGCCATCGCCGAGGTGCTCGAACCGGGGGCCGAACTGCCCACCGTCCGGTTCCACGGCTCGCCGCTGCGGCTGCGCGGCGGGCGGACCACCATGCGCGAGTACGACGTGCCGCTGGACGCCTTCAGTCTCGACGGCGAGCTGTACGCCTTCTTCACCTCCAACCACTTCCGGCGGCACCAGACGATGGGCCGCAGCGTGCTGGCCCGGGCCACCGCGTCCGAGTTGGCGATCGAGCCCGCTCGGCGACGGCATCCGATCGGCTTCCGCTTCCTGGCCACCTTCTCCGACCACCGCCTCATCAATGTGTCGGTACAACGCCGAGGCCGCCACCTGCTGATCTGGGGCACCGGTGCGTACCGGGCCGACGACGTCCGGCTGGCTCGGGTCGACCTGACCGCGCCCGGCGTGGCGTCCGGTTTGCGGCGCGGCGACGCCCGGCCGTTCCTGACCACCGTCGAGTACTGGGCCGGACCCGGGTCGTGGTCGCCACTCGAATCGGACGCGGTGCCACTGCTCACCCCTGGTGCGCTCGGCGAACTTTCGGTGCGCTGGATACCCGAGATCGGGCGGTATCTGATGCTCACCATGGCCGGGCCGGACGATCCGGCCGGCCCGGCCGTGCTGTTGCGCAGCGCGTCCGAACCGTGGGGACCCTGGTCGCAGCGGCTGCGGCTGCTGGACTGGATAGCCGGCGGGATGAGTCCCGGCGATCACACCCGGCGGTTCATCCGGTTCGCCGCCGACGGCAGCGATCCGGTCGGCGACGCCATCTTCCGGGGCCAGGACAGCTCCACCGGGGCGGCCTACGCGCCCTACTTCTTCGACGCCCGCGCCGACGGTGACGGCATCGTCCTGCGCTACACGCTGTCGACCTGGAATCCCTACCAGGTGGTGCTGATCAGACACCGGCTGAGCAGCGACGACCTCACCTTCCTGCGTTCACAACCGATGTGAAAAAGGCAAGAAAAGAGTGTTGTTAATGTGAGGCCTGAGCTATATCAGATGCCCGTCCCGCTGGAGTAGCGTGCGCTTTGATCGGGCTGTGACTAGCGCGTCCGCACAGCATCGTGGCAGTGGGGAGCGTGGGAACGACCTGACCCGGCAAGGTCCATCGGGTGGACGTCGTGGCCCACGACTCCACCCATTCGATCGGAGGATGCAGTGAAGACCCTTACCGCAGACGTCGTGGTGGTGGGCGGAGGATCCACCGGCGCCGGCGTCGTCCGTGATGTCGCCATGCGCGGCTATTCCGCGATCCTGGTCGACCGGGCCGACCTCGGACAGGGCACCACCGGCCGCTACCACGGGCTGCTGCACTCCGGCGGTCGCTACGTGGTCAGTGACCCGCACTCAGCCACCGAGTGTGCCGAGGAGAACGCGATCGTCACCCGCATCCAGTCCCACGCCGTGGAGCGCACCGGCGGCTACTTCGTCGCCACCCACGTCGACGACCCGGCCTGGGGCGACGACTGGGCCAAGGGCGCCACCGACACCAAAGTGCCGTTCGAGGAGGTCTCGGTCGCCGAGGTGCTGAAGGCCGAACCGCGGGTCAATCCGAAGATCTCCCGCGCCTTCAAGGTCGAGGACGGCTCGGTCGACGGCTGGCAGCTCGTCTGGAGCGCCGCCAACTCGGCCAAGCAGTACGGCGCGAAGATCCTCACCTATCACCGGGTGACCAAGATCAACCGCGACGGCGACCGGGTCTCCCAGGTGGTCTGCACCGACGAGAAGACCGGCGAGGAAGTCCGGATCAACACCAACTTCGTGCTCAACTGCGCCGCCGCATGGGGTGGCCAGATCGCCCACATGGCCGACTGCCCCGACGTCCAGGTAGTGCCCGGCGCGGGCATCATGATCGCGATGAATCACCGGCTGACGAATTCGGTGATCAATCGGCTCACCTACCCCGCCGACGGCGACATCCTGGTGCCGGTGCACACCGTATGCATCATCGGCACGACCGACCAGAAGGCCGACGACCCGGACAAGCTGCAGATCGCCTGGGACGAGGTGCAGCAGATGATGGACTGCGGCGAACTGCTGGTGCCCGGCTTCCGCAACGCGCGCGCCATCCACGCCTGGGCGGGTGCCCGCCCGCTGGTCAAGGATTCCCGGGTCGGCTCCGGAGACACGCGGCACATGAGCCGTGGCATGTCGATCATCGACCACTCCGAACGCGACGGCCTCAAGGGCCTGCTCACCATCGCCGGCGGCAAGCTGACCACCTACCGGCTGATGGCCGAGAACGTGGTGAATGCGATGTGCGCCCAGCTGGGCGAGACCCGTCCCTGCCGGACGGCCGACGAGCAGTGCCCCGGCTCGGAGGACAAGAAGAACTACGTCATCACCCACCGGCTCGAAGAGCGCG
>CAYZBB010000244.1:0-6688 GCA_964476495.1 uncultured Actinomycetes bacterium | reverse complement strand
ATCCGGGCACGACGGTGGTGTGGACGGCTCACCGGTTCAAGGTGTCTCGGGAGACGTTCAACGCTTTGAAGTCGATCGCGCTGAGTGAGAAGTTGGCCCCGCATGTCGACCCTGACGACATCTTCTCTGGCGCGGGTAACGAGTCGATTGGCTTCCGCAACGGGTCGCGCATCGTGTTCGCTGCCCGTGAGCGTGGCGCGATCCGTGGCTTCGCCAAGGTGCGCATCATCGTTCTGGATGAGGCGCAGATTCTGACTGAGGCGGCGATGGCCGACTTGGCGCCGACGATGAACCAGGCCGAGAATCCGCAGATCATTCTGACGGGGACGCCGCCGAAGCCGACGGACCCCGGCGAGGTGTTCACGAACCTGCGGACCGAGGCGCTTGCGGGCGACTCCGAGGGCGTGGTGTTCATCGAGTTCAGCGCGGACCCTGGCGCGGCTTCTGATGATCGTTCAGCGTGGCGGGAGGCTAACCCTTCCTATCCGCGCCGGACGCCCGCTAAGGCGATTCTGCGGCTGTTGAAGCTGCTGCCCGATGATGACTTCCGGCGTGAGGCGCTGGGCATCTGGGACGACTTGAGCGGCGGCTGGAAGGTTCTCAAGTCGACGGCGTGGCGGGCTTGTGAGGATGCGTCCTCGCGGATCGTGGGCGAGCCGGTGTTCGTCCTCGACGTGTCGCCGATGTCGTCTCATGCGTGCCTGTTGGCTGCTGGCTTGACCGCTGATGGCCGTTCGCATGTTGAAATCACGTCGTCTGGCGGGGTGCTGGATTACCGCCCTGGTGTCGATTGGGTGGTGCCGCATTGCCGGGCGATCGTGGCGAAACGTCGCCTCGAGTTGTGGGTGGTTGCCGGTTCGGCTGCTGAGTCGCTGGTGCCTGATCTGACGGACGCGGGCGTGTCTGTGCATGTCCTGTCGAAAGCCGACTACGCGAGTGCATGCGTCCGGTTTGTGTCTCGGGTGGGTGCCGGCCAGGTGGTTCATCTGGGCCAGCGCGAGCTGACTGCGGCGGCGGCTGCTGGTGCGAAGCGCACCGCCTCCGATGAGGGGCTTTGGGTTTGGGGTCGGGGGCGTTCCTCGGCTGACGTGGCGCCGTTGGTGGCTGCGACTGCGGGCGATTGGCTGGCGCAAGAGGCGGCCTACGACCCGGTGGCTAATTTCCGTTGATCGAGAGGGGGCGGCATGTCCCTGACTTCTGTGCTTGACCTGTGTGGCGTTCTGCTGCTCATTCTCGCTGTTGCCGTGTCGGTGGCGGCGTTCACTCTGCCTGGCGCTCTGGCAACCGCTGGCGGCCTGCTGCTGGCCTTCTCGTGGCTGCTGGATAGGGGGAAGCGGTGAGCTTGTTTCGCGCATCGCAGACCGGGCCGGCCGAGGATCGGCAGATGGTTTTGCCGTTCAATCTGGCGACGTTCATGGGCTACACATCGAAGGCCGACCCGGGCAAGGGTGAGACCTCGTTGCAGTCGGTCGCGGTGCGTTCCACGGCCGATCTGATTGCCTCGCTGGTGTCCGAGTTGCCGGTGAAGGCCCGCCGCAACGACAAGGATCTGAAGGTTCCCGGCAATGTGCTGGACCCTGGGGCTGATGGCAGCGGCGTTGAGGACTGGCTCTACCGGGTGCTGATGTCGTGGCTGCTGCGGGGGAACCTGTACGGCTACGAGGCCGCATGGGATTCGCGCGGGCGCGCCACCAGCTTCGATCTGTTCCACCCTGACGAAATCACGGTGGACGAGTCGTCCAGCCGCCCGGTGTGGTCCGTGAACGGCAAGAAGGTGGCCAAGCAGGACTCCTTTGTGCACGTCCGCGTCAACCCAATCCCGGGCCGTCTGCTGGGGTTGTCTCCGGTGTCGCAGCACGCGACGACGATCGGCGTTTCGTTGGCGTCGTCGGCGTTCGGCCGTCAGTGGTTCGTTGACGGGGCGCATCCCAGCGGGATGTTGACGAACTCGCTGGCTGACTTGGACGACAAGCAGACCGAGACGGTCAAGGCTCGGTTCATGGCCCGGTTCCGTGGCACCCGCGAGCCGATCATCATGGGCAAGGGCTGGGAATACAAGACCATCCAGATCAGCCCCGAGGAGTCGCAGTTCCTCGAAACCCAGGGGTTCAGTGAGGCGCAGTGCGCCCGCATCTTCGGGCCGGGCATGGCCGAACTGATGGGCTACGAGACGGGTGGGTCGATGACCTACGCGAACGTAGTCGACCGCCGTCAGGATGCGCTGGTGTTGTCGATCAATCGGTGGATTCGCCGCGCCGAGCGGCTGCTGACCTCCCTGACGCCGCGGCCGGTCGAAATCGAACTGGAACGCAAGGGACTCCTTGAGGCGACCACATTGCAGCGCTACCAGGCGCACGCCCTGGCGCTCGGCAATCAGCCATGGATGGACGTTGATGAGGTCCGCGAAATCGAGAAGTTGCATCCGATGAAACTGAAGGAGGTGCCGAATGGAGAGCCTGCCCAACCTTGAGGTTGTGCGTGCGGTCGCTTCGGCTGTCCGCGCCAAGCCTGCCGAGTCCGGCGCCGGTATGCCCACGATGGAGGTTCGCTTCTCCGCGTTCGGCGAGTGGTACGAGATTGAGAGCGTCTGGGAGGGCAACTTCTTGGAGCGCACCGAGCGGGGCGCGTTCGCCAAGACGATCGCCGAGAACCGGGACAACATCAAGGTGCTGTTCAATCACGGGTTCGATCCTCAGATTGGCTCGAAGGTGCTCGGCAAGATCGAGTCGTTGGGCGAGGAGAAAGATTCTCCGGTTGGCATTGTCAGCCTGTTCGACACCAGCTACAACCGCGACCTGATCCCCGGCCTCGACGCGGGCGTGTATGGCTCCTCGATGCGTATGCGTGTGACCCGCGAGGAGTGGGCCGATGCGCCTGGCGTGTCGGATCACAACCCGAAGGGCTTGCCTGAGCGGACCATCAAGGAGGTCCGGCTGGCCGAGTTCGGGCCGGTGACGTTCCCCGCGAATCCTGCTTCCACCGCTGGCGTGCGGTCGCTGACTGACGCCTACATCGAGGGCTTGCGCTCCCGTGAACCTGCCTTGGTTGACGAGTTGACGCGATCCCGTACCCAAATGCTCACCTCCCCGGCGCGTACGGCCGGGGACGCCGAGGACAATCCGCAACCCGCGCCGGCCAAGAGCCACCCGGGGGGCTTGACGCCCGCGCAACGGCGCGAGCGCATCATCAACCCGAAAGGAATCCGACATGGCTAACAAGGCCATCCTGGAGGCCCGGCTCGCGGAAATCGAGTCCGAGCTTCGTACCATCCACGCCGAGGCTGGCGAGGCCGCCCTCGACGCCGACCAGTCCACCCGCTGGGAGGCGCTCGACACCGAGGCCGCCGAGCAGCGTGACGCCCTCGCCGCGATCGAAGCCGACGAGGCCCGCTCTCAGCGTGTCGCCGAGGCTCGCGCCCGTTGGGGTTCGGTGCAGGTCGCACCGCCCAAGACTGCCGACCTGTTCGACGGCATGGATCGTCTGCGCGGCGCCGAGATGCGTGATCGTGCGCTGAAGGTCGCCGAGACCGTCCGTTACGACGGCCCGTTCGCCGTCTCCGACAAGGCACGCGAATCGGCGCTGGCGATGGTGTCCGGTGTCCGCGGTGCAGCCGAACTGCTGATGGCGACATCGAGCCCCGACTACCTGTCGGCGTTTCGGTCGTGGATCGCAGCCTCCGGCTCCCCGGTCTACACGCAGGCCGAGGCTGACGCGGTGCGTGCGTCCATGTCGCTGACCAGCGCTAACGGCGGCTACGTGCTCCCGTTCCTGCTGGACCCGACCCTGCTGGCGACCGGCACGGCGGTCAAGAATCCGATCCGCGCAATCTCCCGTGTCGTCACCGGCACCCAGAACGTGTGGCACGGCGTCACCGCTTCCAACGTCACCACGGCATGGAAGGGTGAGGGTTCGGCGTTCACCGACGGCAGCCCGACCACCGGGGGAATCGCGATCACCGCCGCGGCTCTGACCGCCTACGTGACCGGCTCCTACGAGCTGTTCCAGGACTCCGACATGCAGTCACAGCTTCCCGGCCTGATCGCGGAAAGCATCGACTACGCCGAGCAGACCGCGTTCATCTCCGGCTCCGGCTCGACCGCACCCAAGGGCATCGTCACCGCGATCAGCGCGACCGTTGCCAGCACCGTGACGGCCACCACCCGCGGATCGTTCACGTCCGCCTCCGCGGCGGACACGTTCGCGCTGCTCAACTCGGTCGCGCCTCGCTTCGAGGATTCCGCGACGTGGGTTGGCAACAAGCAGACGTTCAACACGATCCGTCAGCAGGTTGTCGGCACCGCAGGCGTCCCGGTCGTGAACATGCTGGAGCAGAACGCGCTTCTCGGCTCGCCGTGGAAGTCTGCTTCCGACATGCCGTCTGCCACCACCTCCGGCAACGTGCTCATCGTTCTGGGCGACTTCTCCCGGTTCGTGATCTACGACCGTCTCGGCGTGAACCTTGAGTTCATCCCGAACGTGGTGGACGGCTCGGGCATCCCGACCGGCCAGCGCGGCCTGGTCGCGGTCAAGCGTGTCGGCTCCGACGTGGCCGACCTGGGGGCGTTCCGCTTCCTGAAGTGCTGACCCAAGGGCAGGCGGCCTAAGCAACCGCCGAGAAGGCCCGCGACTCCCTCCGTGGTCGCGGGCCTTCGCCTTGCCCGGCAAGCGCAACCCAGCCAGCGGGGATTCACAGAGGAGAACCATGAGCAACCGGCGCAAGACGAAGCAGCGACCCCAGACGGAACGCCCCGGCGGCGTCGTCCTGGCCTACATTCACCCCGGCGAGGTGTCGTCCTACTTCCTCGAATCGATGCTGACCACGACCCTGACGGACGTGGGCATGGAGATGGCCGGGCAGCGTCCGCGCCGAATCCTCAACATCTTGCAGGAGTGGAGCAGCGCGAACGTGTCCGCGGCGCGGAACACGGTAACGCAACGGTTCCTCGAGCAGCCGCTCGGGGAGTGGCTGCTGTGGGTTGACGCCGACATGCAGTGGGAGCCGGACGCGCTCGATGCGCTGCTGGCCGCCGCCGACCCTGTTGAGCGGCCGATAGTCGGCGGGCTGTGCTTCGGTATGTCCAAGGCGGGCCTGTTCCCGACGATTTACCAGTGGGCCGAGATTGACGGCCAGTTCACCACCGTCCGCGTCCGCGATTATCCGCGTGACGCGCTGGTGCGCTGCGCTGCGACGGGTGCCGCGTTCCTACTGATTCACCGCACCGTGCTGGAGGCCATGCGGGATCGCGGTTTCGACCGGGCCTTCCCCTACTTCCAAGAGACTTCCGGCAACGGCGCACCGGTGGGCGAGGATCTGACCTTCTGCATCCGTGCGGGGATTCTCGGCTTCCCGGTGTACGTGCACACGGGTGTCCGCATCGGGCACCACAAGAGCCACCTTCTCACCGAGGAGTTGTTCGACCAGCAAGCGCCGGCCGGGCTCCCCGCTGATGTTGGCTTGACGATCCCGACCCGCGGCGACCATCCCGAACTGTTGCGGGCGATCGTGGCCACGTCGGGTCTGCCACCTGAGCGGGTGGCGATCATCGACACCACCGAGCTGCCGCTGAACATTCACGCCTGGTGGAACGCGGGCATTGACCTGCTGGCCGCCCGTGGCTGCACTCGGGTGGCTGTCCTGAACGATGACGTGGCGATCGCGCCGGACACTCTGCCGCGCATGGTGCGGGCGTTGGGTGGGGCGACGTTGGCGCTCACCGGGGCCGATGGTCCGTCCGGTCACTGCTTCGTGCTGAACACGACGCACGGCGTCCGGCCCGACGAGTCTTACCGCTGGTACTCGGGCGATCTGCAACTGATCGCGGACGCACAGCAGGCCCGCGGCGTGGTCCGTGTGGATGACGCATGGTGCCTGCATTTGCACGCCGCCGAGGCGACCAAGGCGAGCCCCGAACTGGTGGCGCTGGCCGCTGCTGATGACGCCCTCTATGACTCCCGCCATCCTGCCGGATCGCGGTTCGCTGCGATTCGGAGGTGACCCGTGGCTAGCTGGCTCGACCTCGACACCGCCAAGCAGTTCATCAACTACACCAAACTCACCGGCCAGGACGATGCCGCGCTTGAGCTTGAACTCAACCTGGCGATGGAGAAGGTTGAGGAGCTTTGCGGGCCGGTCGTCACGACGACGGTTACCGCTGAGATTGTCGACGGCTCCGGCTATGCGTTGGCGCTCGACTACCGGGTTGCCACGCTGACATCGCTGGCTACCTACCCGGGCGGCACGGCGTTGACGGTGACGGACTACCGCGCCGACGGCCAGGTGTTGCGCCGCAAGGATGGCGGCTGGATCGCTGGCCCGCTGTCCGTGACCTATTCGACGGGTGCGGCGTCGGCTCCGTCGTGGGCGAAGGTCGCCGCGCTGGAGCTTGTGCGTCAGCGTTGGATCACCCGCCGTTCACCGGCTCGCGGCCAGGCGGTTCCCGAGGGCTTCCTTGTGTCGAATCAGGCCAAAGAGTTGATGGCCGAGCACCTACTAGCGCCGGATGGGTTCGCCTGATGGCCCGCTCGAGCGTGGTGCCCGATCTGCTGGACGCCCTCGTTTCCGCGTTCACCGAGCTTGTGCCCGACTTCACCGTGTCGGATGGCTTCCCGTTGGAGTGGAATACGGGCGACTTTCTGGCGGTGGGTGTGGATGACCCGCAGGGGTCGAGCCCGGCGCCGTCTGCCCGGT
>CAYZBB010000243.1:0-6721 GCA_964476495.1 uncultured Actinomycetes bacterium | reverse complement strand
GGTCACAGCCCGTCACCCGACAGCTCGCCCTCGATCACGGGCGGGTCCTCGATGGGGTTCGCGGCCGGCGACTGGCCTCGCATGAGCGTGTCGAGGCGGCTGGCACGCGGGCCCGTCTCCTGCGTCTCCGCCGGCTGGTCGAGGTCCGTGTCCTCGTCGTCCCGCTGGATCAGGTCGACGATGTCGGTGGACATCGGCAGCCGCTTGGACAGCCGCCGCAGCACCGACTTGCGGGCCATCTCGCCCCACCAGTTCACCCACGGGCCGTCCTGGTTCGTCGCCGAGCGGCTGACCTTCCGCGTGCGCTCGACCTCGGCGCGGGTCATCACCTCGCGATAGGTGCCGCCGTCGGCCGTGTGGCATACCGCGTAGACAGCAATGATGTCCTCGTCCAGGCACTCGCCGCTGAGGTTGCGCTTGTGCCGGATGCACGGCGTATCGCCCAGCACCACCTCGAACTCGTCGTCCTTGTAGACGACGTGGGCGTCAATGTCCTTGACGTCGCCGCTGTTGCGCATCCGCTTGAGGATGCCGCCGATCATGGGTATGTACTGGACCTGCCCCTTGAACGGCACGAGCGCCGCCTCGCGGCCGTCCGGCAGCAGCCCGTCCCGGGCCGCCTTCATGGCCGCCGAGTACAGGCTGTTCCGGTCGCATTCCAGCAGCTTCGGCAGGTTCGCCAGCGCCGTGCAGACCGTGCGCGTGAACTGCTCCGGCCGGATGTGGGCCGGCAGCATCTTGGCGAACTCCGGGGTCATCCGCGTGAGTCTGCCCCGGGCCTCGTCCATGACGGTGAGTTCCTTGCGCTCAGCCATCGGACGCGGCCAGCGGCAGCGCCGCCTGCTCCTCGCCGGCCTTCTCGGCGGTGATGTTCGCGCGACCGCAGTCGAGCAGGTCGGCCGGCGTCGCCCGGCGCGCCTTGATGCTGGACGCGGCGACTTGGGCCACGGCGCTGCGGGCGCTGGCGGCCTTCACCAGGCGCGTCGCGCTCGCGTCCGGGCCGGTGACGAGGTAGTACCCGTCTTCACGGGGCTTGCGAGTGGTGGTCATTTCGGTTTCCTCTGGGTAACACGGAAGTTGCGGTACGGCGCTCGCGTGTAGGCCACCTCGGCTTCGGCAACCATTCCCGCCGAGATGGTGAACAGCCCACACGTTACTTTACTGCACTCGCCGATGGCCATGAGCAGCTTGCCCTTGGCGGTGTCCTTCAGGGCCTCGGCCTCCTTCACGGCGGCGGCGGCGGCGACGTAGTCCTCGCACAGCGCGCGAATCTCGGCGTCGTCGCTGGCCTCCAGGTACTTTCCCGGGTCGCCGTAGCCGTACAGCCGCTTCACGGTGTCGAGGTCTTCCGGGAAGTCCGGCGATGGCTCGACGTGGTCGTCCACGCTCTGCCAGAACGCCGCGGCCTTCTGCAGGATCATCTGCTGATAGTCCGGGATCGCCTCGCGCGTGAGGAGTTGGACCTGGTTGCCGCCGATCATCACGCCGAGCTTGGCCCGCGGCACGCCGGACACGAGCATCTGGTGCTGGACCTGCAGCTCGATGTGCAGCGGCGCCTCAATCTCGCCGTCCTCGTGGACGATCCACTTCTGCTTGTGCTGGAGCCAGTCGACGGCTTTGATTTCCAGCAGCGACACCGGGAACAGGTAAGGCGTGCCGTCCGCCGTGACGACGATGGGCGCGTCCTCGGTGGGCACGTCCAAGCCGCCGAGGATACAGAAGTCGAAGGACGACCCGAGCCGCAGCCCGTCGAGCCGGATGTACTCTTTCATCGGCCTGACCATCCAGCCCTGATCCTCGGCGATGCCGGTGGCGATGACCGCCTCCATGCGGCTGCCCCACTTCACCCGGTCATTCATCTGGAACGGCACGGTCGCTTGGTCATGCTTCCGGTGCCAGAGGTCGAAGTAGGTCAGGTACGGGCTGACGTTGAACAGCGCCGCGACGTCGGTCGACGTGAGGTCCTGGGCGCGCAGCTCCAGCCACGCGGCTTCGCTGACGTTGTAGGCGATGCGCTTCATGGCTTGCCCGCCAGCCCGCAGTAGCCGCGGCGGCGAGGGACTGCCTGCTCCTCGGGTTCGAGCCAGTGGCAACCGTCCTGCGCGTCGGCGTCGATCTCCCACGTCCAGCCGTCAGGCACTCCAAGCGCCTGACGATGCTCGACGGGCTCCGGTGTGCCGGGCTCCCGATAGGCACCCGGCCGGAGTACGCGACGCTCGATGTCGGTAGCCCACCGCCACGCCATGCACCGGGAGCCGAGGCATCGGTCGTGATGATCCTCGCCGGTCCTATTCCAAATCGTGCGGTTATCCGGGCCGGACTCCCGCACCATCGGGCACCACATCCCCGCCGCCTGCTTCTCGGTGACGGCGCTCATGACTTCAGCGCCCCATCCTCCAGCACGAACCCGACGGTTCCGGTCCCGACGTCGACCGTCTCCATCCACACCTGATAGCCCGCCTCTGCGGCCATCTGCGCCACCAGCGCGCGGCCCGGCACGTCGATCAGCGAGCCGTCGCGGATCAGTGCGATCCGCAGTTGCTGGTTGGTGGCCATGGCGATGGCGAGGCTGGTGCGGAGCTGCTGCGCCCGTGACGCCTGCTCGAAAGGCACTCCGTTGAGGAGCACGCAGCCATCACCGAAGCCGAGACCCGGCACCGGCATCTTGGCGCGGGCGACGGCGTCCTCCCGGTCCTTCTGGCGGGCCTCCAGGCGGCCGGTGAGGATGCCGACCTTCTCGGTCAGCTCGGCGACCGTCTTCAGGTGCTCCCGCCGCCGCTTGGCGTCGTCCTGCGCCTTGCGCGCCTTCTCGTTGAGCGACCGCACGTCCCGCAGCTTCGCCTCCAGCTCGGCGGTGTCGACCTTCTCCGGCAGCGGGCCGGCGGCGTCGATCTTGGCCTTGAGGTCGTCGCGCGACTTCGCCAGCGTGTCCCGCTCGCGGACCAGTTGCTCAATCTGCGCCGACATCCGCGCCACCTCGCCGACCAGCCGCTCGTGCTGGCGAGTGGCGTCGGCGCGCCGCTCCTTGCGCGCCTCGATGCTGCCGTTGTGGTCGTAGGCGGCCTTCAGCTCCGCCTCCAGCGGCTCGACGTCGATGACGTCGGGCATTTCCTTCGGCAGGAAAATGTTTTCGGCAAGCTGCTGCTCGCGCTTCAGGTCCCGGTTCAGGTCGGTGCGGGCGCTGTACTCCATGCGGTCGATGTTCTCGGCCTTCACGAAGTCGAAGTCAGTCACGAACTTGCGGAGCGTGTCGACCTGGTCGGCCGGCTTCATCAGCGTGAACGCCAGCGGGTCGAAGCAGAGCGCCGACATCAGGCTGTCGAGCAGCTTTTGCGGGCTCGGGAACCGGGCGCCGTCCGGCGACTCCACCGTCACGTCGGTCGTGTACTCGCGGCCCTCGGCGCGGCGGAAGCGGCGCGTGACCACGTAGGTCACCTCTTCCTTGGAAGCGCCCAGCTCCAGCCGGATCACGCCGCGCTGCTCGCCCTGGCGGATCGGCTCCAGCGGCGCCGCGTCCTTCCCGCCGATGGCGGCCCAGATCGCATCGAGCGTGCTGGACTTGCCCGAGTCGTTCGGGCCGGTGATGTTGACCACGCTACCATCGGGCGTGATGGTGATGGCGCGCAGCCGCTTGAAGTTCTCGGCCTGAAGCGAAATGATTTTCACGTAGTAGTTCTCCATGTTTGTCCGTTGAGTATTTGTCCGGCTCCAGCCAGTCTACAGAGGACGACGGCGAAGTCAACAGTTGACGACTACCTGGGCAGCCGTCTAGAGTGCTCGCCCATGGCAACACATCACATGACGACCACCCAGAAGAACGCCGCGCTCAAGGCTTTCATGCGCGTTGTCCAGCACAACCGGAGCTGGGCCGAGCTGGCCCGCGGCCTCAGCCGGATCGGCCCCACGGCCATCGACCGGCAGGGCGTGTGGAACTGGTACCACCGCGACCGCTACATCCCCGCCGAGTGGGTCCACTCGGTCGTGGAGTTGAGCGGCGGGCTGGTGGCGAAAGAGGAGCTGCGCCCGGATGTGTACCGGCCGCAGGATGCGGCCGATGGCGGGTGAGGGGCCGGTGACCGTCGAGGAGCAGGTTCGCGCGACCTATGCGGCGGTTGACCACGAGTTGCGCGCTCTGTTCCTCGATCCGATTATCAATCGCGCGTGGCGGGTGATTTACGGCGACGCATTTGTTGGCTACGACCCGTACAACACGCCACGCGATTTCAGGAAAGCAATAGATGCGCGCCGTCCTCAAGCCCGCTGACCGCGACTACCCCGTCGGCCTCCGCTCCGGCGTCGACTTCCGCGCGCCTGGCACGCGCGATCCGGCGACGAAGACGCCCGAGCCCATGCCGCCGGAGCCGGTGCGCATTGCCTACTGGGCACGCAAGGCGATGCGCGAGGGCAAGATGGAGATGCAGGTGGTGCAGGTCATGCCTGTGCCGACCCATACCAACCGCGGGCCTGTCGGGCCGTTGATGATCACGCCACGAGGAGAGTGCTAGTGCGAGGAACGATTGCGAAGCGGCTGCGGCGCGAGGCGCAGGAGCAGTCTGTCGGGAAGGACGCCAAGAAACTCGGCTGGAACAAGCGGACGGGCGCCGTCCAGCATTTCCCGAGCACGACGCGGGCCGTGTACCAGCGGCTCAAGGCGGCGTTCTACCGCCTGCAGAGGAGTGGCGCGCGGTGACCCCCTACGAAATCCTCGGCGTCCCCGTCACCGCCACGCCCGAGCAGATCAAGGCCGCCCACAAGCGGCTGGCGCACACTTGGCACCCGGATAAGTGCCACGACCCGGCGGTGAAGCCGTCGTGGGAGGCGAAGTTCCGCGAGATTCAGGAAGCCTACGAAGTGCTGCGCGACGAGGCGCGCCGGCAAGCCTTCGATGCCACGGGCGACGCCACCGTCAGTCACGACGAGAAGGAGGCAGCCGACGTCCTGCGCGATGCCATCCAGCGGGCCGCTGCCGAGTGGCTGAACGCCGTCAACAACGGCCTCTGGCCGGTGACGCGCGGGCTTCTGCCGGAGGTGCGGTCGGTGCTGATCAACGCGCGCGCCGAGCAGCGCAGCGTGAAGCGACAGGCCGCACTAAGCGCCAAGCACGTCGCCGCGCTCCGCGCCCGCCTGCGCTCCAAGCGGCCGTCGAGCGTGGTGTCGGAGATGACGCAGTTTTTCGCCGACAACATCGAGCGGGACATCGCCCGCATGGATCGCAAGCTCGTGCTGCTGGATATGGCCATGGCCATGCTCGACGAGTGCAGCGAGGACGACATCCAGGCCGGTGGGCCGGCGAAGCTGTCGCGCCCGTCCAAACTCCTCGGCGGCTTGTTCGACGGCGCATGATCACCCTGCGCCCCTACCAGTCCCGAGGGCTCGACGCCATCCGGGACGAGTACCGCGCCGGCCGGCGGAGCGCGCTCTACGTGCTGCCCACGGGCGGCGGCAAGACCGTGTGCTTCTCCGAGTTGGCCCGGCGGGTCCTCGGCAACGGCAAGCGGGTGGCGGTCTTGGTCCACCGGGACGAGCTGGTGGAGCAGGTGTCGGAAACCCTTACAGCTTTCGCCGTCCCGCACGGGGTCCTCGCCGCCGGCCGCCGGGACTACCTCCAGCCCGTCACCGTGGCCTCTGTGTTCACGCTGGCGCGCGTCCTCGACCGGATGCCGTGCCCTGACCTCACCATCATCGACGAGGCCCACCACGTCACGGTAAAGAGCACCTGGGGCAAGGTGGTGGCCGCCTGGCGGGACTCCCACCTGCTCGGGGTCACGGCCACCCCTCAGCGGCTGTCCGGGGAGGGCCTGGGGTCGGTTTTCGAGACCATGGTGCAGGGTCCGACGGTCGGCACCCTGATCAGCGACGGCTACCTGTCCGACTACCGGCTCTACGCGCCGGCCAAGCTCGACACCAGCCAGCTCCATAAGCGGGGCGGGGACTTCCAGCAGGCGGAATCCGCCGCCCTCATGAACAAGTCGACCATCACCGGCAACGCCGTGAGCCACTATCGGAAGCACGCGGACGGCCGGCCGGCGGTCGCCTTCTGCGTCAGCATCAAGCACGCCGAGGACGTGGCCGCCGAGTTCCGCGCCGCCGGCTACCGGGCCGTCAGCATCGACGGCAACACCGACCTGCAGCTCCGGCGGATGACCGTGCGGGACTTCCGGGAGGGCCGCATCAACGTGCTGGTCTCGTGCGACCTGATCAGCGAGGGGTTCGATTGCCCTGGCATCCACTGCGGCATTCTCCTCCGGCCGACGGCCAGCCTCGGGTTGTATTTACAGCAAGTTGGCAGATGCCTGCGGACGGCGCCCGGCAAGGGTCTCGCCATCCTGCTCGACCACGCGGGCAACTCACAGCGTCACGGGCTGCCCGACGATGAGCGACAATGGTCCCTCGGCGGTCGGGGTGAGTCGAAGGCCGCCAGCGAGCCCACGTTGAGCGTGCGGACCTGCCCGCAGTGTTTCGCAGTGGCGCGGGCGTTCGCGAGCCACTGCAAGGAATGCGGGTGCGCCTTCCCGGTCCAAGCCCGGGTGGTGGCCCAAGTCGAGGGCGAGCTGCAGGCGGTCGACGTGGCCGAGGCCCGGCGGCAGCGCGATGAGGAGACCCGTGCGGCGCGGACGTTCAACGAGCTGGTGGAGCTGGCCCGGCAGCGACGGTATCGCGACCCTAACGCGTGGGCCGCGATCATGATGCGGGCCCGGCAGAGCGGCAACCAGAAGAAAAT
>CAYZBB010000242.1:0-6731 GCA_964476495.1 uncultured Actinomycetes bacterium | reverse complement strand
CGACGGACCTTGGCCGGGCGGTGGAGGCGGCGCAGAAGGAGAAGGCGAAGGCGGAGCTGCGGGAGAAGATGGCGCGCCCGAAGCGTCGTCCTGAGGTCTCCGATCTGAGTCGCATGGTCCGCGCAGAAGGAGGCATCGCCACGAGCGGCGCGGATCCCGAGGAAATCAAGGTCATCCCTCTGGTCTATCGACGGAAGACTGGGCAACCGGTGGATCGGCTGTTGGAGATGGCCAAGGCGCGGGGCTTGTTGCCGCAAGAGGCCACCGAGTCGGATCTGCTTCAGGCACTGCTCAAGTCTCACAAGGTTCAGTCTGTCGAGGCGATGGAAGCATCCCAGGTAGAGAAGGAGCAGGGACTTCGCGAACTGGCTGAGAAAGAAGGCACCAAGGACCCGGAGGAGGTGCCGTTCGACATTCCCAGCGTGGAGCCTGAGGATGCCGCCGAAGCAAAGCGGATCGCGGAGCGCGAGGAATTCGGCCCCGAGGCCGGCGTGATGCTGAACCCGGCCGAGATGATCCGCCGCTTGATCTTTGGCCGCGGCGAGCGCAAGCCGCGCGAACCTCGCGACCTGCGGAAGAACCTGAACCGCGAACTGGACGTGGTCCAGGACCAGATCCGGTTCAACACGCGGCCATCTAACTCGCTGAACCGCGGGCTGCGCCAAGCCATCGGTGGCATTGAACAGAGGATCGGCCCTCACGCCCACCGCATCATCCTCAAGCACGTCGCCGACAAGGAAGCGGCGATGGGCAACGTGGAACGGTGGCTGTACGACAAGGAGACGGGCATCCTTCGCGGGATCCGGAAGGGGTCCGATGTCTCCCACGACATCTTCGTCGCTGCGAACAAGCCGCATGACGCCGAGGGCAAGGTCCGTCAGGAGGAGGCCAAGGCAAGGCTGGAAGCCAAGGGCATGGGGCCGCGCATCGCCGAGATGAAGCGCGGGCTGGAGGCCGCACGCAGGTTGATCGCCCGGCGCGGCAAGGCGGCGGAGGACATGCGCGAGGACATCCGCGACCTGCGGGAGTCCATCGACGAGACCCGGCAGAAGATGAACGACCCGGAGTGGCTGTCCAAGATGCCGAAGCCGCTGGCGGAGCACCTGCGCAAGAAGACGGAGTTGGCGATGGTCCGTTGGGAGGCCGACTTGGCAACCAAGCGGAAGGCGCTCGCGGATCACATCAAGAACTGGGGCATCACCGAGGACTACATGCACCGGGTCTGGTCTGAGTCCATGACGGACAACCCGGGAGCGCGGCGCATCCACGAGGAATTGGCCAGAACGTCCGGTATCACGTCGGTTGGGTTCCGTGGCCTGAAGCATCGCGTCGGAAAGACGGGCTACATCGAAGACGCCGTTGTCTCTCTTGGCCACTACTACGCCGGGCTCGTCCGCAAGGTCCACTACGACCGCATCATCAGGGACATCAACCGGCTGATGGAGGGGGAATGGCGCAGCGTGGGGAAGCCGTATTCCAACGACAAGGGTGAACCGGTCGATCCGCTGTCGTTTGTCAAGGTTGGCCAGCAGTACCGGCACGGCGGTGACACCGTGCGCATCAAGGACGTGGAGCGCAGCGAGTCCGGCGACGTGACTGGCGTGCAGGTGCAGGTTGTTGGTGCCGGTGATGAGTCCACCGCGCACCCGGCAGAGTGGCTGGTCCCGGATCAGGCTCGCCTACTGCGCTCCCGCCGCGGCGGTTGGAAGGAGCAGGCGGCACTGGCGAAGAACAACTACCTCGGATGGCACAGCAGTGGCGGCAACCCAGACTTCATCAAGAACTGGGAGAAGCTGAAGGACGAGATGGCGCACGGGAGTAAGCATCTCCAGGTGGATAGCGTCGTCGATCACATCGAGTACCTGTTCAACGCCGGCAAGAACCTCTTCGTCCACACTCTCCTGCGCAACCCGCTGGCCGCGGCGGTAAAGACGATGCCTCTCAACGTCTACCAGAACACCGTGAATGCGGTGCAGAAGATCGGCGTGGAGGCCATGCTCCGCGGGTTCCGGCTCGGGCAACGGGCGATGCGGTTGCCCAAGAGTGAAGAGGCGTGGCTGGTGCGAGACTCGGGCGTGGTCACGCGGGCCGCGTCCAAGATGGACTTGACGCAGGAGCGCGGATCCACGCTCATGCCGTCAGAGGGCCTGCGCGGAGCAACCGAGAAGTTCGGCCGTGCGTGGGGCTACGTCTACGACAAGGGCAACGAGTTCTCCGGGGCGTCGATCTACCTCGGCGCCTACCACGCCATGCGCCCGAAGGGGCGAGCGTATCAAGAAGGCGCCCCATCCCACGAGGAGGCGAAGGCGTACGCCCGCGGAGTGGTGGAGCATTCCCTTGGCGTCTACGACAGTCTGATGGCCCCGCAGGTCGTCAAGACGAAGTGGGCGCGACTGTTCTTCGGGATGAAGGGCTACACGACGCGCATGGTCGGACAGTACATGGCGCAGCAGTACCGCGCCGCCATGCAGAAGGACGCCTCCGGGAACCGCGATTGGCGTGCGCTGCGACGCTTGATGGCGACGGCAACCGCAGCATCCATGGCGGTGGGGTTCGCGTCGCAGTTGATCCCGAAGCTGTGGGGGGCGGACACTGAGGGGACATCCGTATCCAACAAGTTGGGCGTCCCGGTCCATGAACTGCCGTGGCTGCGGGACGGCGTCCGTGCGGTGGAGGACGCAGTGGAGAAGGCGACCGGTGGGTGGCGACCGACTGCCCTCATGCGCTCCATCACCATCCCGTTCTTCCAGGCGAACCTGTTCGACAAGGGACCGGGACCTGACCTCCTGGAGCATATCTACGACATGGTTGGCGCCGACTCCGACCGGAAGCGCGAGGCACTGGCCAAGGCGATCGGCAAGGAACTTCACAGCGCCGTGCCATACGCGGCCCGCGAATGGATGGACGCCACCGCCAACGACAGCGGCGGATTCACGACGTACGATGCCGGGTCGGTGTTCGCTGCGCTGTGGCCGTATGTCAAGCGCGACGGAGCGGTGATGGACAAGGCGGTGTCCCAGACGGATCTGGTGCTACGCATGATCGCCGGCACGCCGGTGCGCGACATCCTTCAGCGGGAGTCGGCCGCGCGGAAGAAGGAGAAGGAAGACCAGACCCGCGGCCAGCACGCCGACACGCTCGACATGATCCTGGACTACGTGGACGCGCAGAAGCAGGGCCGATCCACGCCGGAGCAGATGGACGCCATCCGCGAGCGCATCCGCCAGCAGGGATCCATGCCCGACCGCGGCCAACTCCAGCGCCTGGCGCAACTGCGGTCCATGGGGCGCGAGGGACGCCTGCTCTTCCAGGGGACCAAGGAGGCACGTGCCCAAGCCATCCAGGACTACGCGCTACTCAAGGGCCACGACCCCCAGATGCTCCGCATGGCCATCGGCGAGCTGTTCAAGGAGCGCGGCGGGTTGTCGCCGGAGACTGTGGAGAAGGTTCGCGCACTGGTGAAGTGACTCGGTAGACTTCCGCAATGACCAAGATCGTCGCCAACGTCCGCATCCTGAACCCGGTGCTCAAGCCGCGCATGAGCACCTTCCGCTGCATGGTGCCGTTCGCTCGCGGGGAGGTGGCGGTCACCGACCTGAAGGCGCTGCGACTGGAGGGAGCGCAGGCGACGGAGGTGCGGTTCTGGTCCACGTGGCCCGACGGATCGGCCCGCCTCGGAGTGCTGGAAGCGCGCGTCGCCATCGACAGCGGCGCCACGCTGGACTGCGACTTGGTGCTGGACGCCGCCCCGTCCGTCGAAACCGGGGCCGGCGATGTGGACCACCTGCTCAGTGGGATGCTCCAGCCGGACACGCCCCGCGGCGACCAGATCGAGAGCGTCTTCCTGTGGGGCCGCTTGTGGGCCAAGCTCGTCCTCCAGTGGGACACGCACCAGCCGGTCGCGCAGTGGTGGCTGACAGCGGGGTACTCGGAGCCGACGACCACGGACCTGTCGCTGACCCTGACCCAGCCGCTCCAGATCGCGCTGCCACTGACGGCAGGGTTCTTGGCGGTGACGCCGCCCCTCCAACGCCCGGTGCAGGTGGCGGTGGCCGCTGACGGGGTCCGCACGGTCACGTTCCTGCCGGCTGGCACCGTGCTGGCCCACGGTGAGGCCCATGCGTGGCGCGGCACGTTCATGCTGGACGCCCGCCTGGAAGCTACCGAGTCCATGCCGCTCTACGCGGTCGCCACCAACTGGTGGGAGGTCGGACCCGCGGGCCATCGCGTCACGTTGCCCCCGTTCTTCCCCACCGACATGCACCTGCGCACCGCCTGCGAAGCCAAGTTCAACCAGCGGTGGAGCAACCGTCCGACCGCCCCGGACTTCGATCCGGTGTACGGCCTCGGCAAGACCTCGGCGGAGACGGGCGCCCAGGACGACTTTGGCGTCATCCACGGCAACGCCGGCTTCCTGGACACACCGCAGTGGCTGCCCATCGCCATCATGGACGCATCTCAGGAGTGGTGCCGACCGACGCACTTCCGGGAGCAGTTCGGCAACGCCATCCGCGCCGCCGCCCACCCCAACCTCAACCTCTGGATGGGCCGCCCTCACCGGATGATCTCCGTCTCCCCGGACCAACTCGGCAAGCCGAACCAGGACTCCTGGACCGCCGCCATGCGCGCCGGCTACGACGCTGCCCGCGGCGGATGGGACGGCCTGGACCCGCAGCACACCAGCCGACTCCTGTTGCACTCCACGGCTCTCCTGACCGCGGACCCCCAGCTTATGGATCTGGTCCACGACGCGGCCGAGGAATACCTGCTGTCCCAGACGCTCCCCTCGCAGAAGCCGGGGTACTTCTCCTCCGCCCTGGATGCCGCCCGCGCCGTCGGCCGCACGTGCCAGGACGCCGCGTGGATCCTGCACCTGACCCAGCGCGAGGACGTGCGCCAGCGCCTCCAGCGCCGCATCTGGGAGGTGGTCATCCCGGCGTGGCGGCAGACGGCCACCAAGGTCGTTCGCGCCCTGGACATCGTGCCAAGGGTCAACCTGGCGCCTCACGTGGGGCCGGTGACGCAACCACCGGAGTGGCACCCGTGGCAAGAAGGCATCGCCGCGTGGGGCCTCTGGTGTGCGGCCATCGAACTGGGCGACGACGCCATCCGGACCAACGCGCTGTCCATCGCCGAGAACATGGTTCGCTTCGGCTGGCAGGAGCGCCCGGGCAACCAGTGGCAGGTCGCCAAGGCGGTCGAATACACCGGCGACGACGTGGGCACCGTCACTGACCCCACCACCTTCATCCCGGCCGACAACACCGACTACCGCTACTGGGTCGGTGGCGCCGTCTGGATGGTCCGCAACTTCTCCATGGACGGCGCTCTCAGTGCCAAGGCGTCGTCGATCCTCGCCTCTCTCCAGCGGCAGCCGTCGCAGGACGGGTTCTTCGGCACCTTCGACCGCTTCGTCCCACAGTAGGAGCCTCCTGCCATGACATCCTCCGACCCATGGACCATCCCCTTTCCCATTAAGGGGGTTGGGTACAGTGTACAAATGAGCAACCTCAGCATCTCTGCGTTCTGCGCCGCCGCGATTGCGCTGGCCGGCAAGTACGTCTCATCGGGGGGCGGTGAGGCGACGGTCCAGTCGGCAGGGGAACTCGGGCTCGGGTTGCTCAAGGAACTGGGCAGCCTGGGTCTCCTGACCCTCGTGCTCTGGAAGATCGGCCCAGGGATCATCCGGGCGGCGGCCGAGTCCCATCGCGTGGAGATGGTGTCCATGGCCAACGCCGTGAAGGACCTGCGGGATGAGCTGGGCCAGATGCGGCAGACGGCCCAGGAGACCAACCGCCAGATCACCGCCCTCATCTGGGCCATCGACCCGACCGCCGGCCGCATGGCCACTCGCAAGCGGCCACCGGACGAACCTCCCGCGGGAACCTAGAACCCGCACATCGAGCAGCGCAGGCGCACGGTCCCCAGTTCCGACCCGTCCTCCGCGTCGTAGAGGGTCGCGGCCAGGAAGTCATCGCCGCATGGGATCGTCAAGTCCACGTTGGGGATCACGCCGCCCTCGCCGAAGTGCTCCAGGGTGAACTCGGCGCCGTGGTAGGGAACGACCCTGATGGGGCGCTGGACCACGTTCGAGATGATGGCCACCTGCCCGATCGGCCGACACGGGATCCCGACGCAGCCGGTCTTGCCGTCCGTGCAGGTTCCGTCTGGCCACGACGCAGCCGGAGCGAACCCCGCCACGGCCCAGATGAACGGCGGCGTTGTGGACGGGTAGAAGGCACAGGAGAACTCACACCCGGAACAGTTGGCCATGCCGCCATGCTATGCTCGGTGGCCATGAAGAGCATCCTGTTCGCGGCGTTCCTGATCCTGCCGTCCTGCGCCACCGCCGGCCTGGACCTGGCCAACAGCGTCCAGTACCAGCAGGAGATCCACCCCCTCGCGGTCGGCGCCACCGCGGTCCGCTCTCACATCCAGGCGGATCTGGCGCGCGGCAAGACCAAGGAGCAGATCGCCCTGGACGCGGGCTTCGCGGTGTTCCAGGAGGTCATGGCGTTCCTGGCGCAGCCGCCGAAGTAGGTCACGTCTTCCTCCCGGCCGCGCGGAGGGCGGCGCACAACGCCAGGAACGACTCCTTGGTCACGCAGTAGCTGTATGCCTTCTCAAAGGCGTGCTCTCTAGACACAAGCATCTCCGCCGCGTCCGCCAGCGCGAGCAGCGCGGGGACTGCGTTGAGCACGGTTGCCATCGTCTCTCCTTCATATCTACCC
>CAYZBB010000241.1:0-6747 GCA_964476495.1 uncultured Actinomycetes bacterium | reverse complement strand
CCCGCGTAGAACGCGGCGTGAGCGAACGTGAACAGGCCCATGCCTGAGGCGTAGGAGGCCGTCTCGACGCTGCCCGCGGTGCTGAGGCTCTTGCCGACGAACGACGCCTTGAGCTTCAAGATCTCGCCCTCGGACGCCTCAAGCGACCAGGAGCCGCACTGGCAACCGGCGTAGGTGTACGGCTTGACCGCCGTCCCGTTCCACACGCCGACCTGGATCGTCGCCGACGGCTGCTTGTCCGCGAACGTGCACACCTGCTGATAGAGGCCGGTGGACACCAGCGTGGACGCCCCCGAGCCGAGTAGAAGCTCCCAGAAGGTGCCCATGCCCTTGGTGGGCACCTCAAGCTCGATGTCACCCGACACCGACGAGAACGGCACCACGCGCCGACCCGAGCGGGCCACCCGGGCACCGACCCGCAGACCCTCGCCCTGCTTGGTGGCCTTGTCCAGCTTGAACGGGGCAGACAGGAACTCGGGGAACCGGTCGACGGTGACGGGGGTGCCGTAGGCGACTTCCTTCTTGAAGCCGACCTGAGAGTCGAGGAACGTGGTCACTTCTTGGCCTCCTTGAGCTTGATCGCCTCATCGGCGGGTTGGAAGTTGGCAGGCTGGCGGAGCAGAGACGCGCCGATCTCGTCGGACACCTCGAACACCTCGCCCGCCTCCACGACACGGCCGGCGACTTCGACCGCGCCCAGCGGGCACACATTGCGGACCCTCATCGGCATCCCCTTCTGGCTAGATGCGGGCCTTGAACCCGACACGAAACACGAGCAGCACCAGCGCCCCATCCGGCGTCTGATCCTGAGAAAGCTGCGTACCCGCCAGCCACGTCGACCACAGGCCCTCGACGGCCAGCCCGGCAGGGTCGCGGAGTGTGTCCTGAATGGCGCTCAGCGCCGCGTACACGGCATCACGGCCCGACTTGGTGTCAGCGTCACCCCGCCACGCCCACGCGGCACAGGTGACCTCCCCAGACTCATTCAGGCCCATCGTGCGGTGCGCCCCAGCCCACTCCGCGTCGGAGCGGGCCGACGGGGCCGGGTTGGCCGACTGCGGATCGTCCACACCCACCGCGAGAAAGTCGCCGGTGTTCCATTCCAGCGGGAAGCCGTCCGAGACGGTGAAGTCAGGCACCAGCGGCGGGAACGCCGCGAGCAGCGCGTCCAGCAGGTCGGGCACCACCGACGACCGGGCCATCAGGCGAACCCACCCGGTGCCAGAAGGTGAGCGGCCATCGCCGCCTCAGCCTGCCGCGACACGAGGAAACCCTCGGCGACCTGCTGACCGCGGGCCGGTGAACGGCGCGTGATCCAGCGTTGCCGCAGGATCTCCAGCGCCGCCAGCTTCGCCCACGCAGGCGCCGACGCCGCCCCCGTGATGTACGTCACTGACAGGGGGCCGGTGATCCAGCCGTCATCCTTGCGGCGGATCGTCTGCCCATCGGCGCGGAAGTCGGTCACGGTCAGCGCCGACCCGCCCGGGTAGGTGGCAAGGCTCGTCAGCGACGCCGGACGGTACGCCAGCGCCAGCACGTACCCGGAGCCGTCCACGATCTCGGCGGTGACCGTCGCGGTCAGGACCGGGCCGCACAGCTCCTCGACCTTGCGCTGAGCGAAGTCGAGTTCGAGTTCGAGCGCGGCGTCGTCCTGCCCGGTCAGCTTCGTGTGGTTGATGTACGCCTTGGCGGTGTCGAGGTCCAGCCAGTCAGTCACGGTCAGCCCCTACGCCCACCGCGAGGGCGCGGCTTCACCGCCCGCTCCGGCTCAGGCTCACCCGCCGGAATCACCAGCCCGGCGTTCAGCATCCCGACCGCCTCGGCGTCCGGCAGATCAATCGACCCGCCCGGACGCGGCCACTCCACACCGTCACGAGTGCCGCTGATACCGGCTTTCATGATGACCTTCACGGCCCCGCCTTTCCCCAAGTTCCACCGGATGAGGAAGGGGCGGGGACCGAAGCCCCCACCCCTTCCGTTTGCCGCCAGGGCTTAGCTGGCACCACCGGCGAAGACCTTCACGGCCCCGGTCTGATCGGCGAGGACGCCGTCACCCCGAATGACCGCCTTGAAGGTGATCTGGTCGGTGTTGAACGCGAAGTCGGCGGACCGCTCGAAGCGGACACCCCCGGCGAGCCGGACGAAGTACCGGCTGATGTCACCGAAGATCACCGACTTGGCGTTCAGCCCCACGGCCGCCACGTTCGGGTCGGTGTAGACCGGCTTCCCGAGCAGCGTGTCGGGCACGCCGAGCTGGACGGACGGCTGCCACAGGTACTGACCCGTGGTGTCCTTCAGCTTGCGGACCGCGCCCATCGTGGCGTCCCGCATGATCCACGCACACGAGCGGGACGCCCGGTAAGGGGCGATCACGCTGTAGTACAGGTCGATCAGGTTGTCCGCCGTGAAGGCACCGGCGACCGCGGTGCCGCCAGTGACGCCGGTGGTTGCCGTGGTGACGATGCCGGACGGCTGCGACAATCCGGTGCCGGTGATCAGGTGAGCGCCGAGCGCGTTGCCGACAGCCCAGCCGCATTGCTTCGCGATGAAGCCCTCCAGGTCCACGCCCGTGTCGTCCAGCAGCTCGCGAGGAGCCTGGAGACCGACCATGTACTTGTACGCACCCAGGCTGCGCTTGGCGAACGCCGGATCGGACTCGGTGAGCGCAGCGTTCTCCGCAGTCAGGACGGCCGCCGAGAACGCGGTGGTGACCGGAATCTCGATGGTCTCCCCCGACTGGGTTTCGAGGATGGTCGGACCGGCCGACAGGATCGCCGACATGTCGATCATGTGGGTGACGAGTTCGCCGTAGAACGAGGTCGGGACGGTGTTGCCGCCCGCGGTCGCCGTGCCCTTGGACAGGTCACGGAAGGTCGCGTCGGGGGTGACGGTGACCTCGCGGGACTCGCCGCGCAGCATCGCCCGCAACTGGTCACCAAAGGCACCCCCAGCAGGCAGCTTGCCCCGCTCGGAGGGCTTGGCGTCCAGGTCGGCCATCGCCTCAGCCATGGAAGCGGCGCGCTTCTCGGCGTCGGCGATGTCGGCCATCCGCTGGTCGTACTGGCCGATCGCGTCGTTGATCTGACGCCACTGGGCGTCCTCTTCGGCGGACAGGTCCCGCTTGTCGTTGTCGGCGGCGTCCAGGAGGGCCTTGGCCTGCTCCCACGCCCGGTTGCGCTGCTCCTGCAGACGCTTGAGCATTTCGCTCATGGTTCGTTCCCCTTCCTAGGGATCGTGTGGGTTGGGTTGTCGAGGTGGGTGTCGCCCGGCCTCAGCGGCGGATCATCTCCAGCCGTCGCCGCCTCAAAGCCACCGCCGCCGAGTGGGTTTCGCCCGGCTCGACCTCGGTGGTCACCCCTCGGAGCATGTCCGCGAGAGTGTTGGACGCCGCAGCGGCAAGGACGGCATCCGGGTTCAGGTGGCGCGCCTCGGCGAGAGCGCGAAGCCCCGACGAGGTGTCGAGGTAGGCAGGCTGGACGACGGGGGCCACGTCGACCAGCTGGATTTCCAGGAGCGTGCGCAGCGGGAAGCCCTGCTCAGTGAAGCCCCAGTCGTCGCGAATCGTCCGAAACGCGAAACTCGAGTGCTGCACGTCCCCCCGCCCCGCCAAGGCAGCCAAATCACGGCCGGTCGTCGTGTCCGGCAGGACCACCTCGTAGACCAGGCCCTCGGCGTCGGCGCTCAGCGTCAAAGTCCCCGACAGGGTGCGGCCCAAGATGAGGGCGTCGTCATGCTGGAAGCGACACAGCACGTCCCCGCCGTCACTCAGCGTCTTCGTCAGCGCACCAGGGGCGATGCGCTCCACGAAACCGCCGAGATTCTGCGACTGCCTGTCGTACCGCAGGGCATAGCCGCCGAGCAGACCGGGGCCATCCCCGGCTTTGCGGTAGGCGACACTGCCCGCGGTGTAGCGCGTCTCGATAATCACTGGCCCTCCCGGCTCTGGGGCGATGCTTGCTGTTTGACTGAGAGCGGCGCGTAATCCTCACCCTGCCCATTAGGCAGCGGCGGCAAGTCCTCCAAGTCGCGCAGCTCGTCGATGCTCTTGAGACCGATCTCCCGATCGATGCGGTACACCTCATGCCGCGTCTTGATGTCGGTGCGGACCACCGCATCCGGCGCGAAGCGCAGATACTGCGGGCGGGGCGTCAGGCGCGTAAAGGCGGCCTCCAGCTTCGTGATCCACGTCCGGGTCGTCATCGTCAAAATCCAGTTGAGCTGACCCTCGACCGTGTTGTACGTCAACGACCCGCCCGACGTGCCGCCGATCAACTCCGGCGGAACGGTGTAAATGCTGGCGATCTGGTTCGCGTCGGCCTTGATCGACTCCAGGAACGCAACGTCAGCCGGCGGAACCGTGAGCGCGTTGAAGTCCCAATCCTTGCCGTGAGCGAAGACGCCACCCGAGCGCAGCCTGCTCTCGGCGCGAGCCGCCACCGCCTCGGCGCTGTCGGCGTTCAGCGTCACCGCGTTGTTGCGCAGTGTGAAGCCCGGGACCTGTCGCCGCTTGGCGTACTCGCGCCGCGCCCGCTGCACCTCCAGTGCACCGTCGAACGTAGTCGCGAACGCACCGATCGGACTCACGCCCTCAGCGCTGCCCGGCACGACGACGGCCGGGATATGCACCATCTGCCCCCGGTCCACCCAGCGGCCGTCCACCCAAAAGGTGGGCAGCACCTCGCCGCGGGGCACCTCGACCCGCACCCGATCCGGGTTCAACCACAGCACCCCCGACGGGTAGGCACCATCGGAAGTCACCAACCCGTAGGCGTTGCCCTGAATCAGGAGGGACGTCATGCACCGCTGAATCCACTCCTGCGTCGTCGACCCATCCACCGGGGCGGCCGCAAATCGCGGCAACTCGACCTGCTGCCGACCATCCGCAGTCCGCCGATAAGCATGGAGCGGAAGCGAGGCGATCGTCTCCGAAATGAGCCGAACCGCGGCATAGACAGGGATGATCGACAACGCACGCCGCGCACCCATCGACGGAACCCCACCACCAAGCCACGGCAGATCGGCACTAGACAAAGTGCGAGCCTCAGCCCTGCGAAAAAGACTCACGAGCCCCCCCCGCGTCGACGATCGACGATCCACGACAGGACGAGCAGCAGCGCCCCACCCAACGCCAGACCGCCAGCAGCAGACAGCGGCCAGACGAGGACGACCGCGGCCACCACCACCAGAAGAGAGCCGGCCAAGTCAAGCAACGAAGACAACGACACAGCGCCCCCCTAGTTGATCGAATCGAGCACGTCGTAGTCGTCCGGTTCACCGAGACCACCGGCGGCAGCCGCAGCGAGCGCGAACAGGGGGGCCACGTTGGCAGCGGACGACCTGCGAGACCACGGCGACGTGTCACCCGCCACACGTGCCGCCAACCCCTCAACTGCCTTCACCATCTCCGGTTGCCCGCGATGCCGAACCGTCCCATCGGCCACCGCCTGCTCGATCAGCTGCTGCGCCTCGATGAACTCAGACGCCTTGACCTCACGCACATCAACACCAGCCCGCAGCAAGTCGTCCCGCCATGCCCGCGCCGGAGAGTTCGGCGGCAGAAAGATCGGCACCCCATGCCCATCAGCCAACGTTTGAGCGACCTCCACCACACGGCCAAGATCATGCTGCGGAAGCCAATACCGGATCGCACCGTGACGTAGACCATCAGGGCGGCGACCCCAAATCGAAAAGCAGACGCTGCGCCGGTCCATTGGAGCGTCGATCCCCAGCGACACCGAGTCGTCGGTAGCCATCGACTGCCCGTCAACAAGCTCCACCCACCGGCCCACCGAGATCGGGCCAGACGCGGCCCTCGGGCCGCCCTTGGCGACCCCCAGCCGCTCAGCGGCGAAATCCTCCGGGGCCATCACCAAGAACTCCGTCTCGTGAACGAAGTCCTCCGAGATCAGCAACCCCAGGGACGGATTCACCCGATACCAGTTATCCCGGTCGGTGATGTCATCGTCAGGGGTACACGCCCACCGGGCCACCAACGTCCGCGGCGGCCGCTGCCGGTCCAGCCGCTCGTGCAAGTCGTGCATGTACGCCGAATGCTCAAGGGGCGCCGAACCCGCGTAGATCAGTTGCGGCAGCTTGTCCGGGTTCATCGACTGCGCCGCCATCGCCGGAACCAGCGCCGCCAGGTGCGCCGCCTGCAACTCTTGCGACTCGTCCAATACCACCCGCTGAGGCGACGCCCCCCGCTTCGTCGCCTTCGTCCGCGTGCGGAACTGCAACAGCAGCCGCTCGTCAAGGTTGCGGATGCGCTCCTTGCCGTTCGACTTGTACGACTTCAACGCCGGCAGGGTGATCTCGGGCTCGGAGATCAGCGAATCGAGCCGGTCCTGATGCCCCGCAGACGTGTCCTGCTCATGCGCCGTGTGAATCACGATCGGGATCCCGGCGACGATCAGCCAGTACAGCTCCACCGCTTCGAGGATCGCACCCTTGCCGTTCTGCCGCGGCACCTCGATGATGACCTGACGACACGCCGGCTGGCCGGCCGCGTCGACCGCCAGAATCCAGCGCACGAGCCACCGCTGCCAGTCGAACAGATGCAGCCCCAGCGCGGCAGCGAGGGCGATCGCGTCGTCACCGTCGGAGAAGTCGAACCGGCCCTCAGGCGTTAGCAGATGCGTCGGACGTTGCGCGCCCACCCTTGACATCGCGGCGGTGCTTGAGTTCATCGACCGTGCCCCTCCCGGCGTCCGGCTGCTCCAACGCGGCGAGGTCGGCCAGGGTCGCCCG
>CAYZBB010000240.1:0-6782 GCA_964476495.1 uncultured Actinomycetes bacterium | reverse complement strand
CTCATCGACGTAGTGGTCGACGCCGCGAACGGGCAGGACATCGACAGCAACGACGCCCGCGTTCAGCAGATCCTCAAGGCTGAGGAGCAGCAGCACGGCGACCTGATCGTGCGCATCCTCGGACCCGCCCTCGACGAGATGACCGCAGACGGCGTGAAGTGGTCCGTCGTCCAGCACGTGTTCGGGACGGCGCTCACCTGGATCACCCAAGGCGCGGAGCAGGCCGCCCGGTACTGGGCTGCCGGTGGTGGTGCTACGGGAAAAGCCCCGAACCGAGCGACCCGGCGAGCAACCCGGAAGGCCCCACAGGCCTCCGCAGGTTCGAGGACCCGCCCAGCCACCCACTGAGCGGCCTGTCGTGGACCGCGGTGCTCGAACGCTGGGAACTCGTTGAGGCCGACCTGCACGAGGTGTTCGGCATCGACGTGAGCAACCGCGCCCTCCTGCGGCGCCGGTCGTGGCGGTGGCTGAAGGTCCGCATCGAAGCCCTCATCACCGCCACCCCGAACCTCGTCACCGCCGGGGATCGGGTCCTGTTCGTACCGCGCACACGCCTCGGGTTCGCCCTGAACCCCCCTTCGCTCGACTAGCTCCTAGACCCGCCCCGCTGCCTCGCGCTTCGCTTCTCGCCGGATGCGTTCGCGCTCGCGGTGACACGCGAGGCATCGTCGCTTGGGGTTCTTCCCATTGTGATCCAAACCGGTGTTCGTGTCGTCATATGGGTGCCCGTGTGGGCAGTGGGTCTTGGCGAGGTTTTGCCCAACTCGGTTTCGGAGTGACCGCGTGGTGTTTTGCCGCTGGGTGGCAACCGCGAGGTGCTTCGGGTTGGAGCAAAGCGTGTTGTCGCAAAGGTGGTCAATAACCAGCCCCTCTGGGATGGGACCAACGTAGTGCTCGTATGCCCAGCGGTGAACCGAGGTGCGCTTTCCGTCGACCCGAAATCGGGCGTAACCCATGTTGGTGATGCTGGATCCAGTCCAGTTCCAGCATCCAGTTTCGGGGTCTACGACGACCTGCAGAAGGTGTCGCTCCTGAGCGGCCAAGGCCTGAGTGATTTTCACTCCTTAAGTGTACCATCAAGGAGGGGCCATGGCGTTAGACCTCGGCACACTCGCGGCAAAGCTCAAGCTCGACGATGCCGAGTTCCAGCGGGGCATGCGGCAGGCGCCGCAGACCGCCGACAGGGCCGGGCGCCAGATCGGGCAGAACGTCGAGCGCGGCGCAACTCCCGGGCTGCGGAACCTCGGGCGCCTGTTCGCCGGTCTCGGCATCGCCAAGTTGACCGGCGACCTGCTCGGGTTCGGGCTCAAGACCGCGATGGGCATGGAGAAGGCGTCCATCGGGTTCGAGACCATGCTCGGGTCCGGCAAGAAGGCCGAAGCCTTCATGACCAAGCTGAAGGCGTTCGCGGCGACGACCCCGTTCGAGTTCCCCGAGTTGCAGGGGGCCGCGTCGAAGCTGCTCGCCACAGGGATCAGCGCGAACAAGGTCATCCCCATCATGACCACCCTCGGCAACGTCACCTCCGGCATGGGCACCGGCTCCGAGGGCATCCAGCGGGCCGTTGTCGCCCTCCAGCAGATGAACGCCGCCGGGAAGATCACCGGCGAGGACCTGAACCAGCTCCGTGACGCAGGCATCCCCGTCTATGACCTCCTGGCCGCCGCCACGGGGCGGTCGAAGAAGGAAGTCGCCGAGCTTGCGCAGAAGGGCAAGCTTGGCGGCAAGGACCTCGCCGCGATGATGAAGGCGCTGGAGACCGGGAAGGGCCTGGAGAAGTTCAACGGCCTCATGGGCAAGCAGTCCCAGTCGCTCGAGGGCATCATCTCGACCCTGAAGGACACGGTTGGGCAGGGGCTGGCCGATGCCCTGACTCCGATGATTCCGTCCATCAAGGAGGGGATCGGCGCGTTCACCGCAGCCCTGCCTGGCATCCTTGGCGGCATCAAGGAGTTCGGCGGCTGGGTCGTCAAGAACCAGGGTTGGCTGAAGTACCTCGCCATCGGGCTCGGGGTCGTCGCGGGCGCCTTCCTCGTGCTCAACGCGATCATGGCCGTCAACCCAATCTCGCTGGTCGTGCTGGCCATCGCCGCCCTCGTGGCCGCCCTCCTGTGGTGCTACGACAATGTGGAGTGGTTCCGCGACGGGGTCAATGCCGCGTTTGAGGTGATCGGCGGCATCGCGACCTGGCTGTGGAACAACGCCCTCGCCCCGGCGCTGCGAGGCATCGTGCAGGGCTTCGCGTGGGTCGTCGACGGGCTCGCCGGGATGCTGGAGGGTCTCGGCAACATCCCCGGCTTCGAGTGGGCCAAGGAGGCCGCCGGAAACCTGCGGAACATGGCGAGGCAGGCCCGCGAGGCAGCGGCCGGCATCAAGTCCATCCCGGACAAGAAGAAGGTCGACCTGACGATCTCCGGCACCGGGAAGCTCGACGCGCTGGCCCGCAACTTCCGTGCGCTCGGCATCAACGGCGCCCGCGCGTCGGGTGGTCCGGTGATGGCCGGCGGAACCTACCTCGTGGGCGAGAACGGCCCTGAGTTGGTCAAGTTCGGCACGTCCGGTGTGGTGTATGACGCCCGGCAGACCCAGCGGGCGCTCAGTCAGCGGACGCAGGCTGCCGTTCGTAACGAGGTGCGCGGCGGCCCGTCCCTCACCCAGAACAACTACGGCGTGGACGCCGCCGAGTTGGCCGCCCGGAACAGGGCGCAGTGGGAACACAAGATGCGTGAATGGGCGGTGCAGGTCTGATGGCATACCAAGTCACGCTTGGCGGTATCCAGATCCGGGCGTCGCGCGCCCACGTTCCCGCCGCGGGTGAGTGGGCGTTGTATCTTGTCCGTCTGGACGGGTGGCGGGTCCGTGGGAACGACAACACCGACACCTCGCCGGCATGGTCTGGGCAGGGTCAGGTGGCCGGTCAGGAGAGCCGTGAGGCGCGGGCTATCACCATCGCCTGCGACCTTGTCGGCACCGCCGACGACGGGCCGGGCTCCCCCCTTGAGGGGCTGGATGCGGTGTCTCGTCTCGGGCGGACCACCCTTACCGTCTCCGAGGATGGACGGGGGCTCGTGCGCACCTGTGGCGTGCGGCTGGTCGAGGTTCAGGAGAGCCGGATCGGGACGCAGTTCTCCCAACTCACCCTCTCGCTGGTGGCCGACGACCCGTTGCGCTACTCGTCTCAGACCCGCGCACTTACCAATGGCACCGCGCTCCTGCCGAACCGTGGCGACACTTCCGCTTTCCCCCGCCTCGCGCTGACCGGCCCGCACGGCGCGATCAGCATCACCCATCCGGGCGGCACCTGGACGTTCCCGGCGCTCGCGTCCGGGTCGCGGCTGGTCGATTTCCGCGAGCTCCAGGTGTGGGACGGCAACAGTCGCGTGTTCGGCGAGGGTGCGGGTCCTGCGCCGCGGGTTCTGCCGGGCGGCTCGTCGTGGACGGTGGCCGGGTTGGGTGCTGGGTCTGCGGTGCTGTCCCGGGCCGAGGCGTGGTCGTGAGCGTCCCCCTGACTCGTGACGGTGACCGGCTGCCGGTCCGGGTGTGGTCGGCTGCTGCGGCGACGGGCACGATCCTCGGCGAGGTGCGGCCGGCGTCAGGCTCCACATGGTCAACTGAGCTCGGCGGCGGCTCCTGTGACCTGACCGTCGACCTGAACTTGCCGTTGAGGGATGGGTCCGGCTGGGACTGGGACGCCATCGCCTACGTGCGCGACCTGCTCACCCCGTGGCGCCGGACTCTTGTCGTGACGCAGGGTGAGGCCTGCCTGGGTGAGTGGATCGTGTCCAGCCTGACCCCGCAGGACGCGACCCGGGTGCAGTTGGCTGGTGCCGGATGGGAGACCTATCCGGCGGCGCGCGCGGTGAAGCAGCGGTATAAGTGGCCGCTGTCGATGGATCAGATGACTGCCGCCCGCACGCTGCTGGTGGACGCCCTGTCTGGCATCACCTTCACCATCCCGACCCCGGCAGCGTCCGGCGTGAATGTGGAGAAGGACGACCGGATCGACGCATGGTCCACCGACTACGGGCAGGCGCTCGACCAACTGTGCGACACCGACAACGGGCTTGAGTGGGCCGTGGTGCCGACCGTCACATGGGCGGCCGGCGCGCCAACCACCGTTACCCGCACGGTGGCGTGGGGTTTCCCGGAGATCACCACCGCGACCAGCATCACCGCGACCCGGCCCGCGTACGGGGAGCGGGGCGGCAACACGGGCGTGTTCTCCCGGCCCGTCGAGGCATCCCGGCTGCTCACCCAGGCTGTGGTGCTGGGCCGTGGGTCGGGCAAGAAGCAGGTGAAGGGCTCCTACACCGATGAGGCGCTGGTGTCTGCCGGATACCTGCCGGTGGTGCGCTCGTTCAGTGAGCCGACGATCAAGAAGTCGGCGACGGCGGCGCGTCGGGCGAAGCGGCGCGTCACGGCGAACGCCGCCCAGGTCCTGGCTCCGTCCCCGGTGGAGTTGCGGCTGGCTGACACCGCCGCCTTCCCGCAGCCGGGCGACCTGATCGGGCTGGACATTGCCGCCACCCCTGCCGACCCGGTGGCGCTGACGGGCACCCTGCGCGCCGGGAAGGTGTCGTGGACCGTCACCGGTGGAGCTGTCGAAACCGTCACCGTCGAAGGGGTTGAGCAGTGACCCGGTACCGCAAGCAGCAGACGCCCGGCGACAACCTGCGCGACCTGTACAGCAAGATCCGGCAGTGGATCTCCTCGGGTCTGGGCGATTCGTCGATCGACTGGGACGACGACGGCGACGACGGGTCCAGCCTTGATGTGACCGTGTCGGACACGACGGTCGCCAAGTACGGCCACGACGGCACCCGGCACGGCTTCCTCGTCCCGAACGGGCCGGGCTGGCGCACGGTGCAGGAGGATGCGCAGGCGAAAGCGGACGCCGCCGAGGCGGACGCGAAGAGCTACGCGGACGGGCTCGACGCGGCTACCCGCACATGGGCGGATGGCCGGATGGATGAGATCGGCGACACGATCACCAGCCTCGCCACCCTCTACGACAACCTTGAGACGAGAGTGCATGCGCTCGAGGTGTGGAGGGACGGGCTGGGCTAGATGATCCAGCCGACCATCCCGGCCGCACCAATGCCTGACGAGTACCAGACCTGATTGGGCCGGGAAGTCATCGGGAAATAGACCAGCCCCTCAGCGCAATCTCCGGGCATCACGGTCACCCCCCCGAAGGGCTTGCCCGCGGCAACATCCTCAGCCTCGATTTGCTGGCCTGCCCCGACTGACGCGTACCACCTAACCGGCGAGAACTTCGTCGGTACGTAGTTCAGGGCAACGCACCCGCGCACCCGCACGGACCACATGGGTTTCCCCTCGACCGTCGCAGCGCCCTCGTCCGCGAGTGCGGCGACCGTGATCGCGTCGAAGTCCACGACCGTGCCGAGCGGCAGCGTGAGCAGCGACTCGGGCCGCATCGAGATCGTGCCGGCGCTCGCTGGAGAAGCCGGGGCGGCAGGGGCGGCGTCGGCGGGTGCCGCGCACCCGGCCAACACGAGAAGTGCCACGAGAACGGCAACACGCTTCATGCCGTTAAGCGTAAGGCCCTACCCCCCCAATATGAAGCCAAACAGCCATCGAAGTGGAGATGCCCATCATGGTCGACGTCATCGTGAGCCTGCTGGCACAGCAAGTCACCCAGCAGCCTGTGGTGAGTGCCACGCAAACGTGGGTTCCGACCGCATCCGTCGCTGTCACCGCCGGGCTCCTGCTGCCGGCCCCGAAGGCGATCGCCGTCCCTTCCAGTGGCGAGATCACAGTGACCGTGGAACCGTGCGACGGTACCGCGGGCTGGTACTGGACGGTCACTACCACCGTGGACGGAGCGATTGTCGATCAGCGCTGCGTGCTCGTCCCCGCCACGGGCTCAGGCATCCCCCGCTTCGAGGATCTGGTGTCGGTCAGCATGGCGGACTACCGGTCACACCAGCCGGGTCAGGTGTGGGTGGGGCTCGACGACGACCCGCCCCCGAGCTGGTTCAAGGGGTGGTGGCTGGTGAGCGCCCCGGGCAGCCCTGCACTGGGGGACGACACCGGCAGCGGCGACTTGCGCCTTGTCTCCTGAACCCCTCCAGACCATCGAACGATTAAGGAGTTGACCGTGACTTTCACGACTCTCGCCAACCTCAAGGGGCCGCAGGGTGTGCCAGGTCCGGCTGGCGAGCAGGGCCTGCCGGGCGTCAATGCTGTGGCGAACGATGCCGCAATGGCCGCACTGGTCGCGTCTGGTGCGTCCGCGACGAAGAGTGCATTGTCGGCGCACTACGAGCGGGTGTTCACCCCGATCGCGTACGGTGCGGCGGCGGACGGAGTCGCCGACGACACCGCCGAAGTGCAAGCCGCGCTGGATGCGGCAATGGCGACCAGCGGCGGCGTGCTGGCGTTCCCTCCCGGAACGTACCGGATCACTGCCCCAATCACGTGGGTAAACCCAACCTCCGGAGTGGTGAGCGGGCCTCGGATTCGTGGCGCTGGCCGGTCCCGCACGACGATCGTCGCCGACTTCAACAGTGGAGCCGTGTTCGACATCCAGGGTTGTGCGGGGGCACCCGGTTCCGGCTCGGTGTTCGCGTACGGCGGCGAGATCGGCCACTTGGCGATCAGTCAGGCATCCGGACGGACAGGGGTTGTTGGGCTCCGGTCGTCCGGATGGTGGTACGTCCAGATACACCACAACAAGATCACTGGACTGTCCTCTGATGGCGTGCTGTTCCCGAAGCGGGACGACATCAGCGCGAACCCGGACCACTACGCCTGCGCCG
>CAYZBB010000239.1:0-6820 GCA_964476495.1 uncultured Actinomycetes bacterium | reverse complement strand
GCCTGATCGTGGACGGGGTGCTGCTGGTCGACCACCGCCAGGCGGTCACTGATCAGCATGGGGTCTCCTTCGGTTTCCGTGTCGCCCTCGCGGCGACGTCGAGATAAGCGGGGTGTTTCCGCCACTGGGTCAGCAGGTCCCACGACGTGAGTACGCGGATCTGTTGCTGGGCGGTGAGTTTCGCCAGGACCGGCCACGGCGGCGCCGGATGAGCCTGAGCTGTCTCACCGAATCCCAGGTCCCGGAGCTCGGCGTAGGCGGCCAGCCTGCGGACGTCGTCATGGGTCCAGCGCAGCGTCTCGTCGTCAACCCGAACCGTTCCAGGGTCGGCCCAGGGCAGCAGGTGTTTCTGCCGGGACTGCGGCACCAGAACCCACCACCCCCGCTGGCCAGGCATGGCGCACAGTGCCAGCCGGAGTTCCATGGGTCCAGCCGGGACCAGTGGTTTCCCGGGTGGAGCGATGTGTACCTGCTGCATCGCCACCCGGTGTCGGACCGCCCATGCGCCCGCTGGGCCGAGCGCGAGACCTTGCGGGTCGGCGTCGCGGTGCCGCATCCGGTCGATCGTCGTCAACGTCGTGGACACCTTGGCCACCGGCCACACCGGCCCTTGCTCCCCGGTGATCGCGCACACTCCGTCCCTCGGTGTGGGCGGCTCGACCACTTTCCGAGCCTTCCCCTGAAAGTTAGGTGGCGGCTGGCCCGTCGCCTCCCACAACGCAACCAGAGGATGGATCATCATCCGATTCCTTCCAAGTCGCTGGTCAAATGCGCATGCCCGGAGCCGGATCTCGGGCAGACGTAGGCGCGTTGGGGGCGGGAGCCGTTCGCCCGGAGTTCCCTCTCGCAGGCCTGCGCCTTCGCCAACGTGTCGAAGATGATCTTCGGCTTGAGTCGGGGAAGCTTCCGCCGCTTGCGTTCCTCGATCTCGGCCCGTGGCAGCGCGCAGCGGATCGGCCTGCCGTTGGGGGTCAGACGCGCCCATTTGTGCACGATGATCTTCGTCGTGACCGCGCGGATCCGGTTGACGGCGTCCTCATCCTGCCGTGCCGTCGTCAGCTTGACGCGCATCAGGACTCACCGATCCTGAGTGTGCACGACTCACACCACCAGCGGCAGCGGACCCGACAGATCCTCTCCCCGGCACCCACCCAAGCGTCACACGCCGCACACCGAAACGTGTGCTTGCTGATCGTCCACTCATGCATCGGCGGCCATCTACCTTCCGCGGTTATGGGTGTCGGCCAGCAGCTTGGCTTGGGCGCCGCGGCGTCCTTCGGTCAACCGCGGCTGGGCGAAACCACATTCACAGCAGATCCAGTAGAGGATGCCGTCGTAGACGCTGGGCTCCTCGACGCCCAGTGAATGATGGTGGTCGCAGTCGGGGTCGGTCATGCCGAGATCCGCTGCTTGCCGCTGGTGGTCCGTGGCGGTTGGGCGAGCATTTGCATGACCTGGCGGATCTCGTCGCGATCATCGGTGTAGGACTCGACCCACACCTGGGCGCGGAGGAGCTGATCGGTGGTGCAGGTGTACCTGCTGCGGCTGGCCATCTGGTCGCCGCCGGTGAACGGATCGGACTTCATCATGACGGATACCTCTCGTTGATGTAGCCGAGGATGCGTGCCCTGGCCTGGTCGTCGTCCTGCCAGTTCAGTGCGTCGAGGATGTCGGCGAGGCCGACGCTTTCGGGGTCGACGGCGTATCGGGATGGCCTGGTGACCAGGTCGAGCTCGGACAGGACCGCCTGCATGGACGCTGCCATGGTCGCCTTGTTCGCGGCGGGGACGACGTCCCAGGGGACGCGGGACCGGGACTGGGTTTCCCACCCGTTGGCCAGCGCAGCGGCCTCGTAGGCGTCGTGCTGGACGCGGCAGAGCCGGTCCACGAGGTCGGGGTCGTGGTGCGGGGCGGTCATTTCGGCGGCTCGATGATCTCGCTGACGAGGCCGTCGCTGATGAGTCCGTCGATGAACCCGGACCGGCACCATCCCCGGCGTTCCCACCGATCTTCGGAGACTTTCTCCCAGAAGACCTGGCTTCCGTCGATCGTCGCTTGGACGCGGGTGCCGATGGGCAGATCTCGCGCTGACTCAGACATGAGTGATCTCCAGTCTCATGGCGTATCGGTCGGATGGCTCGATGACGCAGTAGGAGCGGCGGACGATCTCGTGCCGGTCGTCCGGGATGATGCCGGCGCGGACGAGACCGTCCTGAGCTGCCTTGAGGGTCGGGTCGGGCCCGGAGGCGTCGCGGACCCGGTTGTCGGGGACGGTCCAGACCAGTCGGATCTCGACGGGCCCTGTGATCGGGGTGAGGGGCTTGACTCGCCACCCGATCTCGTCCTGGATCTCGCGGACGATCTTGGCCTTGTGGGCGTGGTTGCGGGGCATGCGGTTGTGGGTGAGGGGCGGCCGGCGGTAGGACAGTGGGATCGTGATCACCAGATGCCCCCGAACGGCTCGCAGACGTGGCCGGCGCCCTGGTCGCAGCCGCAGAGCTGGACGAGCGGCTCCCGCGCCAGCTCGATCTGCTCGATCGTGAGATCGGGGTACATGCCGTGGACCTGTTCCGGTGTCCGGTCGGCGAGCAGGTGGTGGATGGTGGCGACGGGGATGCGGGTGCCGGCGTAGCAGGGTTTCCCGCCCTGCCGGCGAGGGTTGGACGTCCACCAGGGATCGGTCACAACAAGCTCCAGTCATCGTTGGGTGGGGATGCGGACTCTGGTGCGGCAGGCCGCGATCCACGCATCCCGCCGTTTCAGGTCAGGGTGAGCGACGAACCTGGCAGTGATGATCAAGTCGTCGTACGGCTCCGAGTCGACGAGGCGGCCGAACCAGCCTGGGGAGACGAGAGTGACATGACCGCCGTGGGCGCGGTGCGCCAGGACTCGGCGGTCGGTCGTCGCAGCCTGCAGAACATCGTCCTCTGAGATACCCAGCAGCATGATCCGTTTCACGATCGTGAACCCGTCATGAGGCGAGGACCCGCCACCGGGCCAGGGTCGCCTCGGGAACCTCAGCGCGGGTCTCCACAGCGAGCACCGCTGCGGTCAGGGCAGCGCGGAGGGTGGACACCTCACCGGCCAGGCCGCGGGCCTCCCGGGAGACGTCCTCGTTGGCCCGAAGGAGCGCGGCGTTCTCATCGGACAGGCAGTCGATCGTGGCCTTGGCCGACTCCATTGTCGGGGCGACGGTGAGGATGTGGAGGAGTTCCTCCCACACCTTCCCGCGGATCCCCTCGCTGATCTTGCACCGCTGCACGACCGGCTCAGTGATGGTCGCGTACGGGGTCACCCACGTCACCCAGAGCGTGGGTTCATCCTGCCCATCGGGGGCAATGAAGAACCTCACGAGGCCTCCTCGACGGGCGTCAACTCAGCGACGAAGTACCGCTCCCGGCACCCGACCTGAGCGGTTTCGGCGCGCAGGTCGTTGATGACCTCGGTGGCCTCCGCGAGGTCGTAGGGCCCGTGCACCGTCTCCACCTGGTGGCTGGCCTGGTTGATCTCGGCGATGACGTAGTCGGTCATGCTGCACATCCCTTGCACTGGTCAGTTGTCCGGATCGCCTGCGTCGTCGAGGATCCGGGGGTTGTCGTCGATGATGGGACGCTCCTCGTGGAGCGCAGCGGCCACGAGAGCGTCCGAGCCGCAGAGACAGTCGACTACATCGCCGCACGGGTCGTTGTACGTCACGCAGTCGCTGAACAGCTGATGGTAGGTCCAGGCCAGGTCGCATCCCAGGCAGTAGGCGGATGAGGTGAAATCGCCGGTGTAGGCGTCGATGCCGGTCCAGCGGACGTAGCGTTCGCCTGGCGCTATCCACCGCAGGCAGATGACGCAGCCGTGCCGCTTGCGGGCCGTCAGCGTCTCGGTGCGGTTGAGTTCGCGGGTCACGATGACATCTCGTCCCACACGATCGTGACCCGTTCGGTCCACTCCTCGCCGAAGAAGGTGTGGTGCTCGTCCCAAGCGATCCCGCCGGGCACCAATGTGAACCCGGGATTGTGGCGTCGGCGGGCAGTCAGTCGCCTCTTGGTGTCGACGGTGTCGCTGGTCCACTTGCGGACGACCAGGCCGTCCGACTCGTGGGTGATCGTCGCTCTCATGCGTTCTCCCAAGGTCCGACCTGTCGGCGCAGGATCCGGTAGGTGCCGGGGTTGAAGGACACGGTGGCCGCCTCAGCAGCGCGACGGGTGGGCGCCGGATACACGTATCCGGCGGAGATCTGCTCACCGGTCATGCCGGGCAGGAGACGCTCCCAGCCCCATTCCCAGCCGAGCTGATTCATCGTGTCCTTGCTCATGTGGCTGCCTCGAACAGGTTGCATGCCGGCCAGCTTCGCCGGCAGTCGTTGGCGGCCGAGTGCTTCAGCGGCATCTGGTCGCACTTGCCGTAGGTCTTGTTGTGGTAGCTGACCAGGACCCTGTGGACGCAGTCCCCACAGGTCATGTCGCCCGTGAGCAGCGGTCGGCGGGTCAGCGGGTGAATCCCGTCCGCGATGGCCATCCGCTGCCTGGCGGTTCGTCTGGCGTCCGGGGACAGGCCATCCAGCGGGTCCGGCACAGGCTCAGGCGCGGCGAACAGTCCGTCAGCGGCCATGACTCGCCTCCACGTGCGGGTTGCCCAGGGCGGTCAACGTGGCCCGGTAGTCCAGGTCCCTCGGCATGATGTCGTCGCCCACCCACGCGGCCAGGCAGATCAGGACCTGCGCCATCTGCACCGGCTCGTGCTGGCAGGCCAGTGAGAGGACCTGAAGGTTGGTGTCGGGTGCCCGGTCTCGGACGTCGGTGAGCAACGCGAGGGCGGCGTGCTCGACCTCGTCGATCGATGTGTAGCCGGGCCAGGTGGTCATGAGTCGCCGTCCGGCAGGTACAGCACGTCAGCCGGCAGCGCGAGCTTCGACCACGCGAAGGGGCGGTTGTCGCCGAACACCACACCGCGGGTCCGGTCCCAACGACAGGCGATCGTGCCGGCCGCTGATCGGACGACAGCGCCGCGGGGCAGTGCGTCGAGCTCGGCGGCCGTGGTGACGGCTTTGGTCATCGGACGACCTCCACGGGGACCTCGTCCAGGCCGAGGATGACCGCGACCCGCAGCCGGTGGTGCCCGTCCCACACGCGGCCGTCGTTGCCGAGCCGGATCGGGGTCTGCATGCCGTTCGCTCGGATGTCGACCGCGAGCGTCCACAGCACCTGGCCCTGGTGCAGGTCGAGCCACGCGAACTCCGCTGGCCAACCCATCTCGTCGCCGTCCCGGTACTGGGCCAGGACAAAGGCGGTGCGCATGCGGCCAACCGCGGCGGAGTCCTGAGCCTTGAGCTCCTCGATCACCCGCATCAGCGTTGGGTCGTCTTGCGCGCTGATCTCCAGCGAGCCGCGGACATGCTTTGCTGCGAGGGGGAAGTCGGCGTCGTGTACGTGGGTGTCGGCCCACAACTTGCGGAGGGCGCCCACGGGATCGGTTGCGGTCATCGGATCACCAGCTCACACACCATGAACCGCCCCTTGCAGTAGCCGAACTCGGGGGCGCTCACAGCTCCAACACCTCGATGTCGTCGAGCCACTCGGAGGCCATCGCCGACCAGGGTTGGATCCGGCTGTCCATCGAGTGATTCGGGAGCGCTCCGTCAGGGAGCCGGACCAGCCGGAAGCCCTTGTCGCCGTGGCTGATCCACAGGGATTCCTGCCGGAACAGGGTGCCCGCCTTGGGTGGGGTGAACGGGCGCTCGATCAGTTCCGCGGACGTTGCGTTCGTGAGACACGCGCGGCTGAAGGTGGCCTCGGAATCCGACCTGTCGTTGGCAACGAACATCGTCCACCCGTCGGGGGAGTCATCCCAGACATCACGCCAGGTGCCCTCGAACGTGATTCTCACCCGGTCGCCCGGGCGGAGCTGGTTCCAATCGGTGATCACCGGGCCTCCAGGGTGCTTCGGTAGCCCATGCGTCCGCGTTCGGTCATGACCCATCCGGCTATCCGATGGGTGGCCTCACCAGGCCACCGGTCAGGGTCGGTCGTGCTGACTTTGACCGCGGACCCGTAGGTGTCGCCGCCCTTCCAGCCGTCGTCAGGCCGGGTCGGGATCCCGCCGGTGGCCGTCCAGTCGACCGTGATGCCCTCGGGCCGGCGGGGTCCGCCTTTGGTCCGGCCAGACGTCATCCGCTGCAGCTTGAGGTGCACCGGGTAGGTGCCCTCGGGGAGCAGAACGAGATCGTCTGTCTCGGCGAGGGTCTCGTAGAAGTACCTGCGCGGTCCACGGCTCCACTCGACGGGGTTGAGCGGGATCCGGCCGGATCGCCAGCCGGCGAACTCGCCCTTGGTCCACTGGTCGGGGTGCACCCACGCGGACAGCCACAGGTCGCTTCCGTCGAACCGGACAGCCAAGTCGCGGCCAGTGTATTTGTGGTCGCGGCAGCGGCTGATCCGGGCGGCCAGGCGCCTGCCCGGGCCGAGGCCCCAGAAGGCGCCGGACCCGAGGATCAACAGGTGCCCGTCCCAAGGAGTTCCGGATCCGTCATGGCCTACATGGAAACGGGCGGCCAACCACTCACGGCGGGGCTGCCGCAGGATCGCCTCGACGTGCCCGTCGAACACCTCGGGACCATCCTCGCCGCGGCGCACGGTCAGGAACCATCGGCGGTGCAACCAGACGCGGCGACCACCGGATGTATCACGGCGGCGAACCTCGTCGATCGTGTGCAGATGCCAATGCAGGCCGAACACGTCACGGATTCGCGATGTTGACCAGTCGCTCATTGCTGGGTCCTTCGTAGGTCGGGGGTAGGGGCTGGATCGCTGAGCACCGGTTTGCCCAGAGC